>JBLHSN010000065.1:0-22033 GCA_047626195.1 Myxococcota bacterium
ACCAATGCGGCGACAACGTCACTCGTCTACAGGACCTGCTTACAGCATTGGGAGACGCCCAGACGTTGCCTCTGCACAAGCGTCCACGAGTGTATACCGTGGGCCTGGGTCGAGCGGTTTGGCCGCAGTGGGACATCAACGACTACCGCGCCATGCAGCCCACCGTCGAGGCGTTGTGTGGTGAGTACGGAGGCGTTCGAATCGATGGCAACCTCGAGGAGGTGGGCATTGACAACGCGTCACTGGAGTGGATTGCTGAGTACGGAAAAGGCGAGAGCTATGTCGCCCGCAACGACCGGGGCCTAGCGCAGGTCTTCTTGGATGCTGCTGCTATCCGGCATTCTTGGTACGACTTACAGTATTCGGTAGACCCGTACTACCACCGTCGCTCGTTTGAGTCGGGCATGAAGCTACGCAGCTTCGCATCTGCGGGTGTCTCCGTGCCCATTTACCCAAGCGGGTGGATCGATGGGCCAACGCCGGTCCGTGAGCCCGGTTCGACGCGGACTCGTCCGCCGGGGATGCGCGCTGCCATTGCGCTGGTGCTACCCATCTTTAGTGGGCTTATACTTCTACATTTCTTCGGTGCCGCAAGCTTCAATGGTCGGCGTGCAGTGACGCGTCGTGCGCGCGGCCGTAAGAAAAAGAAGTCATCCTGATGACTGGACAGCTTCCGGAGCGAATCGGGCAGTATGAGGTGCTCAAGGAGTTGGGAGAGGGCCACTACGGCACGGTGTACCTGGCACGCGGTGTAGTCCCTGGTAAGTCGGGTGGAAAGAAGCGTCTCGTTGCAATCAAACAGTTGCGAGACCCGGCAAATGCCGAGGCGCGCGACACCCTCCTGCAGGAGTTTGAACTGCTTGCACAGGTGCATCATCGCTCCATGTGCAAGGTGTTTGAGTTCCTCGATTCCGAGCATGCCATCGTCATGGAGGCGGTACACGGGGTCACTCTTCGCGACGTGCTGGATGTTGGCGAACGCACCCACACCTCGGTGCTGACCGAAGCTGCGATTGAGGTGGGCTGCGAGGTCGCTGATTGTCTGTACCAAGCTTGGGCCACGCCAGGACGCAACGGCGAGCCGCTCCAGCTTGTTCACCGCGACCTCAAGCCTGAGAACATCATGCTCACAGCCAAAGGTGAGGTGAAAATTCTCGACTTTGGTCTCGCCCGCGCCCACCGCGGACGCATTGGTGAAGGCGGCGCCAAAGGAACCGTCTTGTACATGGCGCCAGAGCAAGCACGGGGCGAAGGCGTTGACCACCGCACCGACTTGTTTGCCACTGGACTCATTCTGTACGAGCTGTTGATGGGCGAGCCTGCCTACGAGGTCACGCGCGCCACGGAGTCTGGTGTTGACCACTTGATGGACTGCATCGACGAAGCTCGCTTGGACGAGCAAATCCAGCGTTTAGACACGAAGCTTGGCAAGATGGGCCGGGTAGTTGGACGCTGTCTACGCGAAGACCGACGCCTGCGCTACGACAACGGTCATGAGCTGTTGCTCGACCTACGCCGTTACTTGTTCAAGGAACATGGCGCATACTTGCGCGAATTCTGCGATTACTATTTCACCGCACTGCAACCGCTTGAACCGCTTGAACCTTTGGACGCGCGAGCGCGTCCTGACAAACCCCGACGAGTAGATCCGATGTCCAACGACAAGAAGCCGCCCCGTCCTGGTGCTCCGCCGCGTCCCTCGCGCGGTGGGCCCCCACGTCCTGGTGGTGCGCGTCCAGGTGGACCGCCGGGTCCGCGCTCGTCGAGTGGTCGTCCCCCGTCTGGTGCCCGCCCGCCGGCAAGTGGTCGTCCACCCTCTGCGGCTCCACCCAGCCGTCCGAGTGGCTACCGTCCGCCGGGCACGCCAGAGGCTAGTCCTGCGCCTTCCTCCGGACGGTTCAAGAGCGGGTCTGTGAAGACACCGGATGCCACTGGAATGCTACCGATGGTTCCGCTTGGGTCCGACAAGGGCAACGAGCCAACCAACAAGTCTGCAACCCAGTTCTTCGCGATTCCAGGAGCCCAAAAGGCGGTGTCTCCGCCACCTGGAGTGGGGGGCGCGGTCGGTGGTCGGTCACTTCCACAAGCGCCTTCCGCATCGATTGCGCCGATTTCCGGTCCCGGTGCACTTCCACCCGGCCAGTCCTCGGGTGGATTCGCCTCCGGCCCAGTGGCGGCTCCGATGGCCATGCAAGGTGGAATCAGTGGTCCTGTTGCATCGGGGCCGAAGCCCGGTGCCCAGAGCATGAGTCCGTTTCAGGTCGGCAATGGCGGGAGTCCGCCTCCTGGAGACTCGGAGAACCGTTCGCGCAGCATGCGCATTTACCTGATTCTTTTTGTATTGTTTGGCATGGTGTGCTCCGTCGCTGTGATCGTCGTCTTAGCCGTCGTGTTGGGCCTGAACGCGAAGAACAATGATGATGGGTCCTCTGCCGAGACACCAGTGACTACCGAGCCATCGCCGCGTCCCGCGGGTGGGGGAGACACCGCGACGCCGCCGCCACCGATGCCCTCACAGCCTTACGTCGCGCCTGCCCGTCCGCGTCCGCAGCCTGGCACAGGTCCTGCATCGGCTCCGTCGCCGCGTCCCGCCCGAGCATCCTCTACGGGTACTGTCACGATTATGGTCCCCGAAGGCCAGCGGTTTACCGGCGTCGAAATCAAGTGCGATGGCAGCGGCTTCCGTAATCGCGGTGCCTTCAGCGGGCAGAGTGCGCGTGTTCAGGACGTACCCAACGAGAGCTGTACGTTGTACTTCAAGGGGGGAGCGCCCGCCCAGTTTCGCCCGGTCAGTGGCGGACGCTCGTACAGCTGTGAATTTCCTGCCCCTGGCACGGCAACCTGTCGGTAGGACACCGTCTACGAAGGCGGACCTCGTTCTTGCTTGCGGACTGTATGCCCGCGGTACGGCGTGCTCCGCCCCAACTGCACGGATTGTAGCCGGCTAGAATGTAATCTGTCAGTGACGACTCTGACCGCATTGGGAGCCGTACTCCTTCCATCAACGACCTCGCTCAACGCTGAGCAATGGTATGAAGGCTCCGAGAAGGAGTCATCGATGATTCGGGTGCTGTTTGTTCTGCTCGCGGTGTTGACCGCGTCGCTCGGAAGTCCTCTAAACACAGGGGATTTCGTTAGCATAGTGATTGCGGACGCGTCTGCCCAAGACGCGCCGGATCCAATGGGGGACATGGCGGCTCGTCGCGCGGAGCAAGAAGCTGCGCGTGATGCGCGAATGGCGGCGCTTGAGGCCTCCCAGGCTGAGACCGCAGCGCGGGTTGTGGTTCTTCGTTGGTCCGGTAGTGATGTTGGCTACGAAAATGGCACGCTGGTTCGCAACGTCAAGGCACGCATCGCGCGCCCAGACGCGCACTTCTACCCAGAGATCGATCTCTACCAAGTGGGGCGTCGTGAACCGGACCGAACCCGCTCACCCGCAGAGCAGCGCGGAACCGTTCCGGTAGAATCCATGGATACCGTCATGCTCGCGGTCGAAGATATCGAGACCGTTGGTTGGAACGCCATGCCAGAGTCTGACTGGGGAATCACCGCCAATAACCTGCGCGACTTGGCCGAAGAAATCTGGTTCGTCGATCGGGAAGAACTGCGTCGGCCCTTGTTTTTGCTCTACGTCCAGATCGGTCGCTCCGCCGAGAATATGAACAACTCGGTAGCTCCGTTCTACCAGTTCATCTCGGGGCAGTTGCTAAACAACTACTGGTATTTGGCCGGCACGATGGCCTACGAGGAACCCGCACTTCTCGACGAGATCACGGACCCCACGCTCCGCGCATCGGTTGAGTACTACAAAGATCTGCTTGACCGTCGTGAAATTGACTTCATGACATTGTCATTCGAAGACGCAGGCAGCTGGGACGCGCGAAAGTTT
Source organism: Myxococcota bacterium (assembly GCA_047626195.1). Classification (GTDB taxonomy): domain Bacteria; phylum Myxococcota_A; class UBA796; order UBA796; genus CAJXTB01. Next base: position 3,890 of record JBLHSN010000065.1, read on the forward strand.
GCTGGCGACTACCAAGTCTTCATCAACGGCCTGGAAGTCTTGATCGATGACCCGCGCAGCCTGTACGAGGTGCCTCCCGGCCGCGTCGACGTCTACCTCAAACGTAGTGATGGTCACTCCATCTCGGACCGCGTTGATCTCGACAAGCTGGACGGCAAAGTCTACTTCGTTCGCGACGTCGCTCGTAAGCGGATGGGCGTGGACCTTATCGACCAACTCATGGAGCACCCAAACGAATGTTCTCCAAGGGTCGAAGGCGATATCCTGACCTACATCGCCATCTACGCGCAGCTTCATCCCGACTCGGAAGTCTACTTTGCCGTTCCGGAAGCCGGTAATCCCAACAAGGTGCTGTTGTGGCGCTGGAATCGGCCGTCCGCTTCGCTCGTGAAGGTCTTAGACCCGTCCGCAGGCTTTCCCGTCCGGTTCTCCGTTCTGACGGGTGCCGGCGCTACGTTCAGCGGTGCGAACGTCACCCAAGAGGACCCAGAGTTCCCCGATGACCCCAGCGTGGAGCCTACGCCGCCTAGCCCGCCGGAGCCGGAACTCACCCCGGCCGGTCTTCCCGTGTTCTTCCAACTGCGCGCCCACTACAGCCGCTTGATGGCCGTTGCCGGTGTGGAATTCAGCAAGTCGCTTTCCGGTTCGCCGTGGGAAGACCTCTACCAAACGGACGACCTTGAGGTCGACCTGAGTGGCGTGACCGAAGACAGTGAGAATCCAAACGGACTCAAACGGCGCGAATGGAACCGTTTGGTTTACATTGGCATCGGCGGGATGCTTGGCAAGAACGCAGCAACGGGGCTTGGGCCACGCGGCTACATCCGGGTCGGTTGGTACAATGTGCCGCACATGCTTGATTTGAGCGCGCACGGCGGCATCACTATGGAGCCACCGGGAGAAGAGAAGGACGGTCGGGTCAAGTTGCTCGTCGATGCAGATGGCTTCATCGGCACAATGATCCCGTTCTCCAATACGAACCGCGAGAAAGCGGTGCTCAACTTTGGGCTGACTGCCGGAGTTGGATTGACCTTCTAGACTGTTGCCCACTGCGAGTCAGTACGATGCTGGCTCGCGCGGGTTAGTTGGCTCACGACCCTTGGAGTCCATCCGATATGCGCCGTTTCTTCGTCTCGATTGCCGCGGTTGTCGCCTTTGCCGAAGCGGCGTCGGCGGGCCCCTTGGTGGTGTGGCTCGAGCCGGAGGTTCCGGACACGCGCGCGGTGCGGAAAGCGGAGTCGGACGCTGGGGAAGCAACCCATCTGTCTCACGTCGACCTCGCGTTTCCGCCCAATGTCGCAGACGCGGCCGATGATGCTGGGTACGACGCGTTGCGTGCTGTCATCATTGATGGTGGCGCGAGGTGGGATGAGTGGGACATCGAGTTGGAGCTCGCCCAAGACCTCTACGAAGCTCTAGATAACGTCACCGTCGTACGAAACGACCGCGACCTACGCGATGTTGTTGATGCGTATTTGTTGGCTGGAGCCGCGGTGAGTCGGGCGTTCCCACCAGACGAATTTGTCACGGTCGACGAAGCGGGTCCGTTCCGTGTGGAAGCCCCAGGTGGCCCCATCAATCGTGGCTGGTACACCGCCATGGGCTTGGCCGCTGGGCGCACGTTTGCGCGTGCCGACATCGCTGATGGTGCCCCGTTTGACGACTTCGCTGTGGTCCAGCGCCGTGCAGCTGAGTTTCCTGTAGGGAGCATCGATCTGGAACGCGTTCCCGATACTGCGCAGGTCTACGTAGACGGAACATTTGTGGGCACCGGCATCCCTCGCGTGGAGTTGGCTCCCGGTGAGCACTACTTCCACATTGTGCGTGGCGGGCTCGTGGCTGGCCGCCAAAGAGTCCGTGTTGAATCCGGTCGCACCGTTGCCACGCCTATGGCCGTAGATGACGGAGAGCTGGCTGCTGCGCGCAGTGCCTTTTTAGAAGGGAGCATGGGCGCATTTCCAGAGGATGTCTCGGCATCACTAGACGCGATTCAGCGGACATTACGCCAAGGCGTGTTTCTTGCAGCGGTAGATGACGAAGGCCATGTCGAGATTCGCCCGTACCGTGGCGCTGAGCTTGTCGGAAAACGCTTGGTTACGTTCTTGGGCACTGGTGAGATTGGATTTGGTTTCCTCTCGAGCCCACTATTTGATGGCGCCAATGGTGAGACGGTGGGTGCACCCGGAGTGCAAGGCGGGCTCGGTATCGAACTTGGCATCTCACACTTTGCGCTGATGGGAGGAATGGAGGCTGCGTTTACGCCGACTGAGACTGTGACCTACGGCAACAGAGACCAGACGGAAAACAGCTCGACAGCCGTGCTCCCACAACCTTGGGGAGGTGTTGGCGTGTACATCTTGCGTCCGAACAAGCCACGGCCGACTCTGCTGCTCGCTGGAACCTACAGCTACTTGAGCCCTGGTCACGCAGGCTTAGGCGGCCGGGTCGTCCTTGGCCTTCCGATTGACGACGACGGCACTTGGTTCCGAGTCACAGCGGGGGGAGCCCATGCGGGCAATGTGACCGAAGCATGGGATGCCGTCTTTGCCGACAGCATCCCAATGGACCTGCTCTTCCTTCGCCTAGGCTTCGCCACCCGATTTTAGTCGGCTTGTGTCGAAGTATCCGTCTGGACAGGCCTTGAGCGTTTACGTGTTGAGTCAGCAACGTACCGGCCATACTGGCGGTGCATACAGCGGAGGACATAGCATGGTTCGGTGGATGTTGGCTTTGGCCCTTGGAGCAGTCGCGGCCGCAACGGCCGGCGCCACAGAAGGTATGGAGTGGGACTGGGAGGGTAAGACTCACCGCTATTTGTTGCGCACAGATGTGAAGATGGCCGAGATTATCTGGATGCCGTCTAGTGTCGGTCGAGACTCCCGGGTTGTGGGTTTTGGTTTAGACGCCGTTGTGACCTGCGTTGGTGGAGATGTTCAGGGGCGACGCGGCTGGGCAGTCACATGCACCATGGATGACCTCAAGGTGGTGTTCGACGAAGCCCCATCCGAACCGGGTGTCATGGCGGGGCTCGCGCAAGAACTCGACGACCTGTACACTGGAAAATCGGTCGAACTCTCATTCAATCGTGATGGGCGGATTCGGGCCTTTGAGATCGTTGGCGTGGATGAAACCGACCGGCGTAACAATCAGATCCATCAGACGTTTACCGAGTTTGCCCGACGCGCGTTCGCGACACTTGAGGTGCGGCTTCCGCGTAACGGGAGCGACCGTGGTGAGAATACTTGGCGCCAAGTTGGCTCCATGGCGATGCAGTTCCCGAGCCTCTTCGGAACGATTGGCCGTGCGGACGTCACGTACAACGTGACTGGCCAAGAGGGAGATGTGGTCATTTTCGAAACTGAGGCCAAGGGCATCATGGGACCGGGCGAAATGATCACCATTGGTGGGGTGGAACGCCCGCGCAATCAGTACGACATGGGACTTCGTGGATCGGCCGGATTCAATATTTCCGAGGGATACCTAGATGGCCAGGGCTACCTCACTAGCGCTCTGACCACGGCGTCGGCTTCGTTGGGTGAAGGCAGCAACAATGGGTACCTTCAGCGCAGCGAATCACGCCACCTCGACCCCGCATCGGTGGTTGAACTTGGTCAGAGCGGGGAACGCGGACCAGAAGCCTCTGCCGTAGCCGCCGCCGCCGCAGCCACCGAGCCAGCCGAGCCAGCCGAGCCAGCCGAGCTAGCCGAGCTAGCCGAGCCAGCCGAACCAGCCGAGCCAGCCGAGCCAGTCGAACCAGCCGAGCTAGCCGAGCCAGCCGAGCTAGCCGAGCCAGCCGAGCCAGCCGAGCCAGCCGAACCTAGTCAGTAGCGCCGCTAGTTGAAGATGTGCGCGATGTCATCGTAGTATTTTCCAAAGTGCACGCGGTTGACCTGCTTGCCCATTTTGTACAACTCACGCGCAATGGCCTCGACGCAATGTGTCATGCTCACTGGTTCTTCCCGTGAGGCTGCCACAATGCACGCATTGATCGACGCGTTAATGATGCTGCCGCCAGCCATCGAGAACTGCTCGGCAAGGTAGCGCGTGTCGAGGTCGCCCCCCCGCGGGGCGTACGGTGGAATTGCGCGGTTCCACAGCTTCTCCCGCTCGTCAGCCGTAGGCATCGGAAATTCAATCACCGCACCGAAGCGTCGTAAGAACGCCTCATCGATGTTCTCTTGGAGGTTGGTCGTGATGATGCAACAGCCTTCGAATACTTCCAGGCGTTGCAGAAGGTAACTGACCTCCTGGTTTGCGAACTTGTCCTGGGCACCCTTCACTTCACCACGAGAGCCGAACAGGGCGTCGCCTTCGTCGAACAGGATGATGGAGCTGCCGCCCTCAGCAGAGTCAAAGATTTCCTTGAGGTTCTTCTCGGTCTCACCGACCCAGCGACTGATGACGCTCGACAAGTCAACCTTGAACAAGTCGAGTCCCAGGGCACCCGCGATAACTTCGGCGCACATGGTCTTTCCGGTACCTGGAGCCCCAGAGAACAGGGCCTTAATACCGTATCCACGGGGGCGAATTTTCTTGCCGCCCCACTTGTGCATGACCGTTTCCTGCTGGGCCAGGTAGTTTTCCAGATGCTTCAGCTGGTAGAGGATATTGTCCGGAAGGATGAGGTCGGGCCAGTTGTACCGAGGCACCACGTGCTCGGCCAGACCGCTAAATTCGGGCCGAGCCGCTTCCCGACAGGCAGCCCAGATGAGCTCGATGTCCGGTTCAGCGCCACCGGCTTCTGCAGCAGCCCGCTCCAACACGCGGTGAATGGTCGTGCCGCCCACACTGTAAAAGCGTTCGGCAATCTCGGTCGCCATCTTTTCGTCCCACCCGCGGCCAACGATGGCGTCGGTCCACGCGCTTACGCGCTCTTCACTCGTCGACCGTCCAACGGGGACGGTCACATTTACGCGGTCGCTGCCGAGCATGGCGGCCACAGCGCGTCGGTCGTTGCCACCCACGCAGACGGGAAAGGGGAGGGAGCGAAGTGCCGTGCCCATGGCCATCATCTGCATGCGCAGTGCGGGCTCATCATCCGTGTCAGGTACGTTGATCAAGTAGGGAACTGCACCGTCCAGCCGCAGGTCTCGAATCAGCTCGTACGGACGTTCTAGGTACGGCTTGATGCGTTCGACGTCGATGCGGACCAGAGGCCTACCGGCTTGTCGCGCGACTTCGATGGCCACACCTTCTCGGAGCCCACCCGTCCCACCTACAATTGCCACGGTAATCGGAGAGTTGAGCGACCCTTGAAGTTGCTCCAATCGTTCCTTGGATTGACCCGGGATGAAAGGGGCCGCAGAGGTATCCATGGTCGTGGCTCCGTCGCCCAACGCCACCGTCTCTAGGAGCAACCAGCGCAACAGGCGTGGGGCAGGATGCAGGCGACGCGATGTGTGGGTCTCGACTCCGTCGGGCGGATTGAGCAGCAACAATCGGTTCTGGATGAGTGGTGAGCCCGGAAGCAGACGACTCTGAAGTGCCAGCCGCTGCCGCCGTTCTTGGCGAAGTACCCGACTCGCCAGGTCGACCGTCAGATAGGCTTGGTTCAAGTTGTCGTTCAGGTATGCGAAGATCTTCCCGTAGCCGGCGCTAATCTCTGGTGCCAAGGACAACAACAGCAAGTCGATGTCGTCGCCGTCGAGGTCAAAAGCTTTTTTTAGACGAGCAAAGCGACCGGTTGGTGCATCGCGGTAGCTGACTGACGCGGCGATAGCGTCGTCCAAGCCATCAGCACCAATGACATAGTCAATCTCGCCGTGTGCGCGCAGCAAGGCGTCGACTTCATCATCGGTAATGACGGAGCCCCAAAACTGGCCCTTGGCACGCATTGCGGGACGCGCACGTTGGCGACGCACCGCGCGAAGGAGCAACAAGTCGGTACGACGCAAGCGCCGCGCGAGGTCAGAGAACACTGTCGACGACATACACACCCTCGTGGCGAGCAGTGTACCGGCTGGCGCTGGTCAGCGCAGGACGCCCGCCAAGTTGTCTACCAGCGGCTACTGCCGCTGCGGTTCGGAGCAGACTCTTCTTGCTTCGCCATACTCTTGACGACGTGGCGAGCAAGCTCGTCCACAATCATGTGGTGGCTCTTTCCCTGCTTTCGCAGAGCCATGTACGCTTTCTGTTCCGTGCTCAGCTGTTCTGCCGGGCCGCCGGAAGCGGGTATGTGCGAGTTCGAAGTTTCGGGGCTGTTGACAGTCCCACCTCCGCTCTTGACGTCCCGCATGATGTCGCCAAAGTCTTCGCCCGCGTGCGCACGGTGCAAGACCATGCGTTCCACGGCCTGCGCACCCATTTCCTCGGCGTCGTGCAGGTCGTCTGAGTGGTCAGCGCCGCCAGACTCCATCTGATGAAATCGCTCATGGGCGTACAGCGCTTGGTCTTCGGGGTTGCTCTCGTCGAAGTCGTCATCCACGAGGATGGTGTGGTCCATCGTCATTGCGCGCGCGCCGAGTGCACGGAGAGCACGGCGGGCGAGTGGGCCGCTGTAGACCTCGCCACCGTCAGACATGGTGCGGCGCATCAGGCCGCCATCGCGGGAGGCGACGCGACGAGAAAGTGACTCGCCGGGAACAGTGCGGTTAGACATAGGGTCTCCCAAAGATAGAAACAAAAACGGAGATAGAACCGTGCAGATCTTGCGGCCGGACTACGTGCTGACGCCAGAAGGGGTCATCACAGATACCGATGTGGCCATAGAACACGGTTGTATTGTAGACCTTAGGCCGGCTTCGCGCCAGTCGAACTACACACGGCGCTTGCCTGGGAAGATCATCATCCCTGGACTGGTGAACGCGCACTCCCATGCCTTCCAGCGTGCGATTCGCGGCCTTGTCCAACGGATGGGAAGCACTGATGACGACTTTTGGTCGTGGCGATCGGCGATGTATGGCGTTGCGGGTGCTCTTACTCCAGACACCATTGGCCCCATTTCCCGACTTGCCTTCTTGGAGATGGCGCTTGGTGGCGTGACCGCTGTCGGCGAGTTTCACTACGTCCATCATCAGGTGGATGGTCGGCCTTACGACGACCCGAATGAGCTGGCTCATCGTGTCATTCAGGCGGCGCGCGATGTTGGTATTCGCATAGCTTTGTTGCGCGTCAGCTACAGCACCAGTGCCATTGGTGTTCCCGCGAGGCCCGAACAGCGGCGATTCTGTGACGTGTCTGCACATGCCAGCCTAATGGCGCTGTCGCAGCTGTCGCACGTATCGAGTGACCATGTGCGGATCGGTCTAGCGCCCCATTCTGTGCGCGCGGTCCCCGAGAATTGGTTGGGTGAATTGGCGTCATTCCCAGGCGTTGTGCATGCGCACGTGGCGGAACAACCGGCCGAGGTGCGCCAGTGCATGGATGCTCTGGGGCGCTCTCCGTTGGCTGTCTTTGCCGACAGTGGTCTCGTAAGCGAGCGCTTCACAGCCGTCCATTTGACGTGGCCGAGTGACGGAGACTTGGCCCGCCTCGCCGGTGCGAACGGCACGGTTTGTGTGTGCCCGACGACCGAGTACGATCTCGGTGACGGTATCTTCCCGCTCCATGATTGGCGGGGCAGAGTGAGCGTCGGCACCGACAGCCATGCACGTATAGACATCTTGGAAGAGGCGCGACTCGCTCACACCGTTGGGCGCGCTCTTGCCGGGCGCCGAGGAATCGGCGGGGAGCGGCCTGCTTCTGGAATACTGCGGAGTGCATGCGAAGGCGGGGCTCAGTCGCTCGGGTTTGAGTCAGGCATCGCGATAGGAAAGCCGGCTGATTTGGTAGCAATTGACCTGACATCCGCTGCCTTTCTTGGCGTGGCCCCGCTCGAGGCGATTGCCTTTGGTGCCGGTGCATCCAACGTCACAGATGTGTGGGTCGGCGGGGAGGAGATTGTTCATGACGGACATCATGCCGACCATGGGCAGATTCTCGAAGACGCCCGGCGAGCACTAGCTGCCGTGCGACTCTGAGACGCACTGCATCTGAATCATGGCCTCGACCATCCCGACTGCCCGCTCTAGATCTGCTCGCGGAATGAACTCATCCGCTTGGTGGGCGACGTTGATGCTCCCTGGACCGAATACGAGCGGCTCCATGCCAAGCTTGGCGAGGTTGCCGCCATCGGTCGCGAAGGTCGCCGCGCCAGCGTGATCACAAGACGCATGTGGCATGAGCAGTCGCATGGTGCGGCTCGACGCATCTGTCAGCATCGAGGGGGTGATGCGCAAGACCCTGGCTTGAACGTCCTTCAGCCCGAGCGATGCGATGCGCTCCACTACCCTGTTGTGCACATCGACTGGATCAGAGCCGGGGAGTGGGCGATAGCCAAGACGTACGGTGCACCGATCTGGGATGATGTTGATCGCGCTTCCACCCTGAATAGTGGCGGTGTTGACGGCGACCCAAGGGCGCTCCAACAGGTCTTCGAACCGCGTCTCCGACTCCAACTCACGAGCGAGCTGTCGGATGGCAATTATGGCATCCGCTGCGTCTTCGATGGCATTCGAACCAAGGTCGGGACGTGACGAATGCGCGGCCGCACCACTGAAGACGAACTCGGATGCGACATGACCGGGGTGCATACGCAAAACCTCGAAGCCGGTCGGCTCGCCGATGACACACGCTTTGGGCAATGGACGTCCATCTGCGAGCAATTGCTCGGCTAGCTGCGACGAACCCAGGCAGCCGATCTCTTCATCGTGGGTCCAGATGAGTATTAGCTCGCGGTCCAGCTTGGTGAGATTCATGCCCTCTAGTGCCGTCAACGTCGCCGCCAGAAACCCCTTCATGTCCGCGGTGCCTCGACCTAGCAGGTCGCCACCTCGCTCCGTGAGGGTGAACGGGTCACACGTCCACGGTTGGCCTTCCGTCGGAACGGTGTCCATATGCCCCGAAAGGACGAGACCATCTGTTCCTGTGGGGCCGATGCTCGCTACAAGATTGTGCTTGGCGTCCGAGCCAAATCGCTCGATGCGAAACCCCATCGTTTCTAGTCTGGAGGCGACGTAGGCCGACAATTCGGTGACGGCCCGGTGTGATGTTGTGTCCATCGCAATCAGCTGCTTCAAATGTTCAACCGGACCCGGCATTGCCTTCTTCCTCTTCCTCCTCTTCCTCCTCTGTCCACCAAGGGTCGCGCACCCTCCGACGACCAGGGATTTCAGGAGGCTTCTCGGTGACGTTTTGAATCTGGCGGGCGAGGTCGCGAACTTCGCTCGGCATTTCGGTGGCGCTACACCCCTCATTCGGGGCTACGTCTCCTAGGGTATCGGGGCCACTATCAAGGCCCTCGCGTTCCTCTTGAGTGACCTTCACCACGGCAGAGAGTTTGTCGAAGGTCTTTCTTTCTTCACCCAAGGCCTTCTGCACGAGCTGTGCGCCACGTCCAAGAGAGCCACGCGCCAATTGGAATGCGGCCTGCTCATACAATTTGGCCGATTCGCGCCACCGAGTAGGGTCAGGGTTCGTGTACTCGGTCTTTTGTTTGTCGGAGATCTGACGCCAGTGCTCGCGACTGCTGCGTTGGTCGCTCATGCCGATTTCGCGTTTCTGAACGTCGCGCATGTTGTGCAGTCTGTGGTGAAGAAAATCCATCAACTCGTCTCGTGTCGCGTTGCCCTTCTGGATGCGCTGCTGAAGCTCGTCGTTGCCAAGCTTCTTGCCCATGGCCTTCAGTTGATCAGTGGAACGGTCGCCGCCCTTGTCCGCGTGCGCCGCGGAGCCAGAGCTGCTGCCGTTCTTGACCTTCTTCTTTGACTGACTGTGTGCGTCCTGCATGCCAAGGAACGTAGCACCTGGCGTAAGGGTGCGCGCCGGCCCGTCCTCAATTCGACCGATCCGAGGTTCGGGGTTGACCTCGACCCGAGATGATGATGAGGATCTCGCTCCCCGACACATGGACTCACATGGACCCTCGCGATCGCCTAAAGCGCAAATACCCTGGAGAAGGTCTCGCTGACCCTCGTCCGGAGATGGCGCGTCTCGGTGCCCGCGACAAGCCGTTGCGTGACGCGCCCGCCATTCGTGAATCGAAGGTTCGTGTGCGAGAAGGAAAGCCAAGACGTATTCAAAATTTGGGTAAGCCATGGCCAAACGCACCATTGCTGAAGCGGCTTGTCCGCTACCCATACCGTCAGCACACCGCGAGTGGGCGGCGGACTAAGATAGCAGATCCCATTCCTTGGGATGCCTGCCGTCTAGAAACACGTGAGCCCGTGAGTACTGCTCTAATAGAACTGCGCGCAGCTCTCAAGGGCGGGAATCCTCTGCGAACCGAGCCAGCACCTCGGGCAGGAATGCCCGTCATACCGTCGGTCGATGACTGGCTGACGAGGGACGGACAATGAGCGAACAGTCGACGCTGACCACAGGCCCCATGCAGGGCCGCAACACGATTGGCGAGGTCACCGAAGCCCTTCATCGCTTTCTGCTAGATGGCTGGAAGTCCGAAGGACCCAAACCGCGGATCGAAGAAGACCTTTCGTTTGTCCCCAAGGATCGCGAAGAGGTCGTTTACGTCTACATGTACAAGACCACTCAAAACACGTCGCTCATCAACTCCAAGCGGCGCCGCATGGCAAAGTTTACTGCCGAAGAAAATGCGCAAGGGATTTTGGACCCGAAAGAGGTCTACTGGGAACGCCCACCTTTGTACTTGGAACTCCATTATCTGATAGCGGTCCACTCCAAGTTTCGCTCTGACGCCGAAAGATTGTTGGGTTGGTTGCTTCTGCGGCTTCACGAAGCGACTCACTTGCTGTACCGTCCCCGCAAGTACTTACTGCCAGATGGGCAGGCCGTGGATTCCACGGGCAACCAATGGGGTCCAGAGAACACGGGAGACGAGGTAATTTACGAGAAAGTCGCACTCGCGCTCGTAGATGATCTTACTGTCGGTGACGCCATCAACTTCTTCACGATTCATGAGGCTCCATACCGTCCATTTCTGACCTACAAGGCACGCTGTGCAATTGAAGGGTCGTTGGTCACGGACCTCCCATACGCAACCGATTTCGATTTCAACCAGGAAGCCCTTACGGCTCCCAGAACCAACCAACGGTCTGCCGGCAGAGAATCTGCCAGTGGCCGAATGCGAGCACGCCCTGCGCGCCGCATCACAGATATAAACCCCGGCGACGACGATTCTTGACGCTGACGCCAGCCCACGAGTGAGGACTTAGAAACGATGGAATACCATACACCAGGCGTATACATCCGCGAGGTCGACTCCGGACCGAAGCCTATCTCGTCCGTTGCGACGTCGATTCCCGGCTTTCTCGGACTGTTCGAGTTCGAACCGCCGACGGATGCGATTGCATTGACCGGCAGTGACGGAACCAAAACGGTGACCGGCAAGGTCATCCCGCAGCTGGTTGACAGCAGCGGCAAGGTGACGGGCAACTCGGAAGAGGCCGTTACCGCGCTTACCCAGGCGTTTAAGCTGAAGCGTGGCCAAGTCCGCAACGTTGCAAAGTTGCTCGAACTGAACGGTCACAAGCCGACGTTTGGCGCTGGCGGCAAGGGCATGACCAAGATTACGGTCGGCAAAGAATCGATGGAGGTCAGCGCTGATCTTCTCGATACCAAGGGCGCAGTTCTCACCGATGATGACATCGCGGTGGAACAACTCCTCAACGACGTCAACGAAAACTTCGCCATCGGTGCTCCGAAGCCGAAGGCCGCAAAGGATCTCCTCGAGGTTTATGGCTACGAGTTCCAGAGTGCCAAGGGCACCGCAATGCTCAGCGAGTACTCGGTCTCGCCATTCGCCGTAACCAACAAGTCGGAATTCTTCCGCTGGCTCCAAAGCTTCTTCGCCCAGTACCTCGTTGAGACCAAGTCCATCGAAGAGTTGGTCGGCGAGAAGATTGACGATCCAGACGAAGCAGCCGACGCCGTCTTCGAGGCCTTGGCCAACGACGACAGCTTGAAGACGCAGTTCCGCGAGTTCCTGTCACAGGGCTCCGTGTTTAACTTCGTCGCATCCGTGAACGGCTTCTACGACAATGGCGGCGGAAAGGCGTACGTCTACCTCCTAGGCGTCCAGAATCTCCAGTGCTCGATTCGCGAAAACCAGGCTGACAAGGTCGGTCTGTATGCATTCGATGACTGTGAAGATATGGCAATGCACGTTGCAACTGGCTTGTCGTTCAACCAGCAGCGCGAAATGCTTGAGCATTGTGAGACCCGCAAGGACCGCTTCGCGATTCTTGACGGACCGTTGCTCTCGACCGGTGATGTTGACATCCCCGCATCGAACAAGGGCTACGGCGCCATGTACGTACCTTGGGTGAAGGTCACCCAGCCAAGCTGGTACGTCGGCGCCCAAGACCTCAGCGTCTCGGGTCCGCTTCGTCGCAAGCTCATCAAGGCTGAAAAGGGTCAGGAACTCTACCTGCCTCCTTCCGGACACGTCGCAGGCCTCTTCGCTCGCGTTGATGGTGAGCGTGGTGTGCACAAGGCACCGGCCAACGAGATTCTCATGGGAATCACCGGTCTGTCGCAGAAGATCAACAAGATTGAGCAGGGTCAGTACAACGACCGTGGCGTCAATGTCATTCGTATCTTCAAGGACCGCGGAATCCGTGTCTGGGGTGCCCGTACCTTGGCTACCAAGTCGGATCCGAGCTGGAAGTACATCAACGTTCGCCGCCTGTTCATCATGATTGAGCAATCCATCATCAATGGCATGCAGTGGGCCGTGTTCGAACCTAATGATCACAACTTGTGGGCCAAGCTCTCACGCGACGTTCGCAGCTACCTGCTCCGCGTCTGGCGCTCGGGCGCACTCTTCGGCAAGACGCCAGAAGAAGCTTTCTACGTCAAATGTGACGAAGAAACGAACCCGCGCTACCTTATTGATGCTGGCCAGGTCAACGTCCAAGTTGGTCTCTGCCCCGTCAAGCCTGCCGAGTTCGTTATCTTCTCGATCGGTCAATGGGACGGCGGCGCCGCCATTGAAGAGTAGCCTTCCGGCTTTCTGACCTCGCCGTCGTCACTTTTGACGACGGCGGGGTTTGTCCTCATCGGACATGTTTTTTGTATCCAACCACCTGATTTGCCTTTTGGAGCACCCCCGCATGGAACTCAAGACTGAGTACGAGTTCACTCTCCCTCGTGGCTACGTTGACGCTGATGGCAACATCCATCGTGATGGTGTCATGCGTTTGGCCAATGCCAAGGACGAGATCGTTCCTCTGAACGACCTTCGCGTCCAACGCAACCGCGCGTATCTAATCATTGTGCTGCTTTCTCGGGTGATCACCAAGCTGGGCACTCTCGGCGAAGTCAACACCGGCGTCATCGAGAACATGTTCGCGGGTGACCTGCGCTTCCTCGAAGAGCTGTACAACCGTATTAACGAAGATGAAGCGGTTGTCCGCGTGACGTGCCCTGAATGTGGCCACCGGTTTGACCGGGAGTTTGGACGCCTGGGGGAATCGTAAGCTACCCCCTGGAGAATATCTTCAAGGAGGTAGCTTTCATCGCCTACCACTTCCATTGGACCCGAGAGGAGATTCAAGGCATGTCGCATCGTGAGCGTCATGCATGGGTCAAAGAGATCTCGACTATTAATGAGAAGATTAACAAGCCTGCCTAGCGGCTCGGCTTCGGAGGAACGGCTTGCGCGCCGGCATTACCATTCAACACGCGACGGAGCGCTCTGAAGAGAGCGACCTTGTCCGTAGTGATATAACGGCGTTCCTCGCCATCATTCCGGGCTCTCGGTGGCCTCGTGGTGCAGTCCGTGGTGACTACATCGAGTTCACTCTGCAGTCTTGGGCCGAGCTTGCACGCAACCCTGCTGTCGGGATGTTCGACCCGGTGAGTGTACGCGCGATCAAGAGCTTCTTCGGTAACGGTGGGCGGACAGCCAAACTCATCGGCATTTGCATCATGTCGCAAGACGATTTGTTGACCAACGACCCTTCGAATCTCGTGTGGGACTCGGTCCTGGACCGGCTGCGTGGGGAAGAGGACATTGGTCTCATCACGATGCCGTTGCTCGCTTACTTGCCTGTGCGGTTCGGACGGGATCAGGTCGAGGTAAAAGCCGAGCCGATTATGCTGTTGCTGCTGCAGCACTGCCATCAGATGAACAATCGCTTCGCTATCTTCGATACACCGCGCGACCTGCACGAAGACCAGTTGGTGAAGTGGGTAGGAGACTTCCGTAAGCGCTACTCCACCTTTATGTCCTTCGGTGCCATCTACTATCCATGGCTGATGAACGGCGACGAGATGTTCCCGCCATCTGGCAGTGTGGCCGGTATATTTGCGCGGGTCGAAAACAAGAACAACCCGTTTGGCGTGCGTTGGCCGCCAGCGAATGAGCTTATCGAGGGGGTCACCCATCCCGCTGTCGAGGTGAAGTGGAAGGAGTCTGGCACGCTGAATGAGGCAGGGATCAACCCGATTCTAGTGCAACCCACGCGTGGCGTAGTGGTGTGGGGCTCCCGGACCTTGTCGCGAGACGCGGCATTCCTGCACATCAACTCCCGCCGCATCATGAATTATCTGACCGAGCAGATTCGTCGGGACTCAGAGTGGGTCGTGTTCGAAAATCAACGACCAGAACTCTGGAGAGTCGTCGAGCGCACCATTCGTTCGCGCCTCGATGAGCTCTGGGCTGGTGGAATGCTTACCGGACAGAAAGTAGGCATGGAGTACCTCGTACAGTGCGACGAGGAGCTGAATCCACCGGAGATTCGGGATGCCGGCCAGATACATGTGAAAGTTTTGGTACGCCCAGTCACAACTGCGGAGTATATTGTCGTGGAGCTCCGTCTTGGGGGCCCAGGTTCTGTTTAGTTTTTTAGTTGGGAGCTTTTTATGGCCGGCTACAGCAAGCCCGGATGGATGACTAAGGGCTTTTCCCTTCGGGCATCCCTTCGGATAGGAGCGGCACCGTACAACCCGGGTTCTTTTGAGCCCCGGTATGTTGCGAAACCCTCCGGCGCCTACAACCCAGGTGGTGGGTTCGAGAATCGTGATTTGCCGCAGCCCAGCGGTGCCTACAACGTAGGCCGCTTCGAGGCACGGGACGTCAACCGGCCAACTGGTCAGTACAATACGGGCAGCTACACGCCGACTGAGGGCGGAGTTCTCGATATCGACCCATGGGGTGGCTACTACTTTGCCCTTCAGATTTTGAAAGGTAAGGGAACGTATAGCTTCGGTGGTAACAACAGCCAACTGCATGAAGTCGCGCATTTCATGGAGATGTCGGGCATGAAGAGCACCGCCGCTGTCTTCGAGATTGAAGAGGGTGGGGTCAATGGTTTCACCCACAAGCGCGCTGGACAGAGCAAATGGGACAACCTGTCGCTCCGCTATGCCACGTCGGCCAGCACATTTATGGTCGAATGGCGCGATGCGTTCTTGAAAGACTCCTTCAGCGAACGCACCAAGTACTCGGGCGCCATTCAACTTCGTCGGAATGACGGAGAGGTGTTGCGCGAGTACGCATTCGAGAACGCGTGGCCTGTGTCTTGGGAGGGCCCGTCATTGAATGGTGGTGGATCAGACCTAGCTATCGAGACACTTGAACTGGCCCATGATGGTCTGAAGACGCGAACTCTGGAAGCGGCGACATCGCCCACACCGGAGCCTAGCCGCTAGCGCGGGTCCGCGGCGAGGCCTCTGCCTCGTCAAGTGAATGCATCTGTTTTTGAGGATTGCTATGAGCAGCGACACACGACGAATTCCTGGAGAACGCCTGACCGCACGCGTTCTGCGCCGCGGCACCGTTCGGCCTTCCATAGGAACGCCCGCCGCCTTCTACGAGCGCTTTGGCCTCGCTGATCCGCTTGCCGAGCGGGGCTTTGTTGCCGAAGAATGTCTGAACGACGAGGACGGGTTGTACTCGTTTCTGTCGGCAGAGCCTTACTACGCTGCACTCCGTGCCCAGGCTTCTTGGCGCTCATCCGGCGCTCGCCGCCGTCTTCTGGGGCGCATTGCCGCCCAGTCTGACTCGTTCAGCTCCGGCGCGACGCGTCGTCGGGTGGCACCGGACACGGCTGGCGTGCGCCGCTTCTCGTTAGGCTCCGGTCTCGCGACAGACAGCATGCTCACCACGGTAGAGCGTCCCGTCTCCCGCGAGGAGCTCATTGAGGAGCTGGAGGCCGAAGGTTGGACGCCGGCCGGAGAACGCCGTCGGGAGTCCCCGACGCGTCGTCTGCGTCGGAAAAGCCGTCGCCTCGCCCCGGCTGCGCAGTCTCTACTGGAGACCATCGAAGCCGCCGCTCCTGCCACCCGCCGTGCCGTACAGCATATTCGCCAGCAGATCGTAGACTTAGGCGAAGATGAGCAAGTTATCGCGGTCAAGCAGCTTGCCAAGGGCGTGCGGGGCCCGCTTCGCCGTCTCGCTGTTGCTGAAGCTGGTGGTGTGAGTGACTCGCTGGACATGAGTCCGGTCGCCGTCGCAGCGGACCGCGGCAACGCTAGAGCATCACGCCGCAAGGGTCTGCGTCCCGTCCTTCACGGGTCCCCAACCCTGAAGACCCTAATGTTTGACGATGCGATTGCAGCTCCTGTCGCGTCGCAGCCGCGACTTCGGCCGGTGAGCGCGCCCCGTCCAGCGGCCGCAGGCCGTCGCGTCTCTGTTGCAAGCGCATCCCGGGACGTTCGGCAGCAGGTGGCCGCTGGCCGCGCAGGTCCCCGCTCGGCATCGGTGTCCGCCATCTCGGCGGAAGCACCGCGAGCCGACCGCGTCCAGCCAATGGTTCGCGCTGCGCGTCGCTCCCGAGCCGCTTCCATCGAAACGATTCTTCCGACCGCACGCGGCACTCAAATTGTTGAGCCTGCGACAGTGCGAGAGCATGCGGCCCAGACACGACTTGTTCGTCGTGCTTCCATCGCAGACGTCAACGGGCCGCTGACAGCATCGCCAACGTCGTACGTGAATGACAACGCACTGGGCCGTCGTGCTTTCCGGCGTCCCACCGTGGCCCGCCCGTCCACCCGTCTGCAGACGACGATGTTCGCGCCGGCGTCTCAAGACATGGCGTCAGTAGGTCGGACTCCGGGAGTGAGCCGTGCGCTTGCATCTCAGAGTGAGTCAGTCCGCCGACCGCAGCGTATGGTTCAAACCGCTACCGGGTTTCAATACGCTCGGCCTGCCGGAGTGGATGAGTCGGATGTCGCAGATACAACCGTCTACCAAGCATCGGAACGGACCCCAGGTTCCGCAAGAATAGCCGGTTCTTCAAGAACAGCTGGTTCCGCAGGGACACCCAGCTCCGATGGAGCGGCTAGTTCCACAGAGTCGGCCGGTACCCCAGGGTCCGCTAGCGCACGTACTCGCCTCGCGCCGCTACGCGCAGAGTCTCACCGTGCCGATCGTGTTGTCTCCCGTCCAACCGCCCGTGCTGCGCGCCGTCTGAGGGGTGTCTCCCGGGCTCCCGTTACAGCCGGGCCGGTAATCGGCGGTGTAGATGCACCGGTCGTGCGTCACGCTGCGGCCTTCGAGCCCGCGCGCCGTTCATCTGGGTCAGGTCGTGCGCCAGCGTCTCCAGCGCGTCGCCGTCACGTTCACTTGGCACCTTCTCCAGCAGATTTTGTTCAGCTCGCGGTCGCCTCCGATACTCCAGCAGATGTTGCCGCACCGCTGGCCCGTTCCAGTCGTCCGACGACCCGTGCGCTCGAGCGCGCTAATATCGTCTCTCGTGTCGACGAACGCGACGTCGCCCTGCACACTGCATCGCCCGCCCGCTACGTTCGTCAGCGTACGGTAGCCAGCGAACAGCCTTTGTCGAAGTCTCCGGTTCGTCGCATTCGCACCGTAGCTCCCGATTCGGTTGTGCTGCGTCCCGACAGTCCGGTCAGCCCAGCAAGTGCTGGAAGCTTGTACACACCGCGCTCTTCGGCCGCTGTGGAATCGCCAACAGCTCGGCTAGTGCAGCGTTCAACTGGCGCAACGGCCCAGCTCGCTGCGTCAGACCGCCTACCGACTGTCGCATCCAAGGCAGATGCACCGGCTGCTCGCCGACGCGTCGTCGTGGCAAGGGCAGAGACAGGCGAGACGGTTGCCGTAGGCCGGGCTCAACGCCCCGTTCGTTCACTCGCAGATACGCCAACCCGCCGCACCCGGATTGGGACTGCCGATGGCACACTGCTAGGATCTGCGGCCGGAACGCCGGAGTCGGGTGAGGAGAC
>JBLHSN010000066.1:0-22022 GCA_047626195.1 Myxococcota bacterium
GTGTCGTGTCAGCTGGTGCCATTCAGGTCGGTCCGAGGGGAGCAAGGCTTCGACAAAACGGCAGCGAACCAGCTCGGAGGGGTCGACAGCGACGGCGTCCACCACGGCTTCCATAGCCACTATCCTGGCCGGACCCGGGCGTTCTCCAGACTCGTCCAGCATAGCCTCGCCAACGTGTGGAGACATCAGCGACAGCAGGGCTCCCAGCGCGGTTCCCAGCAAGAACCCCAACAACGATACAATGACGGTGGGCACCAAGATGCGAAGGACCTGTCCCTGACGCCACATGCGCGTCGCCAACAGCGCCGTGAACCCGTAACCAAATCCAAAGAGGTCCGCCGTGGTGAAGAGGGCAAGAGACCCTGTCCGAGAGACGCAATCAGCAACTTACAGGGGTGAGCGATGGGATTGCGCCGCCAACTGACGACGTTGTAACTGGTTAATACTAGGAGGGTGGCGGCCGAACTGGGCACGCCAAAGCGTCGGATTCGAGATCAGGACCGATGCTCACCCCTGTAATTGCATAGCTGACCGTAAATGCGAGCACGATAGGTCGGAGCCCCGACAAGTTCGCCGACTTCAGGGGGGTGTCGCGACGAGACCGCGGACAATCGCCACGACCACTAGGACTTCGGCGAAGGTAGCTAGGACCGAGACCGGATCCAACCAGGCAATCGTCAGCAGCTCACACACACTAATGCCACCGAAGTCGCAGCCAAACCGAACAGTGGCATGCGACGCGACAAACGAGCCAACCACCAACACCAACCCAATCGAGTGCCACCCATCGGCACGGTCAAAACCACCGGCTGACAGTCGGTCGGGTCCCGGCCAAACCTCAACGGCAAGGCGCACAAAGACGCTCGCCAGGAGGATGAGGACGAAGCGGTCACGGCCCAACGCGATGTCGAGTGGCACCCACTTTTGCAGTCGTCGGCCGACCCAATCCGCCACCATGTACGTGACAATGGCTTCGACGGCGACCACCCGGGCCGCATCCGGTCAAATCGCGAGAATCGCACCCCAATCCCCAGGGACAACCAAGCCTGTCGTCGGCCAACCGAATCGTTCGGTCAACCACCACAACAACAGCACCCCCACGAAGACTTCAGTCAGCAGACTGTCGTCGATATAGGCGCTGGGGAAGACCGGAAGCATAAGGCAGCGCGGTCTATCGCTCCGACGCCACAGTGCGAGGATGCGGGTCTCGTCTCGTTCGGGTAGAGCGCTCGTATGCGCACTGAAGTCCACAAATTTGGCGGATCAAGCGTCGGCTCAGCCGACCGGATCCGCAACGCCGCCTCCCTCGCACACACCGCTGCCAAGGGCGCTCGCCTGGTTGTGGTTGCGTCGGCGATGTCCAAGGTCACCGACACTCTGCTGGCAACGGCAGACGCGGCAAAGCTTGGAGACACCGCCACTGTCACGGGGAACCTCGCGGCACTGCGCGAACGTCATCTCACCGCACTCGACGCGCTTGATCCCGGGGCCAATGCGGTTCGGGGGGAACTCAACGCTCTGTGCGACGAGCTGGTTCTGCTGTACAACGCCATCTCGTACAGCGGCGAAGTCACGCCGCGACTACACGACCGCATGGTGGCGACGGGAGAAAAACTCTCGATCCGCCTTCTTGCCGTCGCGCTAGTAAACGTGGGGCAAGACTGCATTGCGTTGGACGCAGATGAGTTTTTAGAGACAGATGCGAACCATCGCTCAGCCAATCCCCTTGGCCGCGTTGCCGACCGAAGCATCCAAGGAGCCCTCCTCCACCACCTAGACGCCGGCCGTGTGTGCGTGGTCACCGGCTTCTGCGGGCGCGGACCGGATGGCGCCACAACCACCTTGGGTCGTGGGGGTTCCGACCTGTCCGCTACCGTCCTTGCCGGTGCGTTGAACGCCGATAAAGTCGTGATCTGGACCGACGTCCCAGGCGTCTTCAGCACGGACCCTCGCTTGGTTCCCGGTGCACGCGTCATCCCGCAGCTGAACTACCGAGAAGCTGCCGAGCTGTCGTTCTATGGCGCCAAAGTCCTGCACCAGCGCACCATGATTCCCGTCGCCGACAAGCGAATTCCAGTGTGGACGCGAAGCTCCTTCGAACCCGACCTACCCGGCACCGTCGTCAACGGTAGCTTCACCCCCGGAAGCCACCCGGTGAAGGGGATCAGCGCCATTCGCGGACAAGCCTTGGTGTCCCTGGAAGGCAAGGGCATGGCCGGCGTCCCCGGTGTGGCTGCACGGCTGTTCTCAACGCTGGCTGACCGAGATGTGTCGGTGACCATGATCAGCCAATCCAGCTCAGAGTCTTCGGTCTGTCTGGCTATCCCCGAAGAGTTCGCCAACATCGCTGAAATGTCGCTCAAACGCGCCTTCCAGAATGAGATGACCCGCGGAGATGTCGAAGAGATTCGGGTTCGCACGGACGTCTGTCTAGTGGCAGCGGTTGGACTCGGCATGGCGCACCATCCAGGCGTGGCTGCTCGGGTCTTCCGCGCCATCTCGGCGCAGGGTGTCAACGTGCTCGCGATTGCCCAGGGAAGCAGCGAGCTCAACATCTCATTGGCCGTCGATAGCCAAGACGTCGGTGCAGCTCTACGCTCGGTACATCGCGAGTTTGGCCTTCACCGGCAAGACACCGGCGACGACGCTGCCGACCGCATGGATATCATCCTGCTTGGCTGCGGACGCGTAGGACGGGCCTTCATCGCACAGCTACGCGCACGCCAGGAACACATCGTTGAACGCTTTGGTGTGATGCCTCGCGTCGTCGGACTCGCCGACCGCTCAGGCTTTGTCTTGAACGCCAAGGGACTGTCCGCTGACGCCATCGACGCAGCTCTGGACCACAAATCCACAGGCGGCGCTCTCGCAGACCTAGACGACGGCGTCGCCGCCGACTCAGCGGTTGACCTCATCGATGCGGCCGCCGACTGGCGCATGGTTCGGCCCGTTCTCGTCGACGTCAGCGATGCCGACTCGCACGATGTCTTTGCCGCCGCACTAACTGCCGGCTTCGACGTGGTGACCGCGAACAAGATTCCCGTTGCCGACACCTTGGCTCGCTGGACCTCTCTGACCACGCTGGCCGAGAACACCGGACGCATCTTGAAGGCTGAGGCCACGGTTGGTGCGGGCCTTCCCGTCGTAGACACTCTGGAAACGCTCATTGCCACCGGCGACCGAGTAACCCGTGCACAAGGCTGTTTCTCAGGGACCCTGGGCTTCTTGATGACCGCAGTCGAAGACGGAGTACCGCTCTCTGAGGCCGTCGTACAGGCCATCTCAGCGGGATTCACCGAGCCAGATCCAGTCGTCGACTTGTCCGGCGTAGATGTGGCTCGCAAGGCACTTATCCTCGCGCGCTACGCCAACATGGTCAGTGGCGATGTGGAGGTGCAGCTGACCGGTCTGGTCCCCGCCGACTGGGCAGGGTTGCCACTCTCTGAGCTCATCGAACGCATCAAAGGCATGGACACCGACATGGCCGCGCAGACAGCCAGCGCCAAAGCGCGAGGCGAGGTCCTACGCTTTGTGGCCAAGGTCGAACGCGACAATATCGTCGTTGGTTTGCAGTCCGTCCCCGCTGACAGCCCCGTGGGACGCCTTCGTGGCTCCGACAACTTGGTGGTCTTTGAGTCCGACCGCTACGCCGACCGACCTCTCGTTGTGAGCGGCCCAGGAGCGGGTGTTGAGGTGACCGCCATGGGTGTTCTCGGAGACTTGCTACGAATCGTGGGAGAGCGCCGATGACCCCCTCTGTGACCGTCTTTGCACCGGCGACCGTCGCCAACCTTGCCACCGGATATGACGTCTTAGGCCTCGCTGTCCAAGCTCCCGGAGACACCGTAACGGCGACCTTCGGAGGCCCTGGAGGCATTGTCATTGACCGCATCACCGGTGACGATGGACGCCTACCCTTGGCCGCCGTTGAGAACTGTGCGGGCATCGCGGCCATCGAGACATGCAAGCGAGCCGGTGTCTCCCCAGACATCACCCTCACGGTCCACAAGGGTCTACCCATTGGTTCTGGACTCGGAAGCAGTGCCGCGAGTGCTGCGGCTGCGGCTGTCGCGGTCAATACGCTCCTCGGCAACCCTCTCCGCAAGCGTGAGCTCATCAGTCCGTGCATGGAGGCGGAAGCGGTGGTGTCTGGGCGTCATGCGGACAACGTCGCACCGTCGCTGCTCGGCGGTCTCGTTCTCGTACGCGCTATCGACCCCCTCGACGTCATTCGGTTGCCGATTGCCGAGTTCCTACGAATCGTTGTCGTCACACCCAAGTTCGAGCTGGCCACACGCGACGCACGTGACGCCCTGCCACAGTCGGTCGCTCTCAAACACATGGTCGACTTTGGCGCCAATCTCGCAGGACTGGTGTCCGCCTGCTTCTCTGGCGACTTGGACCTCCTTGCGCGCTGCCTCGTGGACCCCATCGTCACACCGGCGCGCGCCGCTCTGATTCCCGGCGCACCCCAAGTCATGCAGGCTGCATTGGATGCCGGCGCAGTCGGAAGCTCCATCAGCGGCGCAGGTCCGTCCATCTTTGCCCTATGTCGTTCCGACGCTTCGGCGCGCCGCGTAGGCCAAGCGATGGTGGCCGCATTTGAACACGCAGGCTTGTCGACTACAGTGCTCGTCAGCCCGGTCGACTGTCCGGGTGCTCGGGTCGTTCGCTGACCGCTGGAGAGAGTCCCCATGAAAGGCATCCACCTTCGCTGTGATCGTGATGGTTCGACCTATGACGCCGCCGAAGTGCGCTATCGCAGCACGCTTGGCGAGCCCTTAGACGTCGTCCACGACCTCGACGCATTGAACGAGCTGACCACCGAGACCTTCGATGCACGGCTGCGTTCGCGAAACCCCCTCGACCGTTCCGGCGTATGGCGCTTTCGCGAGCTGATTGCCCCGATTCCACACGCCGACGTCGTCACCCGTCGCGAAGGTAATACCGGGCTGTACAACACCCCTCGTGTGGCCAGCTGGGTCGGTCTAGACGCCCTTCAGCTCAAGCACGAAGGCGAGAACCCAACCGGCTCATTTAAGGACCGCGGTATGACTGCCGCTATTAGTCTGGCCAAGTCCTTGGGCATGTCTCGCGTGGCCTGTGCGTCGACCGGAAATACCTCTGCCGCTATGGCCGCCTATGCAGCCCAAGCTGGCATGCAGGGCATCGTGTTCATCCCAGACGGCAAGATTGCCTACGGAAAGCTTTCGCAAGCCCTGGCTTATGGAGCACGAACGCTTCAGATTGAAGGCGACTTCGATGACGCAATGACCCTCGTTCAAGAGGTGTGCGACGCCGAAGGCATCTACCTGGTCAACTCCATCAATCCCTTCCGCATCGAAGGTCAGAAGGCGATTGGCTTCGAGATTCTACAGGACCTAGGCTGGGTGGTGCCCGACTGGATTGTGTTGCCCGGCGGAAACCTGGGCAACAACAGCGCCATCGCGAAGGGCATGCAGGAGCTGTACGCTCTGGGCCTGATCGACCGCCTGCCGCGCATCGCCGTCATCCAAGCCTCTGGCGCGAACCCGCTGTTCACCGCGTGGACCTCCGGAAAAGAAATTGTGCCGGTCAAAGCCGACACCCTGGCCTCGGCCATCAAGATTGGCGCCCCCGTCTCTTGGCGGAAGTCCCTACGTGGACTGGCCGCGTGTGACGGCATTGTTGCGCAAGCTACAGACCAAGAGATTCTAGACGCCAAAGCGCAAGTCGATGCAGCGGGTATTGGCGCCGAGCCAGCGAGTTGTGCCACAGTTGCCGGCATCAAGATGCTGGTGGAACAAGGGGTAATTGCTCACGATGCACACGTCGTAGGGGTGCTGACAGGACACCTGCTGAAAGACCCAGACATTGTTGTGGGATACCATCAGGGGACTCTGAAAGACTTCGACCTGACCTACGCCAATGCCCCGACCCGCATCTCGTCTACCTTGAAGGCGGTGCAGGCGGCCTTAGGAGACTAGACATGCGCTGGATGCTGCTGCTGACCCTTTTGGCCTGCCGTGACCGCACCCCGCCTCTACCGGACTGCGACGATATGAACGAAACGGTCGTCGGTGCCTGTGCCGTTCCAGCTCCAATGGACTGTGAGACAGCGAGTGACGAGCTCATTCGCTGTGTAGAAAGGGTGGCAACGGAAGCCACGGTTTGCCCATCTCTGCGCCAATCTATTGCCCGATGTATCGTCAAGCACAACTACAGGGATGAGCGATGGGATTGATGGAAGAAACCGGCGCTAGGGTGCGTTCAGGGCGGCCGCCAACTGACGACGTTGTAACTGGTTACTACTAGGAAGGTGGCGGCCGAACTGGGCATGCCAAAGCGTCGGGTTCGAGATCAAGACCGATGCTCACCCCTGTAGCTCTGAAGTCCCTCGGAACAGTGGCCCGAGGCTCAGGGTGAGGCATGGGCAGACGTCTGGGTACCCTGTGTGGCCGCTACTTGGTCACGCCCACGTTCTTCAGCGTAATCGCACCGACGGTTCCCTCAATCGCGGTCCCCTCTTCGGCCTTCTGGTCCATGGACACTTGGCCCTGCTCAACGGCAGCGCTGTCTGCGCTGACCGATGAGCCGCCCGCGCCGAGGCGCAGCGAGCTGGTGAGGAAGCGGGTGAAAGTCATGACCAAGTCTTCTTGACTGGCCTTGTTCACGCTGACCACGTTGTCGGTCTGATTCTCACCGGCCAACGCCACCGAGTTGCCGTCGCCGAGGTCCACAGTGCCATTGCCCAAACGAACATCGGCAGACATATTGGCATTCGCCATATCGAAGCTATCACCCAGGTTACTCGACCTGGGCCCCGTTTTCGGACCCGCTGCCATAGTGTCCGCAGCGCTGTTCACGTGACTAGCGAGGCTGGTGTCGATGTTCCTGCCGAGCCCCATGGACTTGCCGAGATTGATGTTCGGAGCGCCGGCTAGGTCTGCCTTGAGTCGCGCTTGTTCGTCCAGGTAGGCACCACGAACGCCGACCCACGCCGGCCCGCCAAGGTTTTGGCTAAAGTCCGCACGCGCCGCACCGGGAACCATCTGGCCATCGCGAATGGCAACGTTGGCGTCCATTTGAGTGCCGTCTTTGACGTTGACACGCCCGATGCCATCACCGTATTTACCCGAGTTCATCGGGATGGATGCCCGAATATCGGCGTCTTGTACGGCACCGCCGAGAGCCCGAATCATGTCCGGGTTCATGCCGCCCCCGCCAGACCCATCGGACTTGCTGACGCCGCGACCACTCAGTCCGCGAGCCGTGACCTCACTAGCGCCGGCGGTGAGACCGTCCGGACCGATGTTCGCGGCAGCACCGCGCACACCCAAACTGTTCACGTTCGCCGACAGTCCGTCGCCGCGATGGGCGATCTGAGTCGCGTCGAGCGACGAGAGGCCTAGGTGCGTGGACTCGCCTTCGCGAACGCCGCTCATGCCCGACGCATTGACCTCGCCGACGCTGGTCCCGCCTGTTCGCAGCTGCACGCCACGCATGGTCTCAATGCCACCGCGCATGCCCTTCGCGTCCCGTTCGCCGCTCAATCCGCTCGCCCACACAGCTCCGGCTCCATGCTGGCCCATATCGATACCAGTAGCACTCGCCGCATTCACAGAGACGTGGCTGTTGTCGGGGCC
This sequence comes from Myxococcota bacterium, assembly GCA_047626195.1. Taxonomy (GTDB): domain Bacteria; phylum Myxococcota_A; class UBA796; order UBA796; genus CAJXTB01. The sequence continues at coordinate 7,626 of JBLHSN010000066.1, forward strand.
GTGCGACCCGCTGGCACCGACAACAGATGCCGAGCGAATCGTACCATTGGCGGTGGAGATGCCGGATGCGTCTAGGCCGTCAGCGCCAACGTTGATGACTTCGCCGTTCTTGCCGACAGTCAGGCCCTTGGCGTTGACAGAGGTGACAGCGTTATCGCCCGAGCGCACACCGCCGATAGCGACGTTGTCGATACTGCCGGCGCTTGCGTTAGGCCCGTGCGTACCGCGCACACCCGAGATGGACGCTGAATTCACGGTTGTGCCGTCGTAGCTGGCGCCCCCCACCGAAAGCGCGTTCAACGAGCCAGCCATCGTCTGGCCCTGACGGTCAAAGGCAGCCTGCTGAATGGCAACATCATTCACGCTGAGCGCTCTGCCACCTATGTTCGTACGCACACCGCTGACCGAACCCGAATCCAGCGAGCCGCTCATCGCGTCTTTACTGGATGAGAAGTTGCCCCCGGTCAGCTCTACGCCGCCAACTGCATGTTCGCCGGAACGAATGTCGGCAGCTGACAAGCTGCTCATCCCCGCGGTGACCTCACCATTTCCAGCGTCCACGCTGACGCCTCGTCCATCGAGCGATGCGACCGTCGTACCTTCGGCGTTGATGCCGCTGGCTCGCACGCGGCCTGCCGAGTAGCTCGCGTCGTTCTTGCCGCGCTGGGTCGTACGGAAGCGGTCCACACCGACCGACTCTACAGTGGTGCCTTTGACCTGAAGCTGATTGACGTCTGCCCGCGTGGCATTGACGTCCACCTCACCGGTACCGTCTGTTCTCCGACGCAGGTCGAAGCCACCGTCGCGTAGATATGCCGAGTCCATGCTGACGTTGCGTGCAGCGAGTCCAGTCGCCTGTGCATTGCCAACGGTTCCCGACGCCGTCACGCCGTTCGCTGTGTTCTGCGCAGCCAGGTTCATGTTGGATGCAGAGGCGTGTCCGAGCCGCAAGTTACCGGCTTGTAGGCCATTCAGCGACGCACCCCCCATGCCCACATTCGTGTTCCACGACTCGCCATTCAGACCGGACGCCGAGACGGATAGGTCTGAGACGCTCGCACTGTCCAGCGAGTTCTTTCCGGACATGCCATTGACGTCTAGGCTCTTGGCTGCGAGGGCCAAGTCACCGTTGCCGTAGTCCGCAGACAGACTCGAAAACGAAGCACCAGCAATCTTGTCACCGCCTGCCGTGGAGACGTCTCCGACGCTCGCGCTGCTCACAGCGACCATGTGCTCAGTACCGTGCTCTCCTTGCCGCATGTCGACGCGTGCCCCAGAGATGGCCGTCTCACCGATGGTGCTGCCCTTGCTGGACGCGCCACTGGCCTGAATCGAGCCCGCTTCGACGAAGCCCGTACCGTCCTGCTGGTTGAGTCCACCGTTCAAGGCGTCAACGCGCACCTTTTCGGCGCCGCCATCCGCGCTCTGAAAGCCGTCAATGACTGCACTCGACACATAAAATCGTGCCGCCGAGTCTTGGCCGCTCGGCATGTCATTGCCTTCGCCGCTCACGTTCATATTCGTGCGGCCCAACTCCACGCTGTTGGCCGACACGTCCCCGTTCTTGGTGTGCGCGGTGATGGTGTCGGCAATGGCCGAACTGAACTGAATGTCCACGCCGGTCTTGGTGGCGTTGCCAATAATCGGTAGTCCGCCCTCGCCCTTGATGCAGATGCGAAGGTCTCGAATCGTGGCACCTTTAGTCGTCAGCGTGGGGGTGTTGACACCCATGATGCGGACTTCTTTCGACACAATGGTCATGGTGTCGTTCTTGTAGTCCAGCTCCATCATGACTTCGTTGGCGCCTTCGGCCGACCGGTCGAGCTGAATCTGATTGCGGACGTCTTCCGGCATCAGGTCCAAGACCTCGTCCATGTCGGTCGACACCGACACCTTCCGGTCCTTCCAGTCCACATCCAAGTCGGACGACGACAGGACATCCCAAGCTTCGCCAACGGTCTCTTTCGCACTGTCGACGGTCTCGCCAACCGCAGTGGAGACGTCTTCATATTGATCAGCGATCCAGGACCCGGCGCGCTTCCACCAGGGGGGCGCCTCGGCTGGGCCATTCGGGGAACGGGCCGGGGCATCGGTCCCATTCTGAGCACTAGATTCAGAGCGTGTGGCCTGATTGCCTCGCTGCTGACGACGTTGTTTAGACATGATGTCTCCCGAGGAGTGAGAGGCTCCCACTATAGCGGCTCATTGCCTTTCGACGGTGTCAATTCCTCCGTGAACTACAGCGTGACCACCGTGGGAACGCCATCGCAGACGTACGTGCCCAAGAAGTGCGCGGCCTGCCGTTGGGCGGATTGACTATCGAACAGTGCAAAGTGTGGGTCGGCATTCCCAACCTGTGAGTACAGACCTACAACGCCGGTAATCTGTCTGCCAAAACGGTTTTCCACCACCGGCGCAGACAGCTCGGTCATTCCCGCCAGCGGAACACTCCGCCCGGCGACCTGCTGCACATGAAGCGCCAGTGCCAATGCCGTCTGTGACGAATCTGCGGTGTAGCTATCGCCCACCCCGTACACCTGGAGCGCATGACGGATATCCCTGTCATCCACCGGCGTGGCGAACTGCACGGCTGCATGGGTCACCGGTTCGACGATATCGAGGTTCGCCTGGGAGAAATTTGCAACCGGATGTTCCCGGTTCATCTGGGAATCGGCCAGTGCGACACAGTGCAGCGGCAGCGGTGAACGCTGAGACATCTGCTCCAGAATGCGGGCCAGCTGCAGTCGCGAACCTTGCGCAAATACTGCGCCATTCACACCGGGTTCGACAGCGAGCGCCGCGACACCGACGGAGGCGCCCATGCCATGGTCTACAAAGAAGAGGTTGTCAGAATCAAACCGAGTAAGCTCTCCCGTTGGTGAGGTGGCAACCGACCCATCCCACTGGGTCGCCGCCCGAATCACCGCCATCACATCCGCTGCGGCTTGCACTCGGTTTCCGCGCTGCGCTCTCGGGTTGAGGGGATTGTCGAACAACACATCAGCGTCGTAGGCGTGGGCATCCAGCTCCAGCCAAGTGGTGTCCCAATCATCAGCGTTGTTCCCAGGCCCATGCAGCGGGGCATCCCAGCTCAACGTGGCGATGGACGTGCGAGTGCCATCGTCCAACTGAAGGGATGCGAGGGAGTCTGCAATACCCTCGGCAACCACACTCTGGTAGTTCCCTCCAACGTCATGAGCGTAAACCGCGAGCGGCCAGCCATCGGGAGGCATGGGGCCGGAAGGCAGGGGCAGGCTGAACACCACGCGCACACTCTCCGCTGGCTCGATGGTATCGCCCGAGACGTCTACGCCACCGCCATCCGCACCCGTCTTGAAAGGGGCAGTCCCCTGCTGGAAGGACGGCAACTCGAAGGTTCCCTGAACGTCAACAAGACCATCACGGACAACACATCCACCCCCTTCTGCAGTCGCAAATGGCCCAGGGGAATCGCCACACACATGCAGGTCGACAGGCACGCCTGGAGCCGCCACATACACCGCCTCTCGCAGCCGCTGAATATCTCCGACCGGGTCCTGAACAGTAAAGACCGTCGCGGCCACAATCTCGTTCAAGTCCACCGTGTTGTCGGCCGCCCACTGTCGCAATGGGTTCAAGCGGTCTTGGGCGTCCGAAACGGCGGCGTCGGCGACGGGAGTCTCCAAACGCACCTGCAAGAAATCGGCATCTGGGACAATGACCTCGCCCGTTTCACTGCGTGCGCCGTTGCCAACGAACGCTGCATTGGTATGTCCAGGCAAGTACGGCCGACCATCAACGGGCGTTATCGCGATTCGGTTGTGACAGATGTAGGGCGACCGTGCTGTGGATGACGCGAGGCCGGTGTGCAGCTCGCCGTAGGTTTCACCTTCCGTCCGATCGATGACGCCAACGCTTCCCTCGTCCGGCAATCCGCGCTTCAGGGTGTCGAAGGCCACGCGGTGTGAGAAGCGGAAGAACACGGCTTGGTTGTTGCCGAAGTCAGCCTGCTGGCGCAACGAGTCAACCAAGTCCGCGACCGGGTCACCAATGCGTTCCACCCACTCACCTGGGGTTGGGTGACGCCCAAGATCGACGGTTCCATCCAAGAGATAGACGTTGGTTGGAAACGGCAGGCGGTAGAACTCGGAGCGGTCCTCGTCACCCTCGTAAAGCACCCGAAAGGTCGTCTATCAGCCTCGGGTTGCTGACAACTCACGCCGGGCCAGAGAGGAATCTCGAGGCCCGAGCAAGTGCCGTCCCAGGCGAGTCCCAACCCGCAGTCGTCGACGGTACTGCACGCGTCACCACGAACGCCCGTACCGGGGGCACCATCCGTGGCACAGACCGCAGTAGATGGTCATACAAGGCCACTCTCACAGTATGCAGTGGGCACACAGTCGTCGTCCAGTTGCGCGGTACCCGGTTCACCGAGCGCCAAGCAGGTGCCACTCCCGGCGCACGACAAGCCCTCGGAACACGGCAAGCTCGCGTCACAGTCACCCCTGTAGGCCGCGCCGTCCTCCGAAGGGTTGCCGCCATCGGCACAGCCGGCGAGCAAGAGCAACAGAGACAGACCTCGCCTGCAACCTCCGTGTGGACCGCGTTGACAGGGCGCAATCCGCGTCGTAGCACACCCGCCCGGAGGTCTCTCATGGCGCGCGAACTGGTACTGGCAATCGACCAAGGCACAACCGGCAGCACAGCGCTGCTTATCGACAAGGACATCCGCGTAGTCGCGTCGAAGAACCTAGAGTTTCCCAATCACTACCCCGCACTCGGCCAGGTTGAGCACGACGTCAACGAAATCTGGTCCTCCATTGGAGCGGCGGTCGGCGGTGCACTGGCCATGGCCGGTGCGCGCGGCGAAGACATTGTGTCCATTGGCATCACCAACCAGCGCGAGACATGTCTGTTCTGGGACCGCAAGACTGGCGAGCCGATTCACCGGGCATTGGTGTGGCAGGACCGACGGACGGCCAGCCGCTGCGCAACGCTCAAGAGTGACGGCCACGAAGACAGTGTGCGCAAAAAGACCGGACTGGTCCTCGACCCCTACTTCTCCGGCACCAAGGCCGAGTGGTTGCTCGACAATGTGCCGGGTGCACGAGCCAAAGCGAGGCGTGGCGAGCTGGCCTTTGGGACTATCGACACGTGGCTCGCAAACCGTATGACCGGTGCCCACGTCACAGACGCTTCAAACGCGTCGCGCACCCTGTTGTATGACCTGAACAAGCGCGCTTGGAGTGATGACTTGTGTGCGCTGCTGCGGGTACCCAAGGCCACACTTCCCGAAGTTGTGGACAGCAGCGGTATTATTGGCGTGACCAAAAACGTGGGCTTTCTACCCGATGGCATTCCTGTTGCTGGGCTCATTGGCGACCAGCAAGGTGCGCTGTTTGGACAGGCCTGTTTCGACGTAGGCATGGCCAAGTGTACCTACGGAACCGGCGCATTTATCCTGCTAAATACGGGCGACACCCCCACGCCTTCCCAGCACGGCATGCTCACCACTGTCGCCTGGCAGTTGTCCGGAAAGACGACCTACGCCCTTGAAGGCAGCGCGTTTATTGCCGGCGCCGCAGTGCAGTGGCTACGTGACGGCCTTGGCATCATTCGCAATGCCTCCGATATTGAAGCACTCGCCGCAACCGTGCCCGATTCCGGCGGCGTCACCTTCGTCCCCGCACTCGCCGGACTGGGCGCTCCACACTGGCGTCCTGACGCCCGCGGCATTGTGCGCGGCATCACCGGCGGCACAACAAAAGCGCACCTGGCTCGCGCCACTCTTGAGGGTATCGCCCTGCAAATCGACGACATCTTGCGCGCCATGACCAGCGACCTGGGCGCCTCGTTGACCGAGATGCGCGTGGATGGCGGTGCGGCAAAGAATGACCTGCTCATGTCGCTGCAAGCGAACCTGCTAGGAGTCCGTTGTGTACGCCCGACTGTCTTGGAGACGACGGGCCTAGGAAGCGCACTGCTCGCCGGTCTCGCAACCGGCATGTGGTCAAACCAGAGCCAAGTTAGCGACGCCTGGCGAGAGGAAAAGACGTTCAAGCCAACCGGAGCCACTACCACCCTGAGCAACTTGCGCCGCCAATGGCGGGCGGCGGTGGATAGGGCCTAAAAACGATGCCTGTTTACCTTGTCGACTTGTTCATGTTCCTCACCCTCTCGATGGGCTTTCTCTGGCTCACCAACCAGAAGAAGCTCTCGGGCGGCCTGGCTATGGCAGGGGCGGCAAGCTGGCTCATTGGCGGCTTCCTCGCCCTCGCAGCCATCCGCCTCAACGACGTCTCGGCAGAAAACGCTGGCGGCATCATGGTCATGGGACGTGTGTTGCCTACGCTGGTGGCGTTCTTCTACCTCTGGTCCCGCCCAGACTGGCTGCCGACACGGTCCATCCATGGCGTGAAGTCCCAGTGTGTGTATCGCGAGCCGGGTCCTGTGAGTTCCAAGCGCGTCGGCGCCTTCTTGGTCGAGAACAAGCTGCGCGCTAGCCACGAAGCGCAGAGTGTGTGGGTGGCCGCAATGGATGTGTCCCGCGCTCGCAAGCTACTACCGAGTTTCATTGCCTGGACACGCGTGTTCAACGGAAGAGAAGCGACTCAAGGGCAGTTCGTCGCCGATTGGCTCAAGCGCAATGGGGTCGACGCCCAAATTCGCGGCGAGATGAAGACCGGCATTATGGGTGGAATTCCCGTCCAAGACAGCTTCCCGGATGTATGGGTTCGTGGGGCAGACAAGCCACGCGCACAAGTACTTATTGCTGAGATGGATAAAACAGTCGAAGGCGAGGCCTGGACATGCCCTTGGTGTGACGAAGACAATGGGTCGGCCTTCGCCGCCTGCTGGAGCTGCGAAAAGGCCGGACCGCAAAAAATATCTACCTGAGTGTCGTCTTAGTCTCTGCTCGCCCGTCCTAGGATTGCACCCAATAGGAGAGACCATGCAGTACCTCGTTCTCATTTACTCAGAAGACGGCCCCAACCCAACGCCCCCAACACCCGAACAGATGAAGGGGTGGTTCGACTACACCAAAGCGTTGAAAGACGCCGGCGTGTTCATGTCGGGAGAAGCCCTGCTCCCCACCTCGACCGCGACCACCATTCGCGGCATGGGCGCCGATGCGGTGATGACCGATGGTCCGTTCGCCGAGACCAAAGAGACCTTGGGCGGCTTCTACATGATTGACTGCGCAGATGCAGACGAAGCTCTGAAGTGGGCGGGGCTGTGTCCAGGAGCGTCGTACGGCTCGATTGAGCTGCGTCCTGTGGTCCAGTTCTCGTAGCAGTGCACTCCCTAGATGCCGTCTTTCGCCACTCCCATGCTCGGGTCATGGCGTCGCTGATTCGCGTGTTCGGAGACTGGCAAGTCGCTGAAGATGCCCTGATGGACGCAACCGAGCGCGCATTAGTGCGATGGCCGAGAGACGGCACACCAGACGACCCCATCGCCTGGTTGTTGACCACCGCGCGACGCTCCGGCATCGACCAGATTCGACGCGCGAGTACCCGCGTACGAACCGCTAATGACGTCGCGTTGGACCTCACACTGCGCGCAGAAGAGCGACAGGACACGCCCATGCAGCGAGACGACGACACGTTGCGCTTGGTCTTCACCTGCTGCCACCCGGCACTGTCGCGGGAGGCCCAAGTAGCGCTCACCCTGCGGACCATTGGCGGTCTGACTGCCGAGGAAATCGCCCGTGCCTTCCTCGTACCTACCACGACCATGGCACAGCGACTTGTGCGGGCCCGACGCAAAATCCACGGCGCCGGCATTCCCTTTCGCATCCCTGAAGGGGATGAACGAGCCGGCCGCATGAGTGCGGTGCTTCGCGTCATCTACCTCATCTTCAACGAAGGCTATGCCAGCACCCAGGGCGATACATACATCCGCCGTGAGCTGTGCGACGAAGCCCTGCGCCTGTGCGAGGTCCTGTGTGGTCTCGTTCCCGACCCCGAAGCGAGCGGCCTGTGGTCGCTCATGCAGTTTCACCACGCCCGCTCTGCGGCTCGAATCGGAGCCAATGGCGAGCCTATTCTCCTCGCCGACCAGGACCGCTCAGCGTGGGACCATTCAGCTATCATCCAAGCACACACCCGCTTGATGACGGTGCTCACCTCGACTCCAGCCGGTCCGTACATGTTGCAAGCCTGCATTGCCGGATGCCACTGCGGTGCCGCTACCTTTGACGAAACCGATTGGCGACAGGTCAGCAGCTTGTACCTGGCCTTACTCCATCTTCAGCCCACGCCGGTCATCCGGATGAACTATGCGGTAGCCGTTGCCTTCGACCGGGGTTGGCAGACCGGTCTGAACCTGCTGGACGGTCTGGCCCAAGAGCTCACAACATCACACACCTTCCACACCGCGCGCAGTCAGCTGTTGGAGCGATTGGGCAGAAAGGACGAGGCTATTACTGCTGTACAGACCGCGCTGAGGTGTGTGGGTGACTCAATTGAGCAACGGTGGTTGGAGCAGCGTTTAATGACGCTGACCGGCGCTACTGCATGAACCAGCGCACGAGCATCGACCGGTTCTGAGTCGCGTCTCCGGCGATGAGACCACTGCACGTTCCGGGACGCCAGGCAACGTCTGAGAAGCCCTGCGAGCCCTGTGCAGACCATGGGGGTTCTCCCCAGTTAGCAATGGGAGCGAGGGCAAAGCGGGACGAGTCGATGGGCGACCACGGGCTGTCGGAGAATGCGACCATGCCGCGACCTCCCACGAAGATTTTCCACTCTCCATCCGGGCTTGTGGTGAAGCGACGTGGATAATTGAAGGTGTTGTTTCCGAAGTCGTGCTGATTGCCACTGCCCATCATGAGCCCCTGCCAGGCATACACATTGCCGGATCCGTTGATCATCCAGGCGACCTGATGGTCGAGGGGGTCGAACACCATCTGGCCGTGGTTGCCGAGGCCACCGCGGCTGCTCATCGACCACCGACCGTTCGGCAGGTTCGCGTCATACATCAACGTCTGTATCTGCCGATTTGCCGTGAGCGCGACCGGCTCGCCGAGGTTCATCCCCCAGGAGATACTGACCGGACTCCACACGGAGCTCGAGCCGTGGGCAATCGCGCCGCCGTACTCCCAGTCGCCGTCGCCAGTGTCGCCAATCATGAGCTCATTCATGTAGACAACACCGTTCACTGGCGCGTGGTTATCGGCGAGTACTGCCCAGACTCCATCCCATCGCTGGTCCATTGCAATGATGCGTGTGGTCGAGACCATTCCGCCGTCGGTCAGCCCTGGAATGGTGATGGCAGTCAGTCCCTCTCCGTCCACGTAGCGGTACAAGCGCGGATTCGGATTGTCGGCGTCCGTGCCGCCGCCAACCCAGGCAAATCCCGCGGGGTCAAAGCGAATGCTCAGCCAGTCCTCGTCCGTTGTGGTCGCAATCTGCGTGAGGGTTGACGTCGCGTCTTCGAACTTCCACAGTGTGTCGTAGTCTTCGAGAATGAGCGCGTAGGTCCCGTCTGGCGAGTAGACAATCCGGTTGAAATTACCGGTAGTGCTCATGGGTAGGACCCGCTCGTACACACCGATACCACCACAGTTCTCGCCGTAGTCGAACCCACCACTTGGCGTTGTGTCCGAGTCGGAGTCGTCCGTGTCTACGTCGGGGTCCTCCGTGTCCGGGTCAGATGTGTCTAGGTCGCTCGTGTCCGGGTCGGACGTGTCCGGGTCTACACCATCTTCAGTGACGTTGACGATGACGCTGTCGGTTCCGCTGTTGTCATCACCGTCGACAGCGATCAGCGTGATGAGATGCTGACCCAACGACAAGTTCGTCGCCCCAGAAATGCGACCAGACGAATCGGGTAATCCCAACGACAGCGTCCCGTCGAGCGAGCTGGTCCATGCCACGGACAGCTCGGTCGCCAAGGTCTCGGCATCTGTTGCTGTTCCTTCGAACAAGATGAGTTCCCCTTCCAGGAAGGTGGACTGCGCTGAGGGCTCGGTAATTGCGACCTCAGGAGGAGACACTCCGGCTTCAACGAACAGGTCGATAGAGGTCGAGGCTTCATCACCGGGCGTGCGCGCCTCTAGCCGCAGCGTGACCTCTCCCGCACCCAACGCGGTCGTACACTGAACCAGGGAGTCGCTGTCCGGCGTATCGAGACACACCGCTTCGTCATTGGCAAACCACGCAACGTTGATGGCTGCGGGTCGGCTCTCTGTGGCACCGGCAACCCCCCGAAAGGTAACCGCGACCCCGGCCGAGACCGTGTCGCCGTCCCGGTGCGACAGAATCGCTACGGTAATCTCATCGAGAGAGGCGTTGATGGATTGGTCGGCACAACCAACCAGAGCAATAACAAGCAGTGAGTAGCGCATGAAGTCCCCGAACAGCACGCTGTGTAACATGACAACAGCCCACACCGCAGCGTCAGGTCATCCGCCGACCGCAGTCGCCTTGACCACGAACTGAACCCGACGATTCCGTGCGCGCCCCTCGTCTGTCGCATTGCTACCCAGCGGCTGACTCGGCCCAAACCCTGCCGCTGACAGTCGTTCCGGCGGTACGCCACGGTCCACTAAAGCATCGACCACTCTCTCTGCACGAGACGTCGACAAGGCGTAGTTCTTGGCCAAACCACCGGTGCTGTCGGTGTGCCCTTGAACTTGCACTTCCAGAAGCGTGGGATCTGCGAGCAAGTACGTGGCTACTTCTTCGAGGACGCCGTCGGCATCCGAGCGCAACACGGACTGGCCAACATCGAATAGAACGGCATCTCCAATGACCAAGCCGGTATCGGTGAGCTCGACGCGGGCGGGTGAGAGCACCAAGTCGACATCATAGAATGCCGCACCCGGTGGGATGTTGACGTCGGCGCTGGCCACGGCAAACCCTTCGGCGGCGGCCAAAATTCGCCAAGCACCCGGAGGTAGGTCGACCTGGACCTCGCCCCCTTCAAACGAGACCGGCTCCATCTCGTCGGGTCCCAAGAATCGAAGCTCACCGTTGACCGGCACGCCGTCGTCGTCTGCAATTGTGGCGCGAACCGTTCCAGGGACTGGGGTGAGAACAATGACGCGCTGTTGGCTACCGGCTCGAAGCTCGACCTCGGTGAGCTCGCGGGGGTAGTGAACGTCTGCGTTTAGGCCGATGTTGACCGGTCCAATGGGCAGGTCGCGAATCAACACCGCACCGCCCTCCCCAGTCACACGCGGCGCGTCCTCGCCAATGTCGACCGTGGCTCCGACCAAGGCACGCCCGCGCGGGTCAATGACCCGAACCAGCAGCTCTGCAGCACCGCGCTCGAGCGGCTCGAATCTGAATCGTACCGTGCGTAGACCTCGGGCTTCTTCGCCGATTTCCACACCAACCTGCGCCAGTCCAAAGCTGGGTGAGCTAGCAATTCCCTGCCAGCGACCCGGACTGAGCGCAACCAGACGCTCGCCAGTAGGGCCCAGTGTCAACGGTGTCAGAGGTTCCGGGCCGATAAAGCGAACGACAGCGTCTTCAGCAACGCCCTGTGGCCCTTCGGCCACCACACGGACAGCACCCGGTGCCCAAGACAACGCAATGGTGGTGTCATTGTCTCCGGCCACCAAGCTGAGGCCGCGGACACCCTCTTTCAGCAAGGCTGCGCTCACGTTAATGATGCGAGATCCTTCGGCAATATTCTCCGTAGAGAACACGCCGGTAGCGTCGGTCGTACCCGCCAAGCTGCCGTCGAAGCGCACGCTGGCTCCCGCAACGGGACGTCCTTCCGGGTTCCGCACCGTGACACTCAGGTTTGCCGCACCCGTATCGAGCGGGCGGAACACCACATCGGCGATGGTCAACACACCTGTGGTCTCCGGTACAGCCAACGGGCGCTGGGTGAAGCCATACTGCGGAGAGGTCACAACAACTGCCCACTGTCCAGCCGGTAGCTGGACAAATCCATCTCCGGTCTCGTCCAAGGTCAGCGCATTGACTGGACGACGGCCTGAGAATCGAGCCACACCATCCGCCACAACCGCTTGCGGGGTCCGCGCCATCACCTTCACAGCGCCGTCTACCCATGGCACCACGATGTCGTGCTCTTGCGGCCCATCGACAAGGATAATGCGCTCGCTGACCGAGTTGTACAGAGCACCATCAATGCGTAGGCGGCGTTCACCAGTAAACAAGGTCGGCACGGTGATCTGGCCGCCGGAGGCCGTCTCGCCAATCATCACGCCATCGAGTGAGACCATGGCTCCAGACAGCGGTCGTCCATCACGGTCAACCGCCAGAACAGTCAAGTCCGCCGTTCCCGTCTCGGGCTCCTGCATGAATACGTCGACGTCGGCCACCGCACGCGTCTCGGGGTCGATCAGAACCTGGGTCGTCTGCAAGCCGTAGCGCTCGCTGGTAATGACCAGGCTCCATGGGCCAGGGCGAAGCTGGAACATGCGCGCACCATTGTCGCCCAGAGGGTAAGCTGGCAGCCGTGAAGGGCCAATCAGGCGTACGACCGCGTCATTGACGGGACCGTCGGGGCCGCGCACACGCAAGCGCAGTCCACCGGGCACGCGTTCGAGGTCCACCGGAACGTCATTGACGCCATCGGATAGGTCGACCGCTTCGAGGACAACAGGCTGGTAGCGCTCACCGCGCGCTTCGATGCGATGAGGTCCGGCAGCCAAGCCGCTCAATGCAATCACACCACCCGAGCCTGTGGTTCCGTAAGCGATACCGTCCACTCGAACTTCGACGCCTTCGACCGGCCGCCCAGCGCTGTCGCGAACCACCATCGCGATGGTCGCATTGCCGCCATTTTCGTCCGACGCCAACAGGACGCGGGACAAAATAGGCAATGCGCGTCCAGGCGTAGCGACCAACACACGCGACTGCGCCGAGTAGCCAACAGCTGTCACGTCGACCGTCCAATCACCAGGAGGAAGGGTGAATCGCGCCTTTCCGTCGGTGGCTGGAACATCGAAGGTCTCTTCACCACCCGTGACCCGCACAGTGGCTACGACAGCTTCACCCAGCTGGTCCACGACATCGAGAATCGCCGCAACAGGGGCATACGCGAGAGTCATACTGATGTCTGTACGACCGGCAATCGCCGAATCCGACGTCACGTAGCCGGGCAACGAGACCGTCGCGGTGTCTACACGACGAAGGTCGCGCAGCGAAACACGCCCCAACGCATTGGTCCGCCCTACTTCCGACACGCCATCTGAGACCGCAGCTCCCGCAAGCGGCCGACCGAGTACATCCACGACCACCAGTGATGGAATCGCGTCCGGCTCTTCCGCCGCTTCCGGATTGGGTATCGCCACGATATCCTGCGCCTCGGAACGCGCCAAGTTGTAGGATACGCCTGCAAAGACACGCAGTGCCGGGCTGCCAGGCCCTCGACGTATTCCTCGACCGACACGCGCCTGCAGGGACAGGGCTGGAGTGAGCGCCGCTTCGGTATACACCGCAAGCTCGATAGGCAATTCGCCGCCAAACCCTCGGGTCCGTGCATCCATACCCAAATGGATTTGCTGGGCAACAGTGGCATCCACACCCAAGCCGGCCCGAATCCCAAAGCCTGGGTTGAGGTTCTCACCGTCCGTCCGGACATCGCGGTATTCGGGTCCTGCCGAAGCAGACAGAGCAATTCTGCCGACTTGAACACCGCCGTCGACCAACAATGCCGCGGAAGGACCATGGTCCCGCAGCCAGCGACCCGACTTGCCAATCGGCACACCAAGAACCGGCGTTACACCTAGCCAGGCTCCACTCTCCCCGGATAGAAGGAGTGCCACTCGACCGCTTATCTGAGCGGTTCCAATGGCCGGTCCACCGGCACCAGGATCACCGCCACTCGCGCCCACAACGGGAAGTTGAAGCCCAACAGCCAAGCGGGAGCTCGGCGACCATTGACCCGACAACCGAACCAGCCCGACATTGGTGAGAAGGTCCTCGGTGACCTGTTCATCTGCACTGACTTGCACAACGCGAACAATCGGACCGTTCAGGTATTCAAGCCCGACACCAACAGAAAGCCGTGGCGATTCACCAGCCCAAAGCTGCCCATCCCGCGTGGCCGGACCTACACCATCGCCACCCGCAATAGCGGGAGACACGACGACCGTCGCCGCCAGCACTGTGGCGACGGATGGGAAAAGAAACCGCATTTACGCCCGACGACGCCTCCGTACAGCGAGTAGCCCAGCGATGAGGAGCAGTGAGCTTACCGGAGACTGTCCCATGTGTGAACAGCCACCGCCACCCGCTAGGAACGTCGTGCGGTCCGAACCGTCGCAATCCTGATCGACGCCGTCATTGGGCACGTCTTCGGCGTTAGGATTTACGCTTGAATCGCCGTCATCACAGTCCGCTCCACCTGCCGTAATTGCAGCCCAGCCGTCGGCGTCAGCGTCCACTAGATCCACCCCGTCACAGTCTTGGTCTATGCCATCATATGGACTGT
>JBLHSN010000067.1:0-21863 GCA_047626195.1 Myxococcota bacterium
GAGGAACTTGCTCTTGCCCATTCATCCTGATCTCGCCTGGTTGCTCACGGACCAAATCGGCCATGCCCACTCGGTGTTTCTGGAAATGGCTGGCGAAGCGCTTCGACCCTTGGACACGAGTGTTAGCGAGTTCATCGCTCTAGCGATTTTGACCGGATTTCCAGAGGGACTCACCCAGACCGACTGGGGGACCTTTCAAGGGGTCACCCGCCAGCGAGCCCACACCATCGCCAAGCGTCTGTTGGACCTCGGTCTGGTGAGTATTGAAAAGCGAGGGCGAGCGAGCTCCGTGACAGTGACACCTGCGGGCGTAGCCCTGGTGACGCTGGAACAACCCGCACTCTCACAGGCTGCAGCGGCTAACATGGGTTCGTTGACGTCCACCGAGGCCGAGCAGCTATCGCGTTTGCTGGACAAGCTTCTCGATGGTCAACCGCGGGGAGATTGGGGACCGATTGGCTAACGGGCCGGCGCGGCTGGCCTGGCCTTTCACCGAGGGGATGGATGGACTCATTGACCGTTGATTGCGTGGCAACATCGACTAGGGTGCTGGTAGGTCTGACGTACTTGCGCACATTCACACAAATCGGTCCCCGTGCGTTTTACGGGCGGCGCTGTACAAGCAAAGCGATGGTGGAGACCAGTGTATCCTCGTTCATCACCTGCCTAGGAGTAACTCGTTACAACGTCGGCAGTTAGCGACGTTCTCGGGTGCATCCGAGGCCGCACTCTTCGATCCATTATTGCGAGCGGCGCTGCAATGTCTCCTATCCTCGTCCGTCTCGCTCTTGTAGTCGCGGCTAGTCAGGTCTCCGTCGCCATGGCCTGCGAGACCTACACCCTCGATGGATGGTTGGCCGACGTCGCCGCCGTGGACGCCACGCTGGAGGCGGTTCAGCTCGACGCTGCTGGAGAACAGCTTGCGGCGGTCGCGGATCAGCTGTTGTGCCTGCAAGTGGCCGCTCCGCCCCAAGTGTTCGCACGGTTTGCAGTCCAGCGCGCCACGGTCGCCTTCTTCGGCCAAGACGAGATGGGTGCGCTGCGCTGGTCTCGGGCAGCACAGTTCGCCGACGGCGACGTCGCGTGGCCATCGATTGTCGCCGAGGGGCATCCCGTACGCAGCTTGTCCGAAGACACTGGCCCCCCGCTGTGGGGCGGTCCAGATGGCGGCTTTGCAATCGACCGTCGCGGTGCGGTGCTCGCTAACGGGCTGTTTATCGCTCGGCCGCGTCTGCCGTCCGAGGTGCCGATGCTAGTCCAGGTCTTCGATCGCCGTGGGGACTGGGTCCAGGGGCATTGGCAAGACGGACCGTTATTCCCCGAAGCGTTGCTTGATGCGGACACGGACCCAAGGGTAGCACCGGATTGGGTGGTGACCGGAGCGCCGGGTCTCGGAGAGGGCACTGCCGTCTCCGTAGCGCCGGTGGATGACGACCCGGGCCCCATCGGGGACAGCTTTTCCGAGCCCACTGCACCGGTGGATGACCGTCCCATAGAAGAACGCGCTCGAGAGGTGTGGGAGCGCGCCGTGTGGATTGCGGACGCCAATCCGAGTGTGGGTCGGGGCAAGATCCATGATTTCTTAGACGAGTTTGGCGACTCGGGCATTCCCGAGGTCGCAGATGCACGGCGTTGGGTGGCGGCTCATCCGTTGGCCGAGGCCGAGCCCGAGCTTGCTGTGGTCGAGGCCGAGCTGGAAGCGGGTCGCGAACCTCGTGATCGACGCCAACGACGGAGATCGCCGCGTGAGCCGCGGGAACGCCAGGCATCCGAGCCTGGGGATGCGCCTGTCGTGAAACCCGAGCCGCCTGTTGAACAGCCCGAGCCGTCTCTTGTCGCGGAGCCCCAGCCGCTCGTTGTCGCGCAGCCCGAGTTGTCGCCTGTAATGGTTATCGAGCCCAGCGAGGCCGCGAACACCGAACAGTTTCTGGTTCAGGTCCAAGAGCCTGTTGAGAGTCTGGTAGCGACCGTTGTTGCCCAGACCCTGCGCGGCGCAAGCCCTGAGGTTCGAATGACAACCACCCGCGACGTCGTCATCGACACCGGTAGTCTAGAGGGAGAGGCCGTCTGCGTGTCTGAGAAGGCCAAGTGCAAGGAGTCCGTTCCCCTTGGTGACCAGACGCGGTTCCGACTCTCCGGATCTCCAGGGCTGCACGCCGTCTATCTGACTGTGGATGGTTCATCGGGTTCCTCTACTCACACGGCTTGGTACTGGCTCGATACCAAAGCACCGAAGCTCGGTTCCATCGCCGTTGTGCCAGATGCGGAGGGATGGACCATTCTCGCGGCAGATCTCAGAGACTCGCATAGCCGTGTGGCGTCGTGGATTGTCGGCCAGGCAACCCGCCAGGCAGATGATGACTGCTCGGACGTCCTCGTCCAGGGGGTTGAACCGGCTGTGTGGATTGCGCGTGATCAGGTCTCGTGGAATGCGCTCATGTTCTGCGCGGTGGATGAGGCCGGGCTGATGAGCGACCCCATCAAGGTGCAGCTCGACTACGACGCCATTGGAACACTTGTTCCCGCCGAGGCTGGTCCGGTCGCCTGGCTTTCAGCACTGGCAACGCTCGAACCGCTGGTGACCGACGAACCGGTGTGCCGGAGTGACCGACCCTCCTGCCGTCGGTACCGCGAATCGTCTGAGGTCTTGCCTCACAGTCTGTCGGAAACGCCCAATCTACAGTCTGCGTATACCTTCTCGGGCCGTGAGTACGCTCCTGAGATAGCGGTCCAGCACGCCGTAGTGGACACACGGCCCCCGTCGGATGGAACGCTCGTCACCCATCAAAGCGACGAGGCTCTGGTGGTGGGCTGGCCGGGCGCCCACGACCGAGAGACTCGGATTAGTCGCTACCGACTGGTCGGGACTCTCTTGGCTGTCCCGGCTGACTGCATGAGCGGCCCTGCCTTGTACGAGGGAGCCGCACTGTGGACCACTCTGCCCCAGGGCGGTTGGCACCTGCGTGCGTGCGCCATTGACCTTGTCGGCAACGTGTCGTCCGGGGCGACAGCGGTGGTTCGCGACTAGGCGGTGACGTCGGATGAACGACCCCCCAAACGGTGTGGAAGGTTGTTTACGCCGCCAACCGCAGCTCGTGGAGCTTGAGCATGAGCGAACGGGATGCGGGGGTCGGCGTTGGCGAGTGAGGTGGGTCGGATTGAAATGGCTAGGGGGTGGGGGCGATGGCCGCAGCGCAAACACTTTGCGGCTGCAGTCCCATTCACGATGTCCAGTCTTATGCCTTCGCCCAATTGGACACCCCGCGATTATTCCACTGAATCTCCTACAGTGCGGGTGGCGCGGATAATCAATCGATAAATATACGGATATAATCGAGGTTTAACGAGCAATATTGGGTTTTTACCTCAAAAAACTTTAGGCTCGACTCAGTTTGTGTGGTAGAAATTGCGGTCACAAGCCTGGGGTTTATTAATGTCTTTCTCAAGAATTTTTCTGCTGGCGCCGCTCTTGACCACCGCTACGATTGCCTTCGCGGCAGACGTCGACGGTGACGGGTGTGAAGACTTGCAATACAACATTAATGGTGCGTGTATCGACGATACGGCGTTGCTGGATGGGACGGTCACGACGACATCCCAGACCGTTGTTGCCGACGGTGTCTCCATCGGCCCTTTTGTGGCTCTGGGAGACGTCTTCATTGCCCGAAACGCGATCGTTGATGGCTGGGTGGCTCACAGCAGCCAGCCTCTCACTATCGGTGACGGATCGGTGATCGGTCGTCAGGCACACATCGGCGCCGACAACATCTTCGGCCAAGATACGTCGATTGCCCGCGCGGCCACCTTTGGGCCTCGCGTGACCATTGGTTCAGGCGCATCTGTGGGCTACGCTGCAGAGGTCGGGGCTGACGTCATCGTTGATGATGGTGCAGTGACTGGCAACTTCGTGGAGCTTGGAGACTTTACACACTTGGGTCTGAACTCGGTAGTCGGTCGCAGGACTACGGTGACCGGCGTTAGCTCTGTTGCTGATCGTAGCGACGTCTTGGGCATCGTAGGTAACCGAGTCGATATCCGCACCGGAGTTCTGATCGAAGCCGGATCCCGCGTGCGAAAAGACGCTTGGATTCAAGATGATGCCCAGATCATGGATGGCGCAGACGTGGGTCGCGACGCCATTGTTGAGACGGGTGCAACCGTCCACGGTCGGGTTCGCGCGTATGCTCTTGTCTGCGCATATGACACCGTCCCCGAGGACCAAGTAGTACCCCGCTATGAGAACAACCAGGGGACGGTTACGTGCAATGAACCTGGGGATGGGGCCCCCCCCGCTCTCGAGCAACGTCCCCGCCCGCTCGCAGTGGGCGGCATACACGCCTGTGCAGTTCTACCCGACGAAACCGCAGTCTGCTGGGGCGATAACTCCCATGGCCAGCTTGGCAACGGAGTGACCGTTTCGTCCGCCTACATGGATAACGGTGTTTATGTTCCAGCAGTTGAGGGGGCTGACGAGGGTTCGCCGATCGCCGTCCCCGGGTTGACCGACGTCGCGGGCTTTGCCCTAGGCAGCTCAAACACCTGCGCGTTGAAGACCGACGGAACCGTTTGGTGCTGGGGTTACAATGGCTGGGGTGGTCAGCTCGGCATTGGTGCCGGGATCGAACCGCCCCTCGTCAGCTTTTCAACCCCGCAGCAAGTCGTAGGGTTGACCGACGCCACCGCTATCGCATCTTCGTACCACCATTACTGCGCGGTCAAATCGGACACTACCGTCGTGTGTTGGGGCTATGGAGTTTACGGGGGGCTTGGCGACGGCGTTACGACGAGCTCGGACGTGCCAATCCAGGTCCTGGCTGCAGACGGTAATCCCCTAAGTGGCATGCTCGACATTGCCGTTGGGTCCTATGGCAGCTGTGCACTCGCAACCGACGGCCAAGTCTTTTGCTGGGGTGCTGGGGCGACACTCGGCGCCAACGGCGCGGACGACGGATACGGTGGCAACGCCAACTCATTTACGCCGCTCAAGGTGGTTGGGCTCGAAAACATCAGCGAAATCTCGATGGGTCAAGCCCGTGCCTTTGCGCTCGAGCCCGACGGAACCGTGCTGGGCTGGGGCAGCAATAGTTTCCACGAGATGGGTAACAGTGCTACCGGTCCCGAACGTACACCGATTACGGCCTTCGTTGGTGCGGGTCCCGTAGAGGCCCTAGGCGGCTACGAGCAACACTCCTGTATGCTCTTAGCAGGCGGAGGCGGGAACGTGGTCTGTGGGGGTGACTGGTCCTCGGGTGCGCTCGGCTTCGGAGATTGGCAGCCTAGTACCCCGACTAATTTCGTGGAAGTGGACCAATCCGTTATGGGCGCCGTCGCGGCATTGGCCCACAGTGGCTCCGCCTCGGCGACGTGCGCCATTACGCCCAGCGGAGACGTTTGGTGTTGGGGCCGAGGCACAAACGGCTCGCTCGGCGACGGGCAGTTTCAGAACTCCAATATCCCCGTGCAAGTGTCCGGCCTGAACATGGGCCCCCAGTAGGCCTTGGCGAGGGAGAACACCGACTCACGTGACTAGAGCGCCGGCCACTTGCCGGCGCTGAGCCCGAGCACCCCGTCCAGCCAGCTGCTGGACGGCAGCACGAAAACCAACACGGCACTGGCCAGCGCCACATCACGGTGCCTTGGATTGGGAACTGTAGGTGCGTCTG
This sequence comes from Myxococcota bacterium, assembly GCA_047626195.1. GTDB lineage: Bacteria > Myxococcota_A > UBA796 > UBA796 > CAJXTB01. Next base: position 5,664 of record JBLHSN010000067.1, read on the forward strand.
GTGCTGTATGTGTGGCCATTCAGGCCTCCCGCGACGCGTTTAACGCGAGCCCCAGCAGCGAGCGCAAAGGCTCAGCCGTGGACCCGTCCGATGCTGGTTGTCGAGTCCGGTGCTCAACACGGCCTAGAACGTTGTCCGTACCCATGTTGGACAGGGGGTCCAACGCGGCCACCTAGACGACTATCGTTGAACGCGTCGGCCGGGCACTCGGACCCGAAGACGACATCGGTATCCACAGGCTCGAGAAGTGTGGGCATGCTGCACAACGCGCATCGGCCCTAGAGACTGTTCACAATCATCGCGGCCACACAACCAGTATCCGAGACGCGAGAACGGGGGTCCTTCGGTGAACGTTCGTTCACCGCACCGTCGATGCCAAGCTTCTTCACAAGCGCGCGAATCAACGGAAGATGAGCAAGATGATAAGAAGATAGACCGAAGTCTAACGCTTGCATGGCACCTAATCACCGCCTCCGAGCCTTTCGGCCAGCGCTCGGCGTCTACATCAACATGAACCAACGAAGAAAGGGATCTGCCAAGCTCAACAATGGACGGTCCCAAAGATGCTGAGATTAAGTATGAAACGACTACAGCCCGACCCCCGGGGGAGCAGTGGAGTGACCGCAGCGCCACATGCGGTTCGCTCCACTCTTGGCTCACGGTGCCGTGCGCCGTTCGGGACAGACAGTAAAACTGTTAAGCCATTAATTACAAAAATCCCCGAACTAGCTACTTAATCAATCGATGAATGTCATGCCATCAAGCAGTTACCCCTTGGCTAGTTGGGCTAACGGTCAAAAAAAGTACAGGATCAACAATGACCTCTATGGTACCCATATGGTCCGAAAAGGGGAGAACAATGTCATATTCAAGAATCTTGCTGTTTGCGCCACTCTTGGCTACCGCCACCGCCACCGTCGCCTTTGCAGCAGATACGGATGCTGACGGCTGCGAAGATGCACAGTACGTGCTCAATGGGGCTTGTATCGGCGATACCGCGTCACTTGATGCAACCGTCACCACGACGTCTCAAACCGTTGTTGGCGAAGGTGTCGTCATCGGCCCCTCTGTGGCTCTGGGAGACGTCTTCATTGCCAAGGACGCCATCATTGCGGGTTGGGTGGACCACATCAATCAGCCGCTCACCTTGGGGGAGGGAACCGTCATTGGTCGCAACGCGAACATCGGCGCCGACAGCTTCTTCGGAGACGATACGTCGATCGGCCGCGATGCCACCCTGGGGGCTCGGGTGACGACGGGTGTAGGCGTCTCTATTGGCCGCGCTGCAGTCCTCGGGGCGGACGTCTTGGTTGATAATGGTGCGGTGATTGGCAAACTGGTGGGATTGGGTGACTTCACCGAGGTGGGGCCACTCTCGGTCATCGGCCGCAACGGCGCGGTCGCTAACGCTGGCTCTGCGCTGGACAGCAGCAAAATCTATGGCATCGTAGGTAACAATGCCCTTATTGATACGGGAGTCTTGATCGAGGAAGACACCAGAGTAAGGAAGGATGTGACGATTGAGTCTGATGTTCAGGTTCTGGACGGGTCGACGATTGGTCGAGATGCCTATGTGGAGGCAGGCGCAATCATTGACGGGACAGTGGGCCCGTATGCCTGGGTGGAGGCCAACGCCACGGTTCTCGGGGTTGTTCAAAGATGGGGTCGTGTCTGCGCGAACTCCACCGTCGCGTTGAATGAGACGGTTCTCCACCACACGACAAACCAGGGCGTGAGTACGTGCGAAGTTCCCGCTTTCGAGCAACGTGCGCGGCCGCTCGCAGTGGGCGGCATACACGCCTGTGCAGTTCTACCCGACGAAACCGCAGTCTGCTGGGGCGATAACTCCCATGGCCAGCTTGGCAACGGAGTGACCGTTTCGTCCGCCTACATGGATAACGGTGTTTATGTTCCAGCAGTTGAGGGGGCTGACGAGGGTTCGCCGATCGCCGTCCCCGGGTTGACCGACGTCGCGGGCTTTGCCCTAGGCAGCTCAAACACCTGCGCGTTGAAGACCGACGGAACCGTTTGGTGCTGGGGTTACAATGGCTGGGGTGGTCAGCTCGGCATTGGTGCCGGGATCGAACCGCCCCTCGTCAGCTTTTCAACCCCGCAGCAAGTCGTAGGGTTGACCGACGCCACCGCTATCGCATCTTCGTACCACCATTACTGCGCGGTCAAATCGGACACTACCGTCGTGTGTTGGGGCTATGGAGTTTACGGGGGGCTTGGCGACGGCGTTACGACGAGCTCGGACGTGCCAATCCAGGTCCTGGCTGCAGACGGTAATCCCCTAAGTGGCATGCTCGACATTGCCGTTGGGTCCTATGGCAGCTGTGCACTCGCAACCGACGGCCAAGTCTTTTGCTGGGGTGCTGGGGCGACACTCGGCGCCAACGGCGCGGACGACGGATACGGTGGCAACGCCAACTCATTTACGCCGCTCAAGGTGGTTGGGCTCGAAAACATCAGCGAAATCTCGATGGGTCAAGCCCGTGCCTTTGCGCTCGAGCCCGACGGAACCGTGCTGGGCTGGGGCAGCAATAGTTTCCACGAGATGGGTAACAGTGCTACCGGTCCCGAACGTACACCGATTACGGCCTTCGTTGGTGCGGGTCCCGTAGAGGCCCTAGGCGGCTACGAGCAACACTCCTGTATGCTCTTAGCAGGCGGAGGCGGGAACGTGGTCTGTGGGGGTGACTGGTCCTCGGGTGCGCTCGGCTTCGGAGATTGGCAGCCTAGTACCCCGACTAATTTCGTGGAAGTGGACCAATCCGTTATGGGCGCCGTCGCGGCATTGGCCCACAGTGGCTCCGCCTCGGCGACGTGCGCCATTACGCCCAGCGGAGACGTTTGGTGTTGGGGCCGAGGCACAAACGGCTCGCTCGGCGACGGGCAGTTTCAGAACTCCAATATCCCCGTGCAAGTGTCCGGCCTGAACATGGGCCCCCAGTAGGCCTTGGCGAGGGAGAACACCGACTCACGTGACTAGAGCGCCGGCCACTTGCCGGCGCTGAGCCCGAGCACCCCGTCCAGCCAGCTGCTGGACGGCAGCACGAAAACCAACACGGCACTGGCCAGCGCCACATCACGGTGCCTTGGATTGGGAACTGTAGGTGCGTCTGGTGCTGTATGTGTGGCCATTCAGGCCTCCCGCGACGCGTTTAACGCGAGCCCCAGCAGCGAGCGCAAAGGCTCAGCCGTGGACCCGTCCGATGCTGGTTGTCGAGTCCGGTGCTCAACACGGCCTAGAACGTTGTCCGTACCCATGTTGGACAGGGGGTCCAACGCGGCCACCTAGACGACTATCGTTGAACGCGTCGGCCGGGCACTCGGACCCGAAGACGACATCGGTATCCACAGGCTCGAGAAGTGTGGGCATGCTGCACAACGCGCATCGGCCCTAGAGACTGTTCACAATCATCGCGGCCACACAACCAGTATCCGAGACGCGAGAACGGGGGTCCTTCGGTGAACGTTCGTTCACCGCACCGTCGATGCCAAGCTTCTTCACAAGCGCGCGAATCAACGGAAGATGAGCAAGATGATAAGAAGATAGACCGAAGTCTAACGCTTGCATGGCACCTAATCACCGCCTCCGAGCCTTTCGGCCAGCGCTCGGCGTCTACATCAACATGAACCAACGAAGAAAGGGATCTGCCAAGCTCAACAATGGACGGTCCCAAAGATGCTGAGATTAAGTATGAAACGACTACAGCCCGACCCCCGGGGGAGCAGTGGAGTGACCGCAGCGCCACATGCGGTTCGCTCCACTCTTGGCTCACGGTGCCGTGCGCCGTTCGGGACAGACAGTAAAACTGTTAAGCCATTAATTACAAAAATCCCCGAACTAGCTACTTAATCAATCGATGAATGTCATGCCATCAAGCAGTTACCCCTTGGCTAGTTGGGCTAACGGTCAAAAAAAGTACAGGATCAACAATGACCTCTATGGTACCCATATGGTCCGAAAAGGGGAGAACAATGTCATATTCAAGAATCTTGCTGTTTGCGCCACTCTTGGCTACCGCCACCGCCACCGTCGCCTTTGCAGCAGATACGGATGCTGACGGCTGCGAAGATGCACAGTACGTGCTCAATGGGGCTTGTATCGGCGATACCGCGTCACTTGATGCAACCGTCACCACGACGTCTCAAACCGTTGTTGGCGAAGGTGTCGTCATCGGCCCCTCTGTGGCTCTGGGAGACGTCTTCATTGCCAAGGACGCCATCATTGCGGGTTGGGTGGACCACATCAATCAGCCGCTCACCTTGGGGGAGGGAACCGTCATTGGTCGCAACGCGAACATCGGCGCCGACAGCTTCTTCGGAGACGATACGTCGATCGGCCGCGATGCCACCCTGGGGGCTCGGGTGACGACGGGTGTAGGCGTCTCTATTGGCCGCGCTGCAGTCCTCGGGGCGGACGTCTTGGTTGATAATGGTGCGGTGATTGGCAAACTGGTGGGATTGGGTGACTTCACCGAGGTGGGGCCACTCTCGGTCATCGGCCGCAACGGCGCGGTCGCTAACGCTGGCTCTGCGCTGGACAGCAGCAAAATCTATGGCATCGTAGGTAACAATGCCCTTATTGATACGGGAGTCTTGATCGAGGAAGACACCAGAGTAAGGAAGGATGTGACGATTGAGTCTGATGTTCAGGTTCTGGACGGGTCGACGATTGGTCGAGATGCCTATGTGGAGGCAGGCGCAATCATTGACGGGACAGTGGGCCCGTATGCCTGGGTGGAGGCCAACGCCACGGTTCTCGGGGTTGTTCAAAGATGGGGTCGTGTCTGCGCGAACTCCACCGTCGCGTTGAATGAGACGGTTCTCCACCACACGACAAACCAGGGCGTGAGTACGTGCGATGAGCCTGTGGACGCCCCCCCTGGGGGGCTCTCTATCTCCGTCTCAAGGCAGTACCAAACTCTTGCCGTAAAGGCCGACGGCACGCTCCACGGCTGGGGATACGGCGGCTACGGTGTGATCGGCGACGGGACCACCGATGATCGCAACACGCCTACCCAGACGGGGGTCGAGACCGACTGGTCGTCTGTCGACTCCGGAGCCCTCCACAGCGCTGCCATTAAGACGGATGGAACTCTGTGGGCATGGGGAACCGGTAACCTTGGTCAGCTCGGCGACGGTCAAATGTTGACCAGCTATGTGCCGGTACAGGCGGGGGCAGCCACCAACTGGACGACAGTCTCTGCCGGATACAGCCACAACGCTGCCCTACGGGCCGACGGTACACTCTGGGCATGGGGTTCGAACGGCTTTGGTGAGGTTGGCGACGGAACAACAACCAATAGGAGCGCGCCTACCCAGATTGGAAGCGACACCGATTGGGTGTTCATTGCCACCGAAGACCATAACACCCTCGCCATCAAGTCCAACGGCACGCTTTGGGGATGGGGATGGAACCTCTTCGGCCAGGTTGGCGACGGAACCACCACCAGCAGGAGCGTGCCGACGCAGATTGGGAGCAGCACCGACTGGGCAACGGTCGAGGGCGGAGCCTACCACGCGCACGGCACACACAACGATGGCAGCCTCTGGGGCTGGGGCTCCGGTTCGAGTGGCCAGATTGGCAATGGGTCAACGAGCAGTATTTCAGCACCCGCCCAGGTCGGAATCGGTAGCAGCTGGGCATCTGTTTCTGCTGGAGGCACACATACCGCCGCCATTCGGGATGACGGAACGCTCTGGGCATGGGGAACGAGCAATTTTGGGGCGCTGGGCAATGGAACCACATTTGGTAGCGATGTGAGTCTGCCTATCCAGATTGGATCCGGCTCGGATTGGGTATTTGTCGACGCCGGGTTCACTCGCTCACTGGCCGTCAAGGCCGACGGCTCGCTCTGGGCATGGGGTCGCAACGACTATGGTCAGCTAGGCGACGGTGACTTTGGATTTGGTGCTGAAAAGCTTGTGCCGACCCAGGTATGGTAGTACCGAGGCCGGTCGTTCCGCAGAGGGGCACTCGATAGGGACTCGCCTGATGGTGGCCCGTACTCATTGGCCAACGACTACGGGCCACTCTGCCGGAATCTTGGGCGGGCCACGAGGTGGGCTCTCCGGAGCCCATCCATCTCGTCCGCATGCATAGCAACGAGTATTCTTTTGCATTCTCGACTACTGGCCAGCACCTCATCACGGTGCTCTGGGTTGGGAGCTGAAGGTTCGGCGTCTGGTGCTGTATCTGTGGCCATTCAGGCCTCCCGTGACCCGCCTAGCGCGAGCCCCAGCAGCGAGCACAAAGGCTCAGCCGTGGACCCGTCCGATGCTGGTTGTCGAGCCCGGTGCTGACGCGGTAATTGCGGCGACTTCACCGACATCATGCCCCGTTGGTTGCGCAGCGCATTTCAGCTGAAGCAACACAGGTAGTGGGGTCGCCGAGCGAGGAGCACTGCAGTGACCGCAGCGCGATACCCGGTTCGCTCCACTCTTGGCTGACGGTGTCAGTGTCCCTGTCGGGACAGACAATAAATTTGTTACGACGTTACGGGCATGCCGTCGCGACCTGATCGACAAAGCGGAGTTTCCATGTGGTCAGCCCCATGTAGCGCGAGTCACAATTGGCCAGGTTCCGTCCGGTAGCGTTTCGACAGAAGGCCGTCAATGCATAGGAGAATGATGACGTTAGTTATCGTGAGATTAGCGAGCGCTTCTCCGTAGGTGAAGCGAACGTCCTCGCCGCGGCCCCTGGCAGTTGCTGACTCAACGCAGCATTTACGCGAATGTCCAGGATTCTACGAACCTGCTGCTTGATCTGCCGCGAACTGCGCTGGCGTGAGAGCTGCGTTGGGGTCTGCCTTTGCAGCCAGTGCAGCGGCCATCCGCCACTCCTGCGGGTCCACTCCCACACGACGGCAGGTCGCGAAGAAGGAGAAGAAGGCAGCCGCAACCTCGGCACCGCGCTGGCTCTTGACGCCGTAGTCGTTCTTGCGGCCAATCACGGGACCACGGATGTCGCGCTCGGCAGCAGTGTTGTCGAGCGGAATGCGGGAGTCTTCAAGGAAGACGGTGAGTTCTTTCCAGTAGTTCTTGAGATACCCCACACCGACATCGCGCTTGGACTTCGGAAGCGGGCGTTGCTTGATTCTCCACTTTCGAATCTTCTTGATGATGTCTCGACTTTCGGCCTCACGAAGCGCTTTTCGTACGGCGAGCAGGTCCTCACCAGCCGTGGCTCGTTTACGGGCGCGAGCCTCGACGTGGAAGAGCTTTTCAATCAGATTGAGTACATCGGTGACAGCGGCGGTATTGTTCTCGGCCACGAACAGCGGCCGCCGTGCATGCGCCCAGCACGCGGCATGGGTGAAGACCGGCAAGGACCGTTCGGTAGGGTCCGAGGTCACTTGTTTTGCGAATCCCCCGAGCTTTGCGAGGCTTTGGTAGACATTGTAGCCGTCGCTGACCACGATGCCCGAGTAGCCATCCAACACGATTTTGGCGGCTTCGGTATCGCGAGACGGCAGCAGGTGAAACACCACGGCATCAGCACCCGAGGCGACCCACAACCACCACTTCTTGCTGCCACCCTTGCCCATCTTGCGAAAGCGGGTCTCATCCAGGTGCAGCAGTTCTTGCGCGAGACATTCGACGGTGAGAGTGGCCAATGTGGGAGGCAGCAGCACATACAAGGCGAAGAGCTGGTCCCACAGCATCTGCGAGGTCACGACCAGACCTTTCCGCGCCAGGCGTCCGACCTGGCGCTCCAGCGGCAGAGAGTCGAGGTACTTGTCGGTCGCGACCTGTGCCGCAACGGAAAGGTCGTACCGACCGCCAGGAACCATACGCGTCTCGACGCCGAGAGCGGTGTCAATGTCACCACAGCGGCAACTGTACTTTTGCCGGTCATGGTCTTGAATTCGGTACCTTCGCTCCACTGCAATGATGAGCTCGCTGCTCTCGAACTGGCCGGTCATCACATGCAGTGCGTCACCGCAGCAAGGGCACACCTGGTCGGCCTCATCCGACGTATGAAGTACGACATCACGCGGCAGGCTTGGCTGCGATGTCGGTCCATGACCCGTCGGTACGGCACGTTCACCAGGTGCTGCGGATTTTCGCTTGCGCCGTTCGCTCTTGCTCCCGCCGTAGGCTTCTTTCTGCGCGTCCGCGAGGCGCGATTCCAGCTTTCGAATTTCAAGCTCTAGCTGGGCATGTTGGTCGCCGCCTTTCAGCCGGGCGAGCTGGCCACGCAACTCCGAGAGCCGGCGAAGCAAGCACCTTGCGTTCGACAGAAAGCGCCTTCGCTTTGTACTCCGCCACCGCTTGCGCACGTTCTGCGCGTTTGCGAGCTTGTTCTGCGCGCTGGCGAGCTTGTTCGGCCTGTGCGTGGCGCTGTTCGGCCTGTGCGTGTTTTACACCCAGCTCATGGAGTTCATCGGCGTTGGAGAACGATTGTTACACATCGCTATGCAACCCAAGAGACCAGCCAGAACATGGTCAGTAGCGTACTTTCTTCGGAGAGAGGAGGAGCTTTTTACGCAGGTTGGCACCCTCCATAAGTAGGCTAAGTTTACGCCGAGTCAAGGACACCGTGGCGGCAGCTTTCCCGGTCTCCCACAGCTGGGTAAATCGTCCGCGTGCCAATCGCGTGGCGTAGATGCACACACCCGTGCCATTCCAATGAAGGAGCGTCGCCGATGTCTTCCGCCGGTTTATGAACAGGAGCAACTCGCCGTCCTGCAGGTCGCGCTTGAAGTGCTGTCCCACCAGTCCCGCTAGGCCGTCGAACCCTTTGCGGAGGTCGGTAGGTCCACGGTAGGCAAAGACACGGACCGCAGGGCTGGAGCCAATCATACGCTGTCTCGCGCCAATGCCAGAACACCGCTTGCTGACCTCCATGGGTCAGCCAGCTTCACCCGTCAGTATGGTGTGGCCCAAGGGGTGCGGCGAGGACGTACGGTTCACGCCCTGCTTTCGGGTCCGGGGACTGTGCCGGTTGTTCGATCGAACTCGCGCACCCCCGCTTTGGGCGTACTCGACTCAGCCGGACGAATGTGACCCAGTGCCGCGAATGACGACTCCTGCCGACGACACGATTGCCGGGCGCGATACCTGGCTGACAGCGCAACCGCCTCTCGGTCGGGCCATGGCCCAACCCATGGTCGAAATGGTGACGGATGTCCTGACCGCACAACAGGTCATGCTCGACGCATCGGTGGAACAAACCCAGTCATTAAGCGACCAAGTAGGCGGCGCTTGGGCTGCCAATCGGACGCTGGAACAGAAACTCCACGCCATCATCCTCGGGTAGACGCACGTGAGAAAAAGCCGTTTACCCGCACATTCGAGCGAACCCGTAAGTCCCAACGGACTCCGGATGCACGTCGTGAGGCGCGTAAACGCACGCGCAAAGAGATGCGCCCCAAGGAGCGCGGCACTGCGTGCAGAGGCTGCACGCAAGCGCCAGGTGAAGCTCGATGCCCTGCCAACGGTCACTGTCACGGTGGACCTACCGAGCACCTACACGACGCTGCTGATCGGGGACCCCCGGGTCGACGTGGTCTATGAGTGGCGAACAGGGCAGTTGGTCCGAATTGAGATTGAACGACAGACGGGTGTGCGTGCAGATGGCGTCCGGGTCACTGCACCCCGCATGGATAAAGTGGCCGAAGCAACGCGTCTCATGTCTATGCGGATGAGACACTGATGCCCGTACTCGATGAAGACCAGGTCCGCCGCGGCTGGGTGTGGGTCCTCGCCACAAAGGACGCCCTGCTGTTTACGCACTCGCCATCACCCGGCAAGAGCACGCCCGAGTGCGTCTTGGGACAGTCGATGGGCGCCCTACTTGTGGATGGCTACACCGCCTACAACCGGGTCATGGGCGAGATGGGCCGCGCACGCGGTGGCTGCTGGTCACCTGCACGCGGTGGCCTGTACGAAGCCCAGGCGCAGGACCCGAAGGCCGCCACGCGGTGGCTCGATGCCATCGGAGAGCTGTTCTACATCGAACGCGTTGCCAAAGACGATGGCAGTCTCGCCAGTGCGATGCATCGCGAGCGTCGCGACACCCAGAGCGCCCCCATCCTAACCACGCTCTTCGCCGTGCTCGACACGTGGTCCGACGACGCTGTTGACCACAGTAATGCCTTGTATAAGGCCGTGCAGTACGTGCGAAACCAGCGCCTTCCGCGGCAGCTCTTCGTGACCGAACCGGCCATTCCTATCCACAACAGCCTAAGCGAACGCCCGCTTCGCGCTGTCGCTTTGCTCTGCAAGAACTCCCTGTTCGCCGGACACGATGAAGCCGCCGAGAACTGCGGCACGTTGTTGTCTCTCCTCGCCACGTGCTGCATGCACGATGTCGAGTCCTACGCGTGGCTCGCCGATGTGCTCATTGCCGTTCAAGAGTCCCGAAGCGGATTGACTGCCGAAGACTTACTTCCATGGAACTGGAAACGGGAACGCGCCAAAATCGCGAAACCGTTGTTCGACTTCGCGAGCTGAGCTTGGCAAGCCGAGAGGGCTGAACGGTTACGCCGGCGCTGCAAGTCTTCTGGGTCATCTACGACAACGAAAACGACGTCAAGGAGGGCTCGGTCATCGAGGATGTCTACTTCCACGGGGACCGGGTAAAAGCGTCGACCTTCCCAACGCGCAAAGGCAAGCACCCCCTTGGATTGTTATTTATTGGCTCGCTACAGAAATCCTGCGCTCAGCCGCTGATGAAATTGCGGCCGGTGACTTCCTGCTCTCCGAAGGCAGCAGACGTCAGCTTGTACCGGCCCTTGCCGTACTGCTCCGACTTCGTCCCGCTGCTAGTCGTGAAGTAGTTGTCCTGAACGCTCTGCTCAATGAAGGTCTTGCCGTCCTGCTTCATCCCATTCTGCGTGTACTTGTAGGCGATGGTGTTGTCGTCGTGGACCGTGATGTCCTTGATGTCGACGTAGCGGACGTGTTCGCTCGGATTTCCGATGAACTCATCAGGTAGACTGGTTGGAACCGCGATAATTCGTGCTTCGACGCCCATGTGGTCCGAGAGCGCCTGGGCCAACTTCAGCCACTCCATGCCCTGTTCCGACTCGTCCATGACGGCGTTGATTCGCGGCTTGATGCCCTTGTCTTCCATGGCCGCCATGCTCTCGGGCGAGAACTGGTCCGAGTACAGAAGCGTCAGGATGATGCCCTTGATGCCCGACTCGCCGGCGGCGCCAAAGCCGTGCATGCTGTCGAAGTCGCCCAGCCACATCTGCAGCGTGGTGACCCTGACATTGCCGCCGTCGGTGAAGAGGTCTTCGACGGGAATGTCGAATAGGTCCGCGAACTCGGCGCGGTCACCCGGCGAGTCGTCGCGATGCAGGAGCGCGTAGCAATCTCGAATCGCCTGGATAAAGCGTGCGATGTACGTGCCGCCGTCGGAGTCGGCCTGACCCGCCTGGTTATTGGGTAGTTCGGCATGCTGGTACTTGATGGTCATCAAGGTGCGCGAATCGAGGTTGTAGTCCTCGTCCCAACCAAACTCCTTCTCGAAGCCCTTGCCTAGGTTGTCCCACTTTTCGTCCCAGCTTCCCGTGCCGTCCCGGATGTAGAAGTCACGCTCACCGAGCTCGGGCTCCTGCAGCTCGAAGGTCTGGGGGCCAACCGGTTCGTCCATGAGCCCCGCCAGCAGGTGGCGGGTTTCCATGACCGTCGCCCGACCGTGCTTGCCGTCGCCGCGGGCGATCTTGATGTCCGTGCCGGGAATGAAGAAGTCGTCTCCCGTCATCGGTGTATTCGAGTCGCTGCTGGCGGCGATATTGGGCGAGAGCTCCCGCAATAGCGCCTGCATCTTGGCGATGTCCGTGGTGTCGTCGGACCCCATGCCCTTGGTTGCGTAGCTCCAGACTTCGTGGCAGACCGACGTGAAGGCGGCTTCGCCGTGCTCGTACCCGTCGGCGAATCGCGCGGACATGGCTGCTACGAAGTTGTCTTCACTGCCCAGTTGATCGATGGCGCCGTCGAAGTTGAAGTCGTCCGTGAGCATGTCCTGGTACTCGCCCAACTTCATCGCCGGCGCCACCTGCGTGCGTTTGTCCAGGTCGCTCTGTACCGGCACGACCATGTCGCCCTTGATGACGTAGCCGTTGTACCACTCGGCCGGCTTCTTCTTGTCCTCCGGGGTGTCCGTGTGGCCGACGCGCGTGGACGGATCGACCTCGGACCTGTTCACTTCGTCGTAGTCGCCGTTCAGGAACACGAACCTGGCCATGTCCTGTTCGCGGCCCTCGTAGTTGCTGATGTCTCGAGACCGCTTCAGCACGTCTTCGGCCGTGGCAGTGTCGCCGCCGAAGGAGTGGTCCGTGGTCTGGCTCCCCAGGGTGACGGTGGTGCCTTCGATGTGGAATGCGAAGCCGGGCACCGAGCAGAACGACGCCAGTGCACTTGTCAGCGTCTCGCGATCGCCATCCGACAAGCCTGCAAGGCTGATCCATATGGGGGTGTCGGACGGAATCATGGCCCAAACGGCGTCGCCCAGGTCGGCGATGCCGCTCTCGTCGCTCAGGTCGGCGATTTTGCCCTCGCCTGGCTCGGCCCGGCGGTGCAGGACGGCGACGCCGAGCAAATCGACTGGATCGACTCCGCCAGACTCGGTCTCGCCGTTCATGGCGTCGAGGGCTGCCTGGTTGCCATAGGCTTGGGAGACCTGGTCGAAGTTGGTGCTCGACGTGCTGGTGCTCGAGCTGGACTCGGACGGAGACGATTTCGAACGGCGGGACATTGACCTCATTGGGGCCTCCGGCAGGATCAAGTCTACAACGGCCGCATCTGCCGTCGCCCAATTCCGACCTCGTCGAGGATAGCCCGCATTAAGCAGTTTTGAAAGGAAAGGATAGGAGACATCAGGCACCGCCGAAGTCTACCTGCCAGCGCAGCGCAGCGCCCACCGCCACGGTCTGGCACCCGCATCGCCCTCGACTGAGTCCCTCGCGCCCCGTGCACACCGAGCGAAAATTAAGGTTTACGGTGGGCCTCGTCCTCAAAGATACCCCTCTCCCGGTCCACAGCACTCCCCCCCAGCACGTCAGACTCAGGCCACACCCATCCCGCTGGCCGGCGGGGTGAGGTCGCAGGAATTGGAGACGGACTTCTAGTTTGAGCAGCCCATTGCGGCGCGGTCTACGCTCGGGGTGTACGAGCTAGCTTCAGGAAGCGTTGGAACACCCTCGCATTTGGCGGGGCCTTCGTTCTTCTCGTTTGAGTCCGAGACGGGCTGGCTGTACTGGGAGGGGCCGCCGGAGCCGGGGTGTCTGGATGCGGAGTTCGTGTTGACTGAGGCGTGTGTTGGGACGCTGGGTGTGCCGGAGGGGATTGAGTCCCTGTGGCAGGCGAGCTTGTAGGCTTGTTAGCGAAACCAGCGCCGGTCCACGCGCGTGCGGAGTCCTACGCCCGGTCAGACGCCGCTTCAGCCCGAATGGCGGCGGCGCTGTGACGCAGGCCCTGCCCTATCCGTACGTTTTTCACCGCCATGAATCCACAAAACGCCATGACGATGAGGGACAACACGGAGGTGGTTGGGGGCAGAGCGGTAAGCATCGCGATTAAGATGGGTCCGAAGTACCAAAGCGGTGTCCAAAGCATCCACTTACCTTGCTTGTCCACCTCATCTGCGAACGGGGAAGCCGTCCAACCGGTCTGTGGTTCATGGGGTCGAAGCACGAGCTGATTGATGCCGAAGATGAGACCTGCCGCCGCGAGTCCCACCATCCCGCCAATGGGGTTGAGGAGGGGAACTGCGCCCATGGCAATGGCGCCGCTGGCGACAAATACGCCTATTGAGCCCCAGGCCTCACGCCGATTGCGTCTACGGATGCTTTGTACGAACTCATTGGCACGTTGTTCAGTTGTCATGCGCCCGACTAACGACTTGACCCGGACTGCGTAATCGCAGTGGATGTCGAAGTGGCCACCGATGGGTCGCACAGGAGGTCAGCAGGGTCATTGACCTGCATTGCGCGGTCTCGGTCATCTAGCTCCCGGGTCCCACGCATCATCGATCGACACCGGTGGTCGTCGGCGGAAGCCGTGGGTACAGTGCAGCGGCTTGGAGATTCTATGAACCGCCTTCTCGTCCTGTGTTTTCTACTCACTGCCTGCAACGACGGCTCAGACAATGACAGCGATACGGCCGTCGACCCGACACGCTGTGAGCTGCTCGACATGACGGAGTCCGCCTTCGAAGACGGCGGTGCTGGCGGGCTCAACGGTCTAGCCGGTGATTTTTCCGTGCAGACTCGTTCCGGTTCATTCTCACTGTCGACTGACTGGAGTGGCTGTGACAGCCTAGTCTTTGTTCTCGGGGCGCCGCGTCAAAACAGCAGCTTCTCGGTCGACATGTGGGCGCGGGATCACGAGGATTTACTTGCGAATAGTCCCGACAATGTGCACTATTTCTTCGTTCCGAACGACGGGGCAGACGTGTCTTCGCGTTTGGATGTCATTGAGCAGGGGCTCGTCTCCGCGCTCGACCGGTTGACCGATGCGGAGCAGGCAGCATGGGAGGGACGTCTGCACTACGTTGAACAGACGCCTTCGGATATCGACGGATGGCTCGGTACCCAGCTTAGGAACCCCGGATGGGGCCTGGTTATCGATCGCAGCCAGACCGTGCGCTACGTCGGCAGCTATGCGGATGCCAGTCGCTTTGACGGCGATGTCGGGTGGTTTGAGCCTAATTTGTCGAAGGTTGCCAACGAGGCCCGGTATGCCAACTTCACCTTCGAAAGGCAGGAGCAACTCGATTCCGAGGACGTGACCTCGGTTCGGCTGTGGGACAACGAGCAGGTGCAGGGAAATCCGCGTATCGACGTGACCCTGCCGGATGCAGCGACGATGGCTACCTTCGATACGCTCGAGTACGACCTGACCACGAACTGCGTCGGCGACGGCGAGTTTGGGGACTGCCCTGCTTGGGATTACCTGGTTTATCTGTACCAATGCGATGACGCGGTGGACGACGTCTCAGCGTTCGGCTCGACCGCCTGTCAGCAGCATGTGCCGGAGACACTGGGCACCTGCCACGCCGATGGTGTGCAAGACACCGAGACGTGTCGGGCCTCTACCGACTGTGAGGATGACAGCGAGACGACCTGGACCTGTGTCGGTTTTGTGGACAGCGTCGACGCCGACACACGTCTGGGGTCGTGTGACTCACCCATCGGCGAAGCCACAGAGGGAACCTACACCTGCAACGACACGGGCACTGGCTACGACGACCTCGTGTGCGGGTGTGGCACCGAGGTCGGCCGGTGGATCACGACCTACCACCGCGAAGGCCGCTGGGTTCACGACGCGACTCCCTTCCTGGCCATGATGCAAGAGGGGGGTGACAAGACCTACCGGTTCAGCACCTCCCAACCCTACGACTTGACCCTCGACTTTCGGTTCAGCAATCGGGGGGTTGGCTATCGGCCCACCTCGATGAGCCGTCTGTACAACGGCAATTTCTACTACGGACCGACCGTGAACGACTTGTTTGAGCCACTCGATGTGGATGTGCCTGCCAGCGCCGCCCATGTCGAGCTTGCAGCCGTCGTCTCGGGTCACGGGGGTGGGCAGCTCAATTGCGCCGAGTTCTGCCACACGACCAACCACTTCATTGTGGGAGACGATGCATTCGTAGTGGAAGATGACTGGGTCGATGTGCAGGATGGCTGCGAGCAGCAAGTGGACGCGGGCACCATCCCCAATCAGTACGGAACGTGGTGGTACGGCCGAAACAGCTGGTGTCCCGGTAAGGAAGTACAGATTTCCCGTTTCGACCTCGATGGCCTCGTGACACCTGGCAGTTCCATTCAGTTCGACCACGAAACCTACGGGCCAAACGGACGGGATCTCAACGGTGGCGGCGGGGAACGCATCGAGGTCCAGAGCTGGATGGTCGTCTACGAATAGGGACGCTTCGCGGCCTTGCCGGTTCCGGTGTTTCAGTTCGGAATTGCTGACCGTTTGTCGGCACTGCGAGGAAGTGGCTGACGGGAGACACGGAGGCAGAGCCGGTGCCGGTTCAGGGGCAAGATGACTCCGGACTGGAGCCGCTGATGGCGAATGCTGCGGCTGTATGATTGTAACAATCCGCCTTAATCCCCACTGCAGGCTGTAGGCATCGGCGGACGCTATGGCGACCTTGGCAAGTGGAATGACGACGTCGTCGATGGTGCCCGGCGATGTTTGAGCGTGACTGCGTGGCACCCGTGAACGACA
>JBLHSN010000068.1:0-21785 GCA_047626195.1 Myxococcota bacterium
AATGCGGTGAGATTCGGCGGCCCAGGCCACGACATCGACATTCGCATTAGTACTGTGGCAGACGATGCCTGCATTCACGTGAACGACCGCGGCCCAGGCGTTCCCCGCCGGTACCGCGAGACGATGTTCAGGGGCTTCTCGCAAGGCAAAGCAGGCCTGGCACGACCACACGGCGGGTTCGGCGTAGGCTTGACCTTGTCGCGCGGCATCGTTCAACAACACAAGGGGCGCATGACCCTTCACGACCGCGACGGTGGCGGCGCCGCTGTGACCATCTGCTTGCCGCGCATTGAGCCGCCCGCGGGATAGAGCCGGTCCATGTCCAACTCAACCCGCGTCGCCGTTCTTCATGTCGGCGGAACCATTGCGATGTACCCCGCTTCTGACGGCCTCATCCCCAAAGATGGGGTGGTCGCGCAGTACCTTGAGCAGCTGAGCACGCTTATGGGCGATGACCTGCCGAATGCTCAACTGCACATGTTGCCACCGCTCAAAGACAGCGCGGACATGACGCCATCCGACTGGGTCCGTATTGCCAACGCTATTGTTGAACATGGCGATGACGTCGACGGCTTCGTGGTCATCCACGGAACCGACACCATGGCCTACAGCGCCTCAGCGGTGTCGTTTCTGCTGACAGGACTCAACAAACCCGTGGTGTTCACCGGTGCCCAGCTACCCTTGGGGGACCCAAGAAGCGACGGGCGTGAGCACCTCATCACTAGCCTGCTGATTGCCGGGACTCTCGATATCCCCGAAGTGTGCATCTACTTTGGCGACAGACTGCTGCGTGGCAATCGCTCTCAGAAGGTGGACTCGGCTTCGTTTATCGCTTTCGATAGTGGAAACCTACCGCCGCTCGCGCGCGCTGGGGTCGAGGTCGATCTACGGCGAGACCTCATTCGCGCTTCGCAATCAGGGGGCATCCAAGTCCGCGCCCTCAAGCAGCACCCCGAAGTCATTGCGGTCCGTATCTACCCTGGAATCACTCCTCGTTTGCTCGCCCAAGTAATGGCCGAGCCCGTCCAAGGCGTCATACTGGAGACCTACGGTGCGGGAACCTTCCCCTCTGCCAATGAAGCTCTGGTGGCGGTGGTCGCACAGGCCATCGAGCGCGGTGTTGTCGTAGTAAATACAAGCTCCGTTCGCGCCGGTCGGGTCCGCCCTGGCTTGTACGGAACGGGCGCAGCACTGGCCCGTGCAGGCGTGGTCAGTGGTCAGGACATGACGCCCGAAGCCGCACTCACCAAGCTGTATTGTCTGCTTGCAGAAGGCCGCTCCCCCGAAGACACCCGGCACGCGATGGGCGTGGATATGGCCGGCGAGCTCACTCCTAATCCCGAGGAATAGACCATGACTACACGCGCCCCCATGAGCCTCGTGGCCTGCGAAGACGCCCATACTCTAGGTTTGGCCCTGGCAAAACGACTCGGCATCTCGCTGGTTCCCTCGCGCGACATCTGGTTTGCATCAGGTGAAGGCAAGCATGTGTTGGACGCAAACGTCCGCGGCACAGATGTCTACATTGTGCAGCGCTGCCTGGGCACCGACAGCATCTGGACCACCTACGACCGATTCACCATGCTGCTTCACGCCATCGATGCCGCCCGATGCGCCGATGCTGGACGGGTCACTGCCGTCATTCCCTACCTACCGGGAACCCGTCAGGATAAGCGCAAAGACCACGTCCGCGAAGGGGTCTCTACCGGCCTATTCGCACGTATGTTGACCGCTGCCGGTGCTGATATGGTGGTCACCTTAGAGCCACATACCGAAGCGATTGTTGGCTGCTACGCTCCACGCCAGTGTGTCTTGGAGGCGGTGGGCGTTTGCCGCCCATTCGCGCGGTTTCTCGCTCAGCGAGGATTCAGACCCGATTGCGTTGCGTCGACCGATGTTGGCGGACTCGAGCGCGCGCGGCAGTTCGCCCAAGTCCTTCAGTGCGACTTGGTCGCATTGTCGAAAGAACGCGACTACAGCGCACAGAGCACCGTTGCCCGGACTACCGTTGTGGGCAACGTCGCAGGACGAAGCGTTCTCATCGTCGACGACATCATCGACACTGGCGGCAGTGTTGTGGCGGCTTGCGACGCGTTGTGGGCAGCGGGCGCTACAGACATCTCGGTGGCCGGCGTTCATATGGTCATGTCCGACCCCGCCTGGGACCGTCTGGCTAATCTCAACGACGAAGCGACACAGCGAGGCCATCAGTTCCGCTTGGCAGGGACTGACACGGTCTGTCACCGCAGTCCTAGTCTACCTATGGCCACGTTTGAGCTCGACGCGCTCTTGGCGTCCATCGTCGAGAATATCAACACACGCGGCAGCGTTCGCGCCCTAGAGTAGATCTGCGGCAGACCTCGGGCGGTCGGCTATCGGCTGTCAGCGGCAACAGCAGACACTACGCGCCAGCACGATGCAGCGGCCAATCGCCTCTATTTGTGAGCATGAGAACCTCGTGAGTGACAAGCTCTGCCGTTGGGTGATGGAGGCTGAAAGCACGCCTGACCGAGAGCCCCAAAAATCAAGCCGTCCCCCGTTGAGAAAGGGGCCAGCCGAGAGTGTCGCCGACCGCAAACTCGGCGGATTGAGGGCCCTTCACGCTACCAGCCAGCTACATGCCGCCCGTAGCGGGTTCTTCAGTGCTCACGACAGCAATCTGCGACAGATCCGGCTTCACAAAGCCACCGTCCTTAAAGTAGATGTACATGACCGCCATGCTGTCGGCAGGCTCGCCGCTGGTGTTGTTGTAGACGGACACCAACTCGTAGTCATGGTCCGCGTAAAACTGCAGCCCTTCCACGCTAGTGAAGTGGTCTACTTCTAGAATGCCAATGCGGTCGTCTGGCGCTCGCACGCGGCTCTTGAAGACGCTCTCACCACTTGTCCTATCAAGAAGCTCCAGCGACTCGGCAAACGGGTGCAGGTGCACGGCGATGTAGTGGGCGGTGGTGTCAAAGGGCAGGTTTAGGAACTCGGTGACCAAGGTCCGGGTGACCTCGTGGCCAGGCTCCACAACCCAGTGGGCGGTGAACTTGCGGCCGTTGAGGTCGAGATCTTCGTCACCGTCAATGGCACTGCTTCCCACAGCACAGCCTTCGCCGTGGTCTTCGATGTCCGGATTGTCCACGCCGTACACCATGCCCTCGCCTTCGAGTGACTTGAAGCCTTGAACTGCAGCTTGAAAGAGCGAGGTCATCGGTATGGTCAGCTCGGAATCCCGCACGTAACGAACAGTCACCTGGTGGCGGACGTTGAGATCTAGGTTTGGGTCGTTCAGGTTCAACACCTGCGTCGACAAGGTCATCGGATCGGTGGAGATCTGCGGAATTCCAAATCCTGGCGGGAAGTCGATGCGCTGTTGGCCTTGCGACAAGGTGAACATACGGCCCGATAGCGGTACCCGACCATCGAAGTGGTCGTAGAAGGTGGGTACGTCAAAGTCGAGGTTCGCGTGGCACATGAACTCTTGACTAATCTCCGAGCCATCATCGCGGATAACGGTGGACTCGTAGCCGGTCACCCAGACCAGCTCGGGCTCGGCTGCGTCCAGCAGGTTGACGTACATCGCCGAAGATGGACCCGTCATCGAGCGATACGTCGCATCGATGTGGTAGCTGTCGGAGGTGACGGTCACTTCATGGCGCGGTGGTTCGACCCAAGCCGGTTGTTCCACCTCCACTTCCGCAGGTACGGGGGCGCCCCAGCAGGCGGTCAGCACGCAGGACAAAACGAGCAATGGGGCTGCAGTTCGTGCGGTTCGCATCGTCAACTCTCCAGGGACCCCCACCTAACCGGCTCGTTGAACGGGCGTTGGCTCAAGACGTCAGGGGGACAACGCGGAATCAGGGGCGAGAGACATCCAAGCGCACTTCAATAGTCCCATCGTCAATCGCTAGATCGTCAACCTGTAACCGCAGCGTTTGACTGCCCAAGGCAACGACACCGCCAGTGAGCAGGTCGTCATCCACAATGGCGTCGATTCGCTTTTGAATCTGGCCACGAATGATGCCACCGATCACGTCGAGCCCTCCTTTGCGACGGGTCACCGAGGACTCGCCAACGGTCCACCGTCCGCCGGACTCCACTAGGCTGATGGATAGGTCGAACTGGCGCAGTTTGGGCCTCGAACGAAGCCGCCACACATCGAGCGTCGCGGTGAGGGTGTTGTCGTCACCGGACATGGTGGACGGACGGAAAGCCCACTTTTTGGTTCGACGACGCAGTGAGTAGGCATCGAACCACGCACGCGCCGTATCAACGGAGACGCCTATCCAGACCCCTTCAGACAGCCGTCGGGGTGGCAGAGGCGCTTCGGTGGCCCCCACCACACGCAGAGAGACATGGGCAGTTTCTCCAGCCTGAACCGAGAGACTACGCACCGGAAACACACTGCTGGCAGGCAGCGAAGCCACCACAATGTCCTGCCCATCAAACTCTTCTCTTAGGCCGGTGGTTAGCTGACGGTTGAGACCCATTCCCCCGAGCGGCAGACCCATCAGCTGGACATCGAACTCGGTGGCACGGTCCCAGCGTGGGGTGATGACAATGTCGCTTCCCTGACCTTGCGTGACCGCGCGCACCTGAACGGGGACCGCGGTGTGCAAACCGGCCCGAGGATTTACATTGACCGGCCCCATCGTCGCTCGCACGGTTCCTGTGACGGTGCCCTCCACACGCACACAGCCGTCACAACGGGCCTGAGTGAGGCGAATGGGATCGCGAATTTCCTGCGGTGATACGCGCAGGGTGGCTTGCCCCGCGGGTGTTGGAAACGTGAAGTTACCCTGGCCATCCGCTCCGTTTTCAAGTCCGAGAAACACGAGCTCTCCGAGCACTTCGGAGCTCACGCGCATGGATACATGGCGTGGTGGATTGGCCTCGATGCCGGCCGATGCAACGCGACGAAGGGCTTGAAGATCAGCTTGTAGTGGGTTTACCTTCGGGCCGCACGCGACGGACGCAACGAGCAGTATTGGGGCCCACACTGAACAGCGAATCACCGGGTTTGCCTCGTTTGCCAGGTCTGCAGAACGGCGAGCAGGTCCCGTTCACGTTCCTGACTTTCACCCATGCGACGCTCGGCCTCCGACAAGCGTAGATGCAGTTCTTGCACCTTGCGCATCTCGGACTGCAGTCGCACCCGCAAGGCATCCGCCGAGAGAGACTGAAGGGCCAAGTCCGCCAGAGACGCTTCAACAGCAACCGGTGCCGCCGGAACCGCTCCCGGCAAAGAGTGCGGCGCCCGCATGCGCGATGGCGCTGGTGTTCCCGAGCCTGATGCCGTTGCCACGGGTCTCGGCTTGGGCGGTAGGGAGCGCGCGCTGCGGACCTCCACCTCGCCCGACTTAGCCAAGCGTACAGATGCGCCGTGGGTCGACCGCACAACCCCATCAGGTGGCGAAGACCGATCATCCAGTGTGGTCTCTGGCGCTGCCGTTTCCATGGGATCACCCGATGGACCGGGTGGCAAGCTGGCCCCCCCAGAGTGACGGGCGCGCTCCAACAGAGAACTGCGTCCAGCGGGACGGCTGGTCTGTGCGGTGGCCGACGCAATGTGAGAGTCTACTGGCATGGGCGTAGCGGCGGGTGCAGGCAGCTTCGTTCGCACAGCAGCCGTCGCAGGCGTACCCGCGAGGGCACCTTCGGGAATCTGAAGGTAGCGAAAGCCGAACTCCGTAACAGGATCCAGCTCAGTCCACTGATTATCCGGGATCCGACCCAGAAGTGGCTCGGTGACTCGGGCGAGGCTGTACCCCTCACGTCGTTCAGATCCATCATGAATCAACGTGAAGCGACCTCCGCGCAGCTCGGCAGCGTCGACGTCTCGAATCTCTTTGGACCGTGACGGTGTACTGTCCACCCAACCCGGGCGGGACAACGACACAACACCGGCGTGTTTGTTGCTTTCAAACCTAATGGTCAGCAACAATTCATAGCCGGGTTGCCGGCGGAGCATGATGGTGAAGAGCGACTTACTACTCATAAACAACCTCAGGCAAGCAGTCTACCATGCACCGCCTGTCGTCAGGATTCGGTAGACACGTGCTTGTCGCACAATTCCGCCACACCAGGCATTGCCATCGCCACGTGCTTGCGCGCTTGGGGACGCAGGGTCTTGTAAATGCGAATCAGCACGCGGTTGTCCGCTGCGCGAGCCCGAGCGTCGGTCACCGACAGTAAATCGTCAGCGATGACGTGCGCATGGATACGAAAGTGGGCCACCGTGTTCCCAGACGCCATTGCCCTGACGTAGTGCGGGTCCACAACCGGGGCGAACTGCGGCAACAGCACGCGCAGAGCGTGCGGCACAATGCCAGGACGAATCTTCTTCATGGTCTTAAAACCCGCTCGAATCGCCGCGCCACGCAGGCCACCTTTCGCACTCACTTCCTTCTCAAGCAGCACTGCGCTGTCGCGCACAACGGCATCGGCGCGAGTCGCATCTTTCAACACATCCGTCAGGGTCACACAGCCTCCACACCACAACCTTACCGCCTGTGGACGTTCAGAGTGTGGCAGCCAGCGCTCGGATCCGGTACAAATCGCGGTCCCTGGAGGCTCCATGCCAAAGACTGTACTGTCCGTTGACGGGCTGAAGACCTACTTCCACACCGACGACGGCATCGTCAAAGCCGTCGATGACGTGTCCTTCAGCATCGAAGAGGGTCGGACCCTTGGTGTTGTTGGCGAATCCGGCTCCGGAAAGTCGGTCACATCACTCACGGTCATGGGCTTGTTGCCCGAGTTCAGCTCGGAGATCGCAGGCGGTAGCGTCGCGTTTCTTGGGAAAGATCTGCTGACCATGTCGAAGAAGGACCTGCGCAGTCTGCGCGGTGCCGACATGGCCATGATTTTCCAAGAGCCCATGACCTCACTCAATCCCGTGTACCGAGTGGGCGAGCAAGTCGCAGAGGCCATCCGCCAACATGAAAATGTGTCTTCGGCAGAGGCTCTCAAGCGAACCATCGCGCTGTTCGAAGAGGTTGGCATCCCCGACCCCACCACCCGAGTCGATAGCTACCCACACGAGATGAGTGGCGGCCAAAAACAGCGCGTGATGATCGCCATGGCCTTGGCCTGCAACCCCATCCTGCTCATAGCGGACGAGCCCACCACGGCTCTCGACGTGACCATCCAAGCGCAGATCCTCGACCTTCTGCGGGAGCTTCGCGACAAGCGTGGCATGTCCATCCTGTTCATCACACACGACTTGGGTGTCATCGCCGAGATTGCCGACAGTGTGGCGGTCATGTTCCGCGGCAAGCTCGTGGAGTACGGCCCGGTGCTGTCCATCTTCGAAAACCCGACGCACCCGTACACACGCGGCCTGCTCGAGTGTCGTCCACGTCTGGACTCGCCGTACAAGCTACTCCCCACAGTCGCCGACTTTCTAGAGACGGACACCGTTGATGGTGAAGTAGTTATGACCGAGAAGATCATCACCGACGAACGCCGTGAGCAACTCCTCAACGGCGCACGCGACAAGATGCCGATCGGCAAGGGCGAGCCTCTGCTGTCCGTCACCGACCTCAAGGTACACTTCCAGCTGAAGACCGGTCTGTTTGCGGAGAAGCGCTACGTCAAAGCCGTCGATGGCATCTCGTTCGACGTCTACCCCGGCCAAACTCTGGGCCTGGTTGGTGAATCTGGCTGCGGAAAGACCACCACCGGTCGAGCCATTCTGCGACTTGTCGAGCCCACCGCGGGCAAGGTGATGTTTGACGGTCACGACATGAAGTCGTTGTCCGGTGCCAAGCTGCGCGCGGTGCGCCGTGACCTGCAGATCATCTTCCAAGACCCCTACTCGTCGCTAAATCCGCGCCTCTCAGTCGAGCAAGCCATCACCGAGCCTATGTTGGTGCACGGCATCGGCGCGAACAAAGCCGAACGCGCCAAGATGGCCGGCGACCTGCTCGAAGAGTGTGGATTGCCGGCAGCCTACCTGCGTCGCTACCCGCACGAGTTCAGTGGCGGCCAGCGTCAGCGAATCTGCATTGCCCGCACCCTGTCGCTCCAGCCAAAGCTGGTCATCTGCGACGAATCGGTCAGCGCATTGGACGTGTCGGTCCAGGCCCAGGTGCTCAACCTGCTCAAGCGCCTGCAAGAGGCCCGCGACCTCACCTACATCTTCATCAGCCATGACCTGTCCGTAGTGAAGTTCATGAGCGACGTGATGTGCGTGATGAAGGACGGCAAGATTGTCGAAGCGGGCCCGTCTGATGCCATCTACAAGGGTGCGCAGCAGGAATACACGCGCGAGCTCATCGCAGCGATTCCGCGCGATGACCTCGACCACATCCGCGGGCGCCAGCGAGACCGTGAAATTGCCGAAGTCGAGCGCATGGCCAACGCGTAAGACGACTGCGGTCTGGGTCTAAACCATGCCGAATCGAACCCGTGCTGCCTTGCCGGAGTCCCCATGCGTCTTACGTTCTTGTTCCTTTTGTCTGCGTGCAGCAATCCGCTCACCGTTATCGGCGACGATACCGCTGACAGCGTACTGTTGACAGATGCTGGGCCCCTCGCCCACCTCGGTTCGGCCATGGGTGTGGATGACGCCACCGCATCCGACCTATTCGACTCGGACCTCACCTTTGGTGATGCTCCGGATCCATCGGCTTGGCTTGCGAGTGAGCACACCGCACATGCACAGCTCGCCGACGGCACCGGCCAGTCCCTGTCAGTGCTGACGTTCAACACCGGTCTGCTGAACCGGACCTACCTGCTGTCACGCGTACAGGTCCCGTTCACCGACGAGCGGGCCGCGGTCATGGGCGAGGAGGTGTTCAGCGCCGGCCACGATATCGTCTTTCTTCAAGAGGTGTGGGAGGTCGAAGACGCAGAGCGACTCCAAGCTGCCGCCGAATCGGAGGGCTACACCGTCGCGCGACCGGACACCAACAAGCTCCAGCGCGAGACCGGTCTCGTCATGGCGGTGCGCAGCGAGCTGATTGGAGACACGCCGACTGTCGACGTGATTCAGTACGACGCTCAGTGGGGTTCCGAGAACTTCCCAGGTCCAAACCTCAAGCGCGGCTACCTCCACTGGCGCTTTATGCTCGCCGACACTGAGGCCCAGGTGGACCTGTACAACACCCACCTGACACCCTTCTACGACAAGTGGCAGACACGGAATCTACAGGTACGCCAGCTAGGTCTAGACATTGCCTCCCAGTCCGATGACGCCTTGGTTCTCGTAGGCGGAGACTTCAATGCTGGCTGGTACTACGCCGACGACACCTGGACGGATGCAGAGGGCGAAGTGTACCCAGGGTGGTGGCGCAATCCGACCATGCCCGCCCTTTTGTCCCACTACGCAGGCGTGACGGACCTGGCGAATCTGGCCGAGGCCATACCGGAGGTGGAACGGGGCAACGCGGTATCGTTGGACACCGACAGCACTTGGTTGGACGAGCCATTTGGCGACGAGACGGTGTGCGATGGAGCCAACCACTTCACCGCAACGGACTGCAACAGCCTGTACTGGACAAGCTACGCAGCCACCGAATTCCCAGCACGCATGGACCTGCTGTTCGTCCGCGACGGCACAGGCCAACTACGCGCACGTTCGCGGTCACTGGCGTTCGTTGAACCGGTAGATGTTGGAACGGACAGCCCCGTAGAACTGTCTGACCACTTTGGTCAGCAAGTGACCCTCGAGATTATCGACTAGCTAACGCCGGACGCCGCCACTGCCGTTAGGACCACGCGGGCGGGGCGGGGTAAAGTCGCCAAAGAAGACGGCCAGCTCGATACCCAGGGTGGCGTAGACACCGCCGCCGACCGAGTCATCTTCGACGCTATTGAAGTCCCGGTAGAAGTGATTTGACGGCACATTGAGCTGGCCGAAGACGGTCAACTGGTAGGCGCGGGAGTTGTCCCGAACCAAGGCGGAGGACTCGGCGCGAAGCGGGTAGTACGGTACTACAAGCTGCTCTTCGCCGGGCCCCGAGAAGCGATGGGTGCCGAATCCAACGCCGCCACCGAACAAAAAATCGATGGAGGATGCCGACAGAACGTAGTTGTACTCGAACTGCAGATGGGCATCGAAGAACTGGGTACCCAGGCCCAGGCCTGCGAACGCACCCACCCGACTGTGAGCGCTTGCGTAATAAGTACTGTCGACGCCGAAGAATAGGTCACCGCGCACGCGCTCGAGTCCGCTTTCGTCGTCATTGCGAATCTCATCCGGGAAACTCACTGGGTAGCGCCCGGGGATGGCCATGGTTCCAATGCGAGGGCCAACACCCCACATGTACGGGTCCAGCGCCTGAGCTTCGGGCGCCAAGGCCGACGCAGTCACTACCGCTAGACCAAGTGCCGCGAGACGAGATGCCATGAGGTCCTCCTAAGAGCAGCGAGCCTACTCCGATTCCGGAGTTGGTGCCTCGTTTGCCGGTAATGTCGGCTGCGCCGCCGGTCTATCCATTGCCGATAGTGCGTGTTGCACGGCTCGGCACACATGCGCGCCAACCAACGCGTGCCCGCGAGGCGACAACAGCCCCTGCTCCCCCATCAGTCGTGCACGCTTCTCCGCCTCGACCGGCCATTGAGCCATAAGGTCCACGTATTGGCTGCCTGCTCGCGTAGCGGAAGCCCCCTGAATCGCCTGATTCCAACTCCGTATTGGCAACGTGGAAATGCCGGGCAACAGGCCTAGGACCAACGTTGAGTGCCCTTGTGGACTCATCATGTCCAGCGTTGCTGAGAGCGCCGCTACAAAGGGTTGAGGCTGATCTGCTGTGCGGCGCAGCTCGTCAGCCCCGAGCGAGACCACCAAGACATCAGGCTGCAGACTCCGGATGTCGTCCACCCGTTGCTGCAGTGCCAATACCGACTCACCGGCCACCGTTCGGTCGACAACCACCACGTCATCGGGCCGCCACTCGTCCATACAATCACCCACAACGCTCACCCAACCGCCGGGCATCGCGTCTACCACGGGAGCCGTATCAACGGAGCCAACCATAGGTATATCGCCCACAACCACCACGGTTATTGGGTCCGCGAAGACCAAGGATGTCAGCAATAGCCACATGGGCACGTCTCTCCGAGGAGCCCGATAGCGCGAAACATCACACCATGGGCGTCTGCAAACCCGGCAGCCTCAACAACCTTCCCCACCGAATCCACGCTCCCCACGGACCTCATCCCGCGATACCAGCGCCCCACGGAGGCTCCAGATGGCCAACAAGCGCGAACAGAAGCTGCAGAAGAAGCGCGAGAAGGACAAGAAAAAGCGCGAACAAGCCCGCAAAGCGCGGGCTCAGAAGAGCGGTCGCAATACGCGCGCTGCCGAATGGCCCTTGTCTGAATCGTGGATCTCACAGAACTGGCATGAGCAAGGTGCTCACATTCACGCCATGCTCACTCGAACTCATACGTCCGGTCGCATGGCTGCGGCAGTCTTCGAGATCGACCTGGCCGAGCGCGGCGTGGTGAACGCTTCTGTTCTCACAGACGCCGATCCCGCCGAAGTTCAGCAGCAGCTGGCCCGCAACTCCACCGATCTCTCCAGCATGCAAGTCGTTGAGCCCGAGCTGATCATGAAGATGGTACGTGAAGCGGACCTGTTTGGTGAGACCAATGGCCACAAGCAAGCCGCCGATATTTCCAAGGGTCTAGGTCTCTTTCCTGACGTTGACGCACGCGATTGCCCGCACGCGATCTTGGTAGGTAAACCCTCCGAATCCACCGGTACGGAAGCCAAATCTGGTGGACTCTGGTCGACCATTAAAAAGACCGTTGGTCTTGGTTCTTAGCCGAAGCGTAGGCAACGGCCCCAGCGGTGACTAAGCTGTGCGGGGAGACTGCATGCGAACGGCTTTAGCCCTCACCGTCCTACTCGCCGGCTGCGCCGACAACAGCCTGTCCATCTCGAACTCCGCCCCAGAAGTGGTGTTCTTAGCG
Source organism: Myxococcota bacterium (assembly GCA_047626195.1). GTDB lineage: Bacteria > Myxococcota_A > UBA796 > UBA796 > CAJXTB01. Next base: position 11,914 of record JBLHSN010000068.1, read on the forward strand.
CCGTCCGAAGGAACAACCTTCGCGACGAACGCTGAGGTTGTGTTTGAGGCTCGCGTCGCAGACCCACAAAACCCACTGGTCGACCTGAACCTGGTGTGGTCCACCGACCGGGTAACCAACCTTATCGGCGAGCTGTCAGCCCTCGACGATGTGGTCACCTACACAGTTGCTGGCGGCACCTTCCCAGCGGGCGACCACCTGGTCACCCTCACCGCCTTCGACTCTTTCAGCGCGGCTGGCTCGTCGAGTGTCGGCATTACTATCGCCGAGAACTCACCACCGACCATCGGCTTCGCCCTGCCCGCGTCTGGCTCAGTCGTTCGTGGCGGCGAGCCCGTCATGGTGCAGGTCCAAGTGACCGACCCCGACGAAGCACGCGTCACAGACCTCATCGTGCGCTGGACCGGCCCAGGAACCGAGCTGCTGCCTACCTCTCCAGACGGCAGCGGCGTCATCAATGCGCCCTTAGGCACGCTTCCCTTTGGTCCCGTCACTCTCAGCGCAGACGTCTTCGACACTACCGGCGGCACGGCGTCCGCTACGTTGGTGTTCTCGGTATTCGACCCAGACGAAGACACGGACATGGACGGCTACCGCGACACCAACGTGGGCGGCGATGACTGCAACGACAACGACGCGGCCATCAATCCCGGCGCCACCGAAATCTGCGACAACGTCGATAACGACTGCAGCGGCCTGATTGACGACGACGCCGTAGACGCCTCCACCTGGTACACCGACGCCGATATCGACGGCTACGGAACCCCGAACACCGCCTTCCAAGCATGCATCCGTCCGGACGAAACCAGTGCGGACAACGACCTGGACTGCGACGATACAAATCCGCTCGTTCACCCGGGTCTTGCAGAAGTTCCGTACAACGGACTGGACGACGACTGCCTGAATGGCGACGAGTGCGACGTCGACGACGACAACTTCATCGCCACCGAGTGTGGGGGCAGCGACTGCGACGACACCAATCCCTTGGCACACCCTGGGCTGGTTGAGATTCCCTACAATGGTGTGGATGACGACTGCTTAGACGGTGACGAGTGCGACGCGGACGGAGACGGCTTCGACACGAACGAGGGCTCCTGCATCGGCCGCGACTGCGACGATGACGACCCCGCACGCTTCACCACCGGCCCCATCACCGTACCGACAGACGCGCCCACCATTCAGGCCGCTATCGATGCGCTGTGCGAAGACGGCCGAGTCGATGTTCTCGCTGGATTCTACCCGGAGACCATCGATATCGGCACGCGTAGCATTCAGGTTGTCGGCGTTGGACGCGACGACGTGACCGTCGACGGAGCCGGTCAAGGGCCGGTCTTCACCCTGACTCGCGGACGATTGGAAGGCATGACCATTACCGGCGGCAGCGCTCAATACGGCGGCGGCGTCACCCTCACCGGAGCTGCTGGTGTGGAGATGGTCGGACTACAGCTGCTCGAGAATACTGCCGTCCTTTATGGTGGCGGTGTGGCCATCATTGATGCCACTGGCACCATCACCCTCAACGACGTGCTGTTCGTTCGCAACACCACCACCAGCTCCAACGCATCGAGCGCCGGCGGTGGCTTGTACATCGACAACAGCCGCGTGGACCTGACCGACATCATTGCTGTGGACAACGTCACCCGAGGTATTGGCGGCGGCATTGCGATGTCCGAAAATAGCCTGCCGCTCGATGGTACGCGCCTGACCCTGCGCGGGAACACGGCTCTGGACCACGGTGGCTTGTCCGTCTCTGATGCTGACTTAGTCGACATCTCCCTAGAAGGAAACACCGCTACGAGCTCGCGCGGCAGTGGACAGATTACGCGCAGCGACGTTCTCCGCCTGTTCGCCGAAGGTAACGAGACCGGCGGAAGCTCAGAGTCCGGGCTGCAGTTCATCGACTCCAATGTGCAAGACGTTCTGTACAGCGGCAATGAAGGGGGCTACCGAGGCTTGGTCTTCGACGGCAACGAGACCATCGCCCGTAACATCCGCGTGCTCGACAACAGCCATCAACGAGCTGTCGCCCTCACCCGAGGCGCCACCGTCCTGGACATTGAAGTCTTTGACAATAACGGCTGGGGAATGGACATCGGAACCGGCGGCGGAACGGGCCAGGTTCTGCGCAACGCGACCGTGGCATTCAACGACGGCCCTGGCATTCAAATGGGTCAACAAAGCAACGTGACCCTCATCGACAGCATCATTGCTTACAACGGGGGTCAAGGCATTGCGCGCAACCCATCGTCGAACGCACAACCCACCTACAGCCTAGTGTTCGGCAACAGCTCACCGGCGAACTTCACCTTCACTGGCGCAGGTATGATCAGCGGAGATCCACTGTTTACCGATACCTCAGCGTTTGAAGCAGCGGACTGGGACCTGTCGGTTCAACCGGGAAGTCCGGCGTTGGGAGCTGGGGAGACCGGGGGTACTATCGGGGCCGTTTTTGCGCCGTAAGTACTCTTCGTGAAGCCGCTCATCACAACACCACGTCTCGCACTTCGTGCCCACCAGCCCGACGACGTCGACTTCATGGTCGCCCTAAACGCCGACTCATTGGTGGTGCGGTACACCGGTGACGTCGCACTGAAGAGCGCCAACGAAGCCCTGGGCGTCATCACAGCGCCAGTTCGCCGAACGCAGCTTCGGCCGTCTGGCTGTGTTCGCGTCACGGTCACTCCGCAATGTAGACATGCATGCCCAGGTCCCCGCAGGCGACCAGCAGATGGTCTCCAACGACCTCTACATCCGAGGCATCCACGCACAAGTCGGTGACCCCCCTGCGCGAAGACTCGCTGGCCAGGTCCAACCGGCGCAGCTCAGCACTGGACTCCGTTCTTCGAACCGACCACAAACCGCCGACAACGTCAGTAAAGATGCTTCCAGCCAGTTGGCTAGGTGGGTCCGTCACAAACTGGCGCTCATCCAGGTCAACCTTAGACAGGGTGTCGGGTCCGGCGACGTACAGCAGGCCGTCGGCGTAGGTGAGGGTGTCTGGAGGCTCCAGCTGGGTACCGAACTGGCGAGAGATGCCGAGTGTCTGCGTCCAGGTGTCGTCGGCCCAGCATTGCACTGAGCGTCGTGTCCACGTGGTGTGTCCGAGCACGCAGATGTCCGTGGGAGTCAGCGCCACGGTATGCGCCACCACATCCGCATCCAAGACAGTGCGCCAAGTACTCGGGTCATTCGGCGTATCAACGGCTGCGACCATGTCTATGACAACCACCGACCGAGCACTTTGGATGAACAGAGTATCGTCGCGAATCAGCGCGTCGCTGCTGAACGTGGTCGTCCACGGCCCGACGACACCGCTGACGGTCAGCGGGTCGGAGTCAACGGAGATGAGAATCGCTTCGTTTGCATCCCCAATGGCTGCCATCCAACGTTCTCCGACCGCAACAGTCACTGGGTTCCACGGCAGGGTCAGCGAAGTATCGGCAACCAGTCCTTCGCCGTCATCATCCAACCGCAGCACTGAGAGCCGAGGGGTCTGCGCTGGTGCTTGCGTAGAGGATGGACGGCCAGCGTACGGGATGAATACTCGCTCCCCATCTGTCGCAATCCGCCAGATGGACTGTCCAAGACCGTCTGGGTCTAGACCGCCGTGGCGCGAATGAAACACGTACCGTGCATCTTGTGAGGCGGTGCTGCATGCGGAGAGAGCGCATGCGGCGAGAAGCGCGCAAATACGGGAGTGGGTCATGGTAGATTCATACCCCAAGCAAGATGTAAACCGCAGCATACTCACGCTCATGTTGGTCGGTTTTGTTCCCCGCACCGCGTCGGGTAGTTCACGGTCCCGATTCATCACAATCGCGGTACGGCCCTCCCCTTTGACGGTGGAGACAACCACTCCGCCTGTGTGGCATGTGCTCACCGACAGTACCCGTCACCGTGTGTACATCCAGCTGCGAACGTTGGCCCCCTATGACTACAACAGTGCTACCAGCGACCGGATGTACATCGACAGCTTCCGGCACGGGTCCGCCGTTTCTGCGACCCAGAGAGCCTGAAGAACAATGAAATGGCGGTACAAGAAGACTAGGAAAACCAGGTCTTAGGTTCGATACAAGCGGTCTGCGACCCCGTCAATATTGCACGGCTACCCGTACACAGTCGCGCGAGTCTAGACGGAGTCACAGCCGTTAAACGTCACATTGTGGAGGGCGACGCAGTGGTACTTACTGGGGTCGCCGCCTCGTTTGACTCGACGCTCACCCTTGGCGTGGACAAGACCTACCATACGCTTCGGCGGGTGGAAGAACGCGGGACCGCCAACAGCCCATTCAGCTGCTAGTCCACCGTTACCTTATACGTCAGCTCACCGGCATCATCGCGGTCACGAACTCGGAACCACAGTGGGGTTCCGACCTTCCCCTTCACCGACAGCTGCTCATTGGCTAAGCGCCCCTCTCGGTCTTGGTCGCTGACCTCGGTAGGCTCGGTGAAGTCACTCTCCAAGAACTGCTCAAGGACCAAGTCGCCATGGTCAGCGGTGAGGCTAACCACCAGGGTCCCGTTGACATCCGGGTCCACGCGCAACCAGTGAAAGGTGGCGTCCTCATTGCTGTTGAGCGTCGCCGATTCGGTCTGTTGACGTGCCACTACTAGAGCCCGACTTGGGCGACGGTAGGGCAGATCCGGAAGCGCTACGGAGGGCATTGGCGCGAACGACGCCGACAGGTGGAAGCTTCCACCGCCAAGCTTACGCAGCTCCGACACACGCACCGTGTAGGTGCCCACCCAAGGAAGCGATGAAGCCAGCTGCTCGGCGCCACGGTCGTCGCCGATGTCGTCGTCTGCGTGACCGTTTTGGACGGGCTGACCATCCTCATCCAGCACATCGATGACCAAGTCCAGCTCATCATGAGCGCGCACCGCTACCGACAAGATGCCCGGCTCGGTAATGTCGATGGTGAATGACCGCGGCCCCTCTGCAATATCCGACACCACCGCTTGGCCAAGGGGAAGCGGTTCGGCAGCGGCGAGTGCTAGGAGCAGGGTAATCACAGTGCAGTGGCTTCCATACAGCGGGCGATACGAGCTTGGACCTCGTCCTTGGAGAACAGTGCCACGGTCTCGTGAATTGACGGGCTTGCTGCGGTTCCCGTGAGGGCAAGACGAAGCGGCTGGGCAATCTTACCGAGACCCAGCTCGTGGGCTTCGGCAAAGGCTTCGAGTGCGGCCTGAATCCCGTCCGCGTCCCATGTCTTGGCGGTATCCAGAGCTGTGGACAGCTCGGGAAGCAGCGCGTGGCCTCCCCCCTTATGGAGGAACTTGTTCACCGACTTCTGCACGTAGGTAGTGGGCGCTTCGAACACGAAGGTCGCGGCTTGTTCGAGCTCCACGAAGGTCCGTGCACGGGCCAAGAACAGGTCGAGCAACACGTTCAACCGGTCCGTAGCGAGGTCTTGCAGGTGGCTAGGACGCACGGCGAACCACGACTGCATGTGGGCCAGAAGTACATCACGCGGCAGGCTGCGTAGATACTCACCGTTGAACGCGAGCAGCTTGTCGATGTCGAACTTGGCCGCACTTCGGTTGACATTCTTTAGCTCAAAGCGCTTCGCCATCTCGTCTAGCGGAACAATCTCACTGTCCCCCCCTGGATTCCAGCCGAGCAAGCCCAAGTAGTTGAGCAGTGCTTCTGGAACGACGCCCGCCTTGCGGAAGTCCATCACCTCAATCGGCGGCAGCTCCACATCCAACGCGACCGCAATCGCTTTGGCCATAGCTACGCCATCTTGCTTCTTCTTCATAAATAGGGCTAAGTCGCCAACGTCTAGACCCGCTTCTTCGGCCAACCACGCGTAGTCTTTGACGCCGCGTGCCTTTGCCGCATCCCGGGCACTCGCGCGAGCGACTTTAGCCTTGTCCCGCTTACTCATCTTGCCGCCACCCATGTTCATGATGAGTGGAAAGTGGCCGTATTCAGGCGAGGCAACGCCGAGTGCCGTCTGAATCGCCAGATGTTTGGCAGTGTTCATTAGATGCTCTTGACCGCGAAGAACCTGGGTAATCTTCATCAGATGGTCATCAATAACCACAGCAAAGTGGTAGGTCGGGAAGCCATCGGCCTTGCGAATCACAAAGTCGTCGACGTCGTTCTCGGAGAGCGTCACCGCACCAAGAATACTGTCGTGCACCGTACGTTCAATGCGCGGAACATCAAGGCGAAGCACCGGTGTGCGGCCGTCTGCCTTGAATGCTGCGACCTCGTCATCCGTGTAGGCCTTGCGACTGTAGTGAAACTCGCGTGGATTCGCACTGGCCGCGCGCATGGCGGTCAATTCTTCGCGACTCTCCCACGCCTCGTACGCCACATCTTGGTCGAGCAGCTGTTGGAAGAAGCCGTTGTAGGTATCGAGTCGCTCGCTCTGAAAAAACGGGCCGATGCCTTCCGCATCTGGCTTGCCCGGGCCCTCATCCCACATCAGGCCAAGCCACTCGATGTCTGTCAGGATGCCGCGCGTGGATTCGTCGGTGCTGCGTGCACGGTCGGTATCTTCAATGCGCAGGACGAACTTACCACCGGTATGACGGGCAAACATCCAGCAATACATAGCAGTACGGGCCCCCCCAACGTGTAGGGAGCCAGTGGGAGAAGGAGCGAAGCGGGTGCGGGAGATCATGACGTCCTCGATGACAAGCATTCAGGCTAGCGGCACGGCTAACCCGAGCGACGCCACCCCGGACAGTCGGTTAGCCAAACGCCCCACAACCAGGAGCATTCCTATGGCCATCCATCCGTGGCACGACCTTCCCAACAACCCAGACACCGCGGACGAAATGTTCAACTGCGTCATCGAGATTCCACGTGGTTCTAAGGTCAAGTACGAGATGGACAAGCCCACCGGTATGCTCCGCGTCGACCGCGTGCTGTACAGCTCCATGGTGTACCCGGCGAACTACGGATTCATTCCGCGCAGCTACTGCGACGATGGCGACCCACTCGACGTGCTGGTGTTGGGCCAGGAGCCGGTTGCCCCAATGTGCATCATGCGAGCACGAGCCATTGGCGTCATGCACATGCTCGACGAGGGCAAGGGTGATGACAAAATCATCGCGGTCCACGTAGACGACCCCGCGGTGAATACCTACCAGGATATCTGCGAGCTGCCCCCTCACCTGGCGCGTGAAATCTCCAGCTTCTTCGAGAGCTACAAGGTGCTTGAGAACAAGACGGTTGAGGTAGACCCGTTGATTGGCCGTGACGCCGCTAATAAGTGCATCCAAGAGAGCTTCAAGCTCTACCGCAGAGAAGAGTCACGACTGCGCGGCTGGTAGTTCCAAGCAAAAGAACGCCGCGTGAGAGCAAAGCTCCCACGCGGTAATGACCGAGTGTCCACCATTGTGCGGACCGACGATATCAGGCTAGAAACAATCCGTACCAGGCGGCGGATTGCACATTCGGCCTTCGATGCACGAGCCGTAGCCAGAACCGCTCGCGTTGCAGATACGGTAGCGGTCCGGCTCACACCGACAAGCAAACGCATTGCATCCGGCGTAGTCGCGTGAACCCGGTTCACACACCTGACTGGTCCGACAGCTGGTGTTGCTGGTGGACCACAGGCCTTGACTGCAGCTCACGGTGGCCGAGCCGATGTATCCAGACGCCTGGTTCGACACCGTCGCGCTCGAGCCATGGCTAGACGTACTGCGAGCCGCCGAACAGCTCGACCAGCGGACGCTAGCGCTCGAACAGCTTCGATTGGAGCTACACAACGCTGTGAGCCCGCCATCCGAACCACTACAGCTCCAGTTGTAAGGGCCGTCACCCGACACGCTTGATGCAGAGCCCGCCCCACACAAACCACTGCTTGGCCGACCGGTCGTGCTGCCGCCATTCGCGGAACCACACGAAGCGTTCACCGACGTCACACACGACCCGCCGCTTCCCGACCAGCTGCCCTGACTGCACGAGAACGTCCGTGAACCCGTAGTGGGCAGGCCGCCGTCTACAACATTCCGGCTACTGCCATGGTTTGTCGTCGCGGCACTGCCCGAGCAGCTCGACCGTCCAATGGTCCAGCTCCGCGTTCCGGAGGCACAGCTGCGATTGGACGAACACAACGCCGAAGCGCCGCCGTTGCTGCCCGAGCAGCTCCAGCGATACGGACCACTGCCGCTAATACCGCTGGGACTGCCAGAGCGACACCGCGCCGAGGTCGCCGGCGCGCTCGATGTACTACCGCCATTCGCCGTGCCACAGCTCCCCGTCACCGCCGTCACGCACGAGCCCGTACCCTGCCCGGCCCACGACCCTTGGCTACAGCTGTAGCCGCGTGAACCCGTGGTGGGAAGTCCTCTATCCGTCGCCGTCTGGCTGGCCGAATGCGACGCAGTACTCACGCTAGCCGAGCACGAGGACCCGCTCACACTCCACGACTGACCGGTTCCCGAACAACTACGATTCGACGAGCACGAGGCGGTGGAGCCACCATTACTGCCCGAGCACGTCCAGCGATATGGGCCACTGCCGCTAATACCGCTGGGACTGCCAGAGCGACACCGACTCGAGGTCGACGGCGCGCTGGTCGTACTGCCGCCATTCGCCGTGCCACAGCTCCCCGTCACCGCCGTCACGCACGAGCCCGTACCCTGCCCGGCCCACGACCCTTGGCTACAGCTGTAGCCGCGTGAACCCGTGGTGGGAAGACCGCTGTCCGTCGCCGTCTGGCTGGCCGAATGCGACGCAGTACTCACGCTAGCCGAGCACGAGGACCCGCTCACACTCCACGACTGACCGGTTCCCGAACAGCTACGATTCGACGAGCACGAGGCGGTGGAGCCACCATTACTGCCCGAGCACGTCCAGCGATATGGACCACTGCCGCTAATACCGCTGGGACTGCCAGAGCGACACCGACTCGAGGTCGACGGCGCGCTGGTCGTGCTGCCGCCATTCGCCGTGCCGCAGCTCCCGTTCCCCGCCGTCACGCACGAGCCCGTACCCTGCCCGGCCCACGACCCTTGGCTACAGCTGTAGCTGCGTGAACCGGTAGTGGGAAGACCTCTATCCGTCGCCGTCTGGCTCGCCGAATGAGACGCAGTACTCACGTTAGCCGAGCACGAGGACCCGCTCACGCTCCACGACTGACCGATTCCCGAACAGCTACGGTTCGACGAGCATGAGGCGGACGAGCCACCGTTGCTACCCGAGCACGTCCAGCGGTAGGGACCACTGCCGCTAATACCGCTGGGACTGCCAGAACGACACCGCGCCGAGGTCGACGGCGCGCTGGTCGTACTGCCGCCATTCGCCGTGCCACAGCTCCCGTTCCCCGCCGTCACGCACGAGCCCGTACCCTGCCCGGCCCACGACCCTTGGCTACAGCTGTAGCTGCGTGAACCGGTAGTGGGAAGGCCTCTATCCGTCGCCGTCTGGCTGGAGGAATGAGACACGCTGCTCACACTCCCCGAGCAGGATGCGCCGCTCACACTCCACGTCTGACCGGTTCCCGAACAACTACGGTTCGACGAACAAGAGACGGTGGAGCCGCCGTTACTACCCGAGCAACTCCAGCGGTAAGGGCCACTGCCGCTCACGCCACTCGGTGTACCGGAGCTACAGCGAGCTCCCGAGGAGGGTGCGTCCGACGTGCTTCCGCCGTTTGCAGGACCACAGCGACCATTCCCTGCCGTCACACACGAGCCCGAGCCCTGTCCCGACCACGAACCTTGGCTGCAGTTGTAGCTGCGTGAACCGGTGGTGGGAAGGCCGCTATCCGTTGCCGTCCGACTACCCGAGTGGCCGACCGCACTGACGTTCGCCGAGCACGATGACCCGCTCACACTCCATGACTGGCCGATTCCAGAGCAGCTGCGATTTGCCGAACAAGACGCGTTGGTACCGCCATTCAACCCCC
>JBLHSN010000069.1:0-21698 GCA_047626195.1 Myxococcota bacterium
CACCTTGCGACTCTCACCCGGTTCCATCAACCGCCGAGTGAAACGGGAAAAGCGCCCCCCCCCTTCCTCCTCTTCATGGTCCTCCGGCACCTCCGCGTTAGGCTGTTCCTCGGTAGCGTCTACCGATTTAGACGGCTCGTCTACCGTCGTGTCGTCCACTTCAGCCGCATCGTCCTGCTTGGTATTCTTCGCCACTGCCACACTCCGATGACGTTGGGTTACCACGGCAAGCAATGACTGCGCTTGCCCAGCTTGGACGGTTTGGCGTGTTCGCCGCACAAGTGCTGTGGCGCATGGCTACTCCTCCGTGGGAGGTCTCCGAAGCTGCTCGTCATACCTGGACTGTTACCGTCCGCTGCTTCCTGCCGGTTATCGCCGTGGTGTTCCCTTTCGGGATGGTCATGGCGCTGCAGGGACTCCAGATCTTCGACCTCTTCGGTGCACAACGTTTGTTGTCCTCATTGGTGTCGGTCGCAGTCTTCCGAGAACTATCGCCGGTCCTTGCCAGCGTACTGGTAGCCGCACAAGGTGGCAGCGCATTTGCCGCGGAACTCGGCGCTATGCGCATTCGCGAAGAGATTGATGCGACGGTCGTCATGGGCATTGACGCCATCCGCGTCCACGTCGTTCCGCGGGTCATCGCCACCCTTATTGCTGCACCAATCCTGAATTTGGTGGGGTCGTTGTCCGGGATCTGCGGCGGATTCGTCGTGGCGGTGTACGTCAAGGGGGAGCCCGCAGGCATTTATTGGGCGAATTTATGGGAGTTGACCGCACCGGCCGACATTGTGGGCGGCGCGTTTAAAGCAACAGTCTTCGGGCTGCTGATTGGCTTGATTGCCTGTTACCAAGGCTACTACACCACCGGCGGTGCGGCGGGTGTCGGTCGCGCGGTCAACGCGACTGTCGTTGTGGGCATCACCACTTTCATCGTGGTCAACTACTTCCTCACCTCGGCCTTGTTCGGAGCCATCGGATGACGCCCTTTGCGACCATCGGACGATTCGCCTTATTCATGGTCGCGGTCACCCGCGCGACCCTGACCCACCGGCCTCCGGTTGGTGCCAGCTTGGAAGCTGCCTATCAAATTGGCATCCGCTCCTTACCCATCCTCATCATCATCAGTACCTTTGTCGGGACTAACTTGGCTCTCCAGGGCTACAACGCCTTCAAACCCCTGGGCGGCCAGAGCTTGGTCGGTATGTTTGTCGCGTTGGCCGGGGTTCGCGAGATGGCACCCATCATGGTCGCTGCAATGGTGGCCGCGAAGGCGGGAACCGAGATGGCGTCTCAGATTGCAGTCATGCGTATCCAGGAGCAGATCGATGCCTTGGAGGTCATGGCGGTCAATCCATACTGGTACCTGGTGACTCCGAGATTCGTGGGGATTTTACTGGTCATCCCCGCGCTCACCATTATCAGCATCTTCACCCTTCTGCTCTCCAGCTACACTGTGTCGGTGTACCAACTAGGACTGAACGGCGAAGAGTTCTTGAGCTACGTCCAGCAAACCATGTCCATGATGGACTTCCTGTTCACCAGCATAAAGTCCATCGTCTTCGGCGCTATTATTTGTTTGGTGTCCTGCTTCTACGGGTTCTACAGCTCACCGGGTGCAAATGGCGTGGGTGAAGCAACCAACGCGAGTGTGGTGGTTAGCGCTGTCTTGTGTGCGAGTCTGAACTACGTGCTGTCGGAGCTTCTGTATGGCTGAGCCCATCATCCGCCTCGTCGACCTCCACAAGCGCTTCGGAAGCCTCGTCGTTTTGGATGGTGTGTCCTTCGACATCCCAACCGGCGAGACCACCGCCATCATTGGGCCAAGCGGGACCGGAAAATCCGTCTTGATCAAGCACATTGTCGGCTTGCTAGAGCCAGACAAAGGTCAGGTCTGGGTCGGCGATGTCGACATGGCCACCGCCCGGGAAAAGCAAAAGTACCAAGTCCGACGTCGCTTTGGCATGCTTTTTCAGGACGGCGCTCTGTTCGACAGCATGACAGCCGGTGAAAATGTGGCCTTCCCACTCCGGTACCACACCAAACTCAACGATAAGCAACGGCGTGAGAAGGCGGAAGAGATGATGCAGCTAGTCGAACTGCCGGGCGTCTACGACCGTCCAACATCGGCGCTGTCGGGTGGACAGCGCAAACGTGTGGGATTGGCACGGGCGATCGTCCTAGAACCAGAGATCATCCTGTTTGATGAGCCCAATAGTGGCCTAGACCCCCTCACTTCCGACACCATTGATGAGCTAATTGGCAAGATGAAACGGCAGCTCGGCATCACCTTCATCGTCATCACCCACGATATCGTCAGCTGCGTAAACATCGCGGACCACATCGTGATGCTCAACGGCGGAAAGCTCATTGAGCACAATCCAACTCAGACGTTCATCCGCAGCAAGAACCCCGTGGTCCGGGACTTCCTCAAGCGAAACGTGGACTTAGACGCCCTCGACTAGGAGCGCTGGCCACCGAGCTCGTCGTACCGGGCACGCACGGCTTTCAGGTCGGCAAACGCTGGCTTCTTGTCCGCCGCTTGCGAGAGCAGGTGAGACGGGTGGAAGGTCGGCATGACGGGAATACCACCGTAGTTCTTCCATTTACCGCGATTCGCCGTAAGGCTCTCATTCGTTCGGAACAAAATCTGAAACGCGAGCGTCCCCATGACCAAGATGACCTTGGGCTCGACCGCCTTGATCTGACGCTGCAGATACGGATGACAGGCGCGAATTTCGTCGAGCGACGGTTTGCGGTCACCCGACGGCCGGCACTTCACGGTCGTAGTGATGTACACCGAATGCCGCTGGAGGCCGATGACGTGGGCAAGCATCTTGTCGAGCATGTCGCCTGAGTCGCTGACGAACGGCTCGCCGCGCATGTCTTCTTGACGGTTCGGCGCATGCCCAATGATCATCAGGTCCGCCGTCGCATTGCCAACGCCGAAGACCAAAGTGCTCCGGTCCGTACACAGCCGGCAGCGGCGACACTCTCCAAGATCTTCCCGAACAGCCCTAAGACCAGCAGCACCTGCCACCGACGCGACTTCTGCACTGTCCCGAGCTTGGCTCGCCAGGGATGACCACGCGCCGGAATGAGCAGGCTGAATGGCCAAAGGTGCGGGCATCGACTGACTCGGGCCTTCGTAGACGACTCCACGAAGACCGCTGTCTTGAGCGAGAGCCAAGACATCTGCCAACAAGTCCGCCAGATCATTGCGTGGGTCTTTCATACCCGCGCAGTGTAGCGCCATCCGTGCGCGCGCAACACCGTCAACAGCTGGAAGAGTGGCAAGCCAATGACGTTGTTCCAGTCCCCATCGACCCGTTCAAACAAAAAACCGCCCTGAGCCTCTGCGGCGTAGCCCCCTGCACAGCCGCTACCTTCGCCAGATGCGACATACGCTTCTAGTTCTTCGTTGGTTAGATCGGAACGGACATGCATGGTGGTTGAGGCATGCCCCGTAGTCTCGCCGTCCGCCGACAGGACACACCAGCCTGTGACCAAGTCGTGCGACACCCCGCGCATGCGTTGCAGCCGCGCCAGGTGATCGCTGTCTCCGCGCGGCTTGCCCCAGATCTCAGCGCCATCCGTCACCACCTGATCCGCGCCAATGACCAGTGCGTCAGGATGCGTCGCGAAAACGGCATGCGCTTTTCGCTGAGCGAGTTCGATCGCCCGTGCAACCGGGTCGGCGACGGTGGATTCTTCAGTTACGCCCGGGGCAATACCCACCGCCTGAACGCCAGCAGAGCGCAGCATCTGCCGCCGCCACTGCGACGTCGAAGCCAAAAGAAGTGTTCGCAAGGGGCGCCTCATTGGACGGTGGGAGCCGGTCCGCTATACTCCGCCAACCTCAGACGGGCCTCCCGTCCCCACTGCCTCTTGGAGAAACGCACACATGACGACCGGTGCGGTCGGGATCGACCTCGGGACTACCTTCTCCGCTATCGCTAGTGTGAATCGGCATGGCGTTCCCGAGATATTCCCAAATGCGGAAGGCGACCGGATCACTCCATCGGTGATTCTGTTCGAAGAAGACGACATTGACGTCGGTACGTACGCGCTTGCGTCTGCCGAGGCCTACCCTGAGCAAGTCGTGCAGTTCATCAAGCGGCACATGGGGAGTACCGACTACACATTTCGGTATCGTGGAAAGGACTACACCCCAGAGCAGCTCTCCAGCTTCATCATTCTGAAGCTGAAAGAAGCCGCCGAAATTCATCTCGGCCATGCGGTCACTCAAGCGGTCATCACCGTGCCCGCCTATTTCAACGACATCCAGCGGAGGGCTACGCTTCGTGCGGGGGAGATGGCAGGCTTGCAGGTGTTGAAGCTCATTAATGAGCCTACAGCAGCCGCCTTCGCCTACGGGCTGAACAATGCGGGTAAGAACATGCGCGTCATGGTCTTCGACCTTGGCGGCGGCACGTTTGACGTCACCCTCGTGGAGCTGAAAGACAAAGACATCCAGGTCATCGCCACCAGCGGTGACCCACGGTTGGGTGGCAAAGATTTCGACGACCGCATCATCAACTACGTCGCCGAGGCGTTCATCGAAAAGAACGACCTTGACCCACGTGATGACCTTGCGAGCATGCACGACCTGCGCCGCAAGGCCGACTCGGCGAAGCGCAGCCTGACCCAGCGTCCCACGGTCAACATCTTTCATGACTACGAAGGGAAATACCTACCGCTCCGAATCACACGCGAGACGTTCGAACAGCTGACCGCAGACTTGATCGAACGCTGCCGACACCTCACCGACGATGTGCTTCGTGAAAGCGGCGTCGATGCCAATGATGTGGACGTTGTCTTGTTGGCTGGCGGTTCGACACGCATGCCAATGGTCCGCGACATGCTCACCGCTCGGTTCGGCAAACCTCCGGCAGCAGATATCAACCCAGATGAGGCAATTGCGCTTGGCGCCGCTCTCATGGCCGCTATTGAAAGTGCGGAGATGGCTGGGGAAGAATCGCCCGTCGACATCCGTACTCATGATGTCACGAGCCACGCTCTGGGTATGGTCGTGTACAAGGATGATGCTCTGGCAAACAGCAAAATCATCACACGCAATACTCGAATCCCCGCTGAAAAGACACGAGACACATACACCACTACCCACGATGGCCAGACGACCATGGACCTGTGGCTGGTACAGGGTGAGGCTGAGAACCCACTTGAAGCAGTTGTTCTCGGCCACTTTGAATTCTACGGCATCCCGGCGCGCCCTGCTGGTCAGAGCAAGCTCTCAGTGACCTACCGCTACAACGCGAACGGCATTGTCGAAGTCGAAGCCATGGACTTGGCGACCGGGCAGATTCTGCCTCACCGCTTGGCAGGGGGGCAGGTCACGCTGGAAGACTTGGCCCAGAACCGGGCTCCGATGCAGGTTGCTCTTGTCATCGATTGCTCTGGCTCCATGTACGGGCGGACCATCAAGGATGCGAAAGCCGCTGCTCACGCTTTTGTTGAGCGTGTTCTGGACCAGCCAAAGCGCCAGGTCGCTGTCATCGCATTCCCCGGCGGCGTGAAGAGCACACCGACCGCCGATCTGCCTCGCCTGCATGAGGCTATCGACCGCCTCTCTCCCATCGGCTCTACGCCAATGTCCGATGGCCTGCGTGACTCCCGCGACCTTCTGCGTCCACGAGCTGGTATTCAGCGGGTATTTGTCATCATGACGGATGGCCATCCGGACGACCCCAACGCTACGCTGGCCGAGATTCACCGCCTTCGCACCTCTGGCGCTCGCATCATTACCATCGGTGTCGGTGGGCAGGTTCAACCCGAGTTCTTGCAGTCAATCGCCAGCCGTCCCACCGACTACCATTTTTGTAGTGAGTCTCTGGACCTCGAGGGTACGTTCATCAACCTCGCTACCGAGCTCTCCTCTTAGGAATCAGACGTGCCCGATTCGACAACCGAACTGGCTGCCATGCGCCAAGAACTCGCAGAGATGCGGGCAACTTTGCAAGACCGATTGGCCAACGACCAGACAAAAGAGAAGGCGTTCGACTCGCTCTACGCAGAGTTGAAGCAGTACAAAGACGACTTTATCTTCCAGTCACAGAAGAGCCTACTGCTCGACCTGCTGTTGTTTTACGACAGCATGAGCTGGTTCCAAGAGAGCCTCGTCGGCCAAGAGGCATCCCCTGAGGTCATCGCCGATAGTTTTCAGTACCTCGTAGACGAGTTTCTTGAGGTTCTGTACCGGCGCGACGTGCTGCCTGTGGAAGAGGCCGACACCTTCGACCGTCAGATCCACAAGGCTGTTAAAGTCGAAAATACCGACGATGAACGTCGAGATTACAAAATTGCCCAAGTTCTCAAGCGCGGATTCCGTCGAGGCGAACGTTCGCTGCGTGCGGAAGAGGTGGTCATCTACCGGGCTCGTGACAAGAACTCCGGCGGGCGGGGCTGACACGACATGGCGGACGAAGAGAGCATTGTTCTCGGTATTGACCTTGGCACCACCTTTTCGGCGATGTCATACGTCAATCACTACGGAAAAGCGGAGATCATTCCCAACGCGGAAGGGTTTGCGACCACCCCGTCAGTGGTTCACTTCTACGAAGAAGAAGGCTGTGTTGTTGGCGACGAAGCTGTCAAAATGGTGGTCATCGACCCAGAAAACGTGGTGCGTTTTATCAAGCGCAGCATGGGTGAAGAGGACTTTGTCCTAGACTTTTGGGACCGAGCGTACACCCCGCAGGAGGTCAGCGCGCTCATTCTCAAGAAGCTGAAAGAAGATGCCGAGCAGCTCCTTGGGAAGACCATCACGGACGCGATCATCACCGTCCCCGCCTACTTCAACAGTGCACAGCGCGGCGCCACAGCGGAAGCTGGAGCTATCGCTGGGCTGAACGTGTTGTCCATCATCAATGAGCCCACCGCGGCGGCCATTGCTTACGGTCTGGACAACATCGGCGAAGATCGAAAGTTGCTCGTGTTTGACCTGGGTGGCGGAACCTTTGATGTCACCTGCATGCACATTCGCGGCACGCGGTTGACCACGATTGCCTCGGATGGAAATGCTGAGCTTGGCGGCAAAGATTGGGATGACCGTCTGCTCAATTATGTGGCCGAGGAGTTCGTCAAGAAGCACGACCTTGACCCACGAGATGACCCAGCGCCGTACCAAGAGCTGTACGAGCGGTGTCTGCACGCCAAAATTAGCCTGTCTACCAGGGAACGCGCCGTGATTCCGGTAAACTACCGTGGCAAACGGATGGTGGTTCCGGTCAAGCGGGTGGCGTTTGAAGAGATGACTGAAGATCTGGTCGAGCAGTGTGAAGACACGGCCAACTTGGTGCTCGAAACGGCCAAGTGGAAGTGGTCGGACCTAGATGATGTGCTGCTGGTCGGTGGGTCGACACGCATGCCCATGATTCGGGAAGCGCTGAAGCGCTTGGCTGGACGAGGCCCGGCAGCCAACGTCAACCCAGACGAGTGCGTGGCAACCGGCGCCGGTCTGGCCGGAGTGTTCCGTCATCGCCCCAACCATCCTGCGCTCCAGCAGCGACGTAAGGCGATGGTTGATAAGGCTCGGAATAAACAACCAGTAGCGCGAGTAACTCGCGTCGAAGATGACACCGCCGACGACGTGACCCAGCCTGGGGCCTCCGTGCGGGCCGTCCACTCAGGTCGTCCTGCACCAACGCCGCGTCCGCCGAACTCCCCAGCGCCCGCATTAATTGGCCTGGCCTACGGCGGACATATCGCTCAGCAGGCGCTCAAGGTTGACAATCGCATCCTACCGCCGGTGACGATTGAGGACTGCACGACTCACCCACTCGGTATCATTGTGCTTGATCGGTCTCGCAAAGAGCGCGTTGTCGAGCTTATCCCTGCTGGCACGCAGGTTCCGCATGAAGTGCGTGGGCGATTCGCTTACGCCTACGAGAACATGACTGCTGTGCGAGTAGAGGTCACCGAAGGCGTAGGGTCGGTACGCGACGAGGTGACGGTAATTGGCAAGGTGGAGCTAACCGGCCTACCGCCGCGGCCACGCGGCACGCCGATCGAGGTTATTTACGCCTACGGTGTGGACCAAATCTTGTCCGTTCGGGTCATAGACATTGAAACGGGGCGCTCCCGGGCAGCCCAAATCCGCTTCCTTGGCGGTATGTCACCCGATGATGTCAAGCGGGCACGCGACCGGACCCGGCGGATTGCCGTCGACTAATCCGAGACTGGGCGTCACCGCGTTGACCGGGGGGATACCTGGCTGTACAACGGTGGTGGATGGATCCTCGACACTTGGAATTAGCGGCCGAATTCGGCCAGCTTACCGGCACTGCTGACCTCATCGCGTACTTGGGCCTCGCCCCAGGTGCGACAACGATTGAGGCCAAGGCGTCTCTGCGCGCGCGTCGCAAGAAGATGCAGGGCATGCAGGGGAACCCAAAGTACCGCCGTGAAGCTGTGTTTCTCATAAAATACAGCAGTGCTTTCGAGTCGCTCTTAGAGGACATCGAGAGCTACAAGCGAGCCAGCATTGCCTCCCACGAAGCCACGCAAGTGCCCATTCTAGAGATGGCCATTCAGGGTGCTCTAGCCGGCGGGTCGGTGTCTGATGAGCAGAGCAAACATCTACGGGACATGGCACGTAGATTGAGTATCTCGGACGGCACGTTCGACGCCACTCTCATCAGGCTAACTGAGGGTCATAATGGGGCGTCACGGCCCGCAGTACCGCACCCTTTTCACCTTTCGGGCAACTCGACTCAAGCTCCCACAGCTCCGCCCATCCGCCCTCGTACGCATGCGCCAGGCGCGCCCCCTCCCGTACCGAACTCACTGACCGCAAGTCAGACCCTCGGCTTGGATGCGGCCGCCATGACCCCGCAGCTTGAAATCATCGGGGCTCCTATTCGCTACGTCGAACTTGGTAACTCGCCCGTTGTCCATGAGATTCGTGTACGCCACCGGGGTAAGGCACCCGTTCCTGCCCGCGTCTCAGCAGATGCCGGCTGGTTGACTGTGTCCCCAAAAATCCTGGACCCGACCCGCCGTGAACAGACCATCAGCGTTCATGTAGACTCCTCCAAAGTGAAGAATCCCCCGCAGAGTGCTGTCGTCCACATCGTCACAGATAGAAATGGACGAGCCTCGGTGGTCTTTGAGGCGATTAGTCCCATACCGACCGCCTCACGTACCCCCATGTACGTCGGCATTGTACTGGTAGCGGTGACTCTCATTGTGCTGGCGGTTCTCGCCAGTCAAGGGGTGTTTTCTGGCCAGGGCGTTTCCGCCACTCCATGAGTCTGCCATCACCAGCGGACCAAGCGAGTGTTGACGCGTTGATCGACGCTGCGGACGATGCTCTGACGGCGGGTGATGTGGCAAAGGTGTTTGACCTGTGCGAGCGTATTGAAGCGCTGTGGCCAAGTCATATCGATGGTCAGTTTCTTGTAGCAGAAGCCCATCGGTTGCTTGGCGATGACAAGCGAGCCGAGGCAATGTATCGGATGGTGCTCGAAGCGGAACCAAGCCACGGCGACGCTTGGGCCGGACTCGCAGCTGTCCGCTTTTATGCGCTCGATTTCGATGGAGCGGGTACCGCCGCATCACGGTCCATTCGCCTCGACCCAGAGGGTGGTGAAGGCTGGTGGTGGCGCGGGCTTGTGCGCGAACAGCGAGGGGACTTCTTGGGCGCAGACCGCGACTTCCGCCGCGCCTCCATCCGCTTGCCCACGGTATTCCCATGGCCAGTTCGCCTCACAGACGCGATGGTGGAGTCCATGCTTCAGGTCGCCGTGAAGACCATGCATCCATTGGTTCAGGCCACTCTGCCGCAAGTGAGCTTCTTCCTCGAAGAGGTCCCGTCTCGGCAAACCCTCATTGGCTTTGACCCGGTTCCGGCCCCCCATGAGCTGCTCGGCTACTTTACTGGAGTGCCGCTCTCTGAGCGTGCGCCAAGTGACTCCACTCCCGTCCTTCCGGCGGCCATCTTTCTTTACCGGCGGAATCTTGAGCGTATCGCTACGGACCGCGAGGCATTGTTAGAAGAGCTGAGAATCACCGTTCTCCACGAACTCGGTCACTACCTAGGCCTCAGTGAAGACGACCTGCTCGCCCGTGGCCTAGACTAGTGCAGGCGCCTTGACGCGTGGGGCTGTCCGGCGTTACGTCGCGTGCGTGTGGGGGATTAGCTCAGTTGGGAGAGCGTTGCGTTCGCACTGCAAAGGTCAGGGGTTCGAATCCCCTATTCTCCACCACCTAGATCAGACGCCCCGCGGGTATGCCCTCGGGGCGTTCCTGTATGGTGGACAAGGGGCTACTGATGGACGTCGTTTCAGGATTTGCACGAGCCGCGGACGGAACCGACCTGTACTGGCGCGCAGTGGGCAGCGGTCCCCCCATCGTGTGCTGCAATGGCGTTGGCGTCAGCACCTTCTTCTTCAAGTACATCACCCGCCACTTCCGCGACCGCTTCACCGTAGTGCTGTGGGACTATCGAGGTCATGGACAGTCGAGCCCTATCGAGGACCCGCTGAACGCGGATTTGTCGATGGGACTCGTCGCTGAGGACATGCATGCGATTCTGGAGAGCGCCGGCGTCAGCGAGCCCGCCATTCTCATAGGTCACTCAATGGGTGTCCAAGTCATCTTGGAGTTCACCAAGCGCTACCCAGAACGGGTACGTGCCTTAGTCCCTATGTTTGGGACGTTCGCTAGGCCGATGGATACATTCCTCGATAGCCCAATGAGTAAGCCTATCTTCGACACTCTGGCCAAGGTCACCAAGTGGACGGGGAGCACAGGAGCGTGGCTGCTACATCCTCTGTACGCCTCTCCCGTGGCCATTCCTTTCGGACGACGCGCCGGACTGATGGACCGCTACTATGCGTCGAACCGTGACATCCAGATGTACATGGACCACTTGGTGGAGATGGACCCTGCGGTCTTCTTGCGGATGGTCGAGTGTCTCTCCGAACATGACCTCGAAGACTTTCTGTGCGAAGTCCACGTTCCGGTTCTGATTTTCGCAGGTGAAAAAGACCTCTTCACCCCACTCCACCGCAGCTATCGGATGGCCGACCTCATTCCTGATTCTGAGCTGGTCGTGCTGCCAGAAGGGAGCCATGCGGCTATCGTTGAGTATCCGGACACCATCAACCAGCGTCTTGACCGGTTCATCGATCAAAAACTCGGAGGCGCTGCCAATTTGGCGAGCAAGGCCGAGAGTACGCGCGCTGGGTAGACCTGTTCAAGTTCTCGCGCCAGCACACCCGGTAGTGGATTGTGTAGGTCAAGATGAATGACGAGCCGAATCGTGCTGTCCTTCCACAACAAGGATGCGCTCAAGCTGCGTACACTCCCTTCGACCAACTCTAGACCCACCCGTTGGTCTTCCTGCTGAAGCTCAACCCGGATCCTCACTCCCTGTGCATCCGCGAGCGTCATCCAGTACGAAGCTCCACAGGCAGTGATGGTCTGCAGCCCTGGAAGCCACGCCGCCCATTCCTCTACGTTCCGCAGTCGCTCACGAGCAGCCACCCATTCGGGCGCCGCACACGGCCGCTCCGTAATAAGTCTCACCGGCGACGGCGACGGCGACGGCGACGGCGATTCGAACCAGCATCCGATTTCCCAACAGTTACCGGACACTCGCCGTCGAATAATCCTGGCCACCACAGCGCCAGCGCGCGTGCAATATCCGACACGTTGGCACGTTGGAGGGTCGGGTCCTTGACAAGGATGTCTAGTGCTACGGTTCGAGCGGCCAACAGCAAGTCTACATCACGACTGGGTTCCAACCACAACAGCTTAGGTTCGCTCGTCTCAAATGGTTCTGGAGCCAGTGCATCATCGATGCGACCCCGCTTGAGCTTGCGTAGAACTTCCATTCCAGCGGGGTTGGGGTCATCCCCATGGATGAGGCGAACGGTTGGCTTTTCGATGTGAACCAAGCGGTGCATCAAGCGACTGAGTCGCTCGCGTGGCATGCGGTCGGCCTGTTCCACAATAAGCTCTGTAGCACCGGGTGTATCTGCACCAAATTCAACGGCGTGGGTTGCTAGAAGGACCTCAAATCGCCTCCGCTGGAAGTCTTCGTAGCGACGATTCCGCTCTTCACGTGACAAGGCACCGTGAAACAGCTGGATCCGAGCGCCTGGAAGATGTGTCTCCAGAGTGATTCGCACACGAACGGCCTCTTCAGGCTCCAGCAAGTCCCCCGACTTGCCCATCGGAAGGGCAATGAGGGCTTGAGCCCCAGCCTGAATGCTCTTGAGTACCTCCTCGTACGCAGCGTCACGTTTGGATGCAGGCACCAACATGGTGTGAAACCGCGGCCAGCGAGCAGGCTTCACCCAGCTAATCGCGTGTTCTGCGTAAGGACCCAGCAAGTGGCCAGCACCAATGGCTCGGGTGGGAACAATCAAGATATCTGGGCTCGCTGTGCCTTCTGAAACCAGAGCGCTACGCTCTGTCTCTCCTGGGACAGACTCCTGGGCAATGACCAGCCCAAGCCGACGCATCTGCAGGTCCGCTTTCGCGAGTTCCAATGTGCCAAAGACAATGTGCACTTCACCGCGGCGCAGGGCATCGCGGACGGGTCGACTCGGTTCATCTCCGAGCAGACGCGACACCAAGCCCAGCTCTCGCAGCATGGGCTCAAACAACGTAAACAGCGCTTCGGCCATGACGGGGTTGGGCATCAGCCAGAGAACCTGCGCCTTCGATTCCGCAACGGTCACTGCCGTCAGCAGCGCAACGCGGTCGCGGTCATCTCCAGGACGCCCGGCCAAGACCCGAAGCATTGGGCGACTTGCGCGAAGGTCACGCTTGATGACCTCGAAGGCAATCAGATGGTCATCATCCACTTGGACATCACGCCAGGTGGTGAGACGCGTGGCGAGGCTGTGCAGTACTGGGTGAGCAACACCGCGAGTTGCTGTCTTATTGGCCGTCTCGCCCAGCGCTAGGCCAAGCTGGGCATAGACGCCTTCCTCAAAGGCCAGACGTTTCCAACCGGCACGGCGCTGGCTTGAAGCGCCATGAATCGCCTCATAGGCCTCTGACGCTAGCAACAGACGATGCTTTTTGCACACCGCTTCCGAGAGCGGGTCGCGCAGGTCATCGAGGTCCGCACGGAACATCCGGAACGCACCGCGAACGATGCGGTCGTGCACACCTTCCAGACCGTACTCTGCGAGCTCAGCAAGCTTTTGTGTGAGGCCCGCGGTCAACTCCACACCGGTCAAGATCTGCGGTCCGTCTTCCGACGGTGCATGTTCACCAATAGCGACAACCCGAGTACCAGGCTTGAGGGGGTGAAGTAGACCGGGAGGCACCTCATGGTCCCACTGGAGCTGAGTAGGCCCAGCGCCTTTGATGACCGCACGGGTGCGACGAACACCCTGTGGAGAAATCGCAGTGAACCGCTGACGAACACGACCACCGAGGGCAACGCGCCCAGCGGGAACATCCATTCCAGCGCCATGCACCGGTCGGACGGTTTCATAGCCGGACGGTTGCAGGCGAAAAAGGTCCGTCGAGGTGTGGACATCTGCGATGGCCAAGGCCGAGACCCAAGCGGGCGGAAGCCCACGGTTGTCCAGAGTCACCGCGCCGATACCTTCGCCCATCCACCAAGGTCCACCCGGTAATGACGCCTCATCTGGACGGACTTCGGCGAGTTCGCGCGGAACCCGGTAGCGATGGTCGCGCTTACGCGACGAGACCCGTGGCTCAGCCGACTCGACCCGCAAGTCTTCCGAGTCGTCTTCGACTGTTTCATCGACCTCTGCGACAGGCTCTTCAGCCGGCGGGAGTTCAACTTGCTTCCTCGGAAAAATCCGCTTGGACGCCCGACGAAACTTCAGTCGGTCCAGCGGCAGTCCGAGCATAGCGTCAATACGAGCAATGAGCGCATTAAGCTCACCTATGCGGGTAATACGCTCATCTGCGTCGATGGTGTCAATCCCGCTCAGCTGCCGACCCAACTCCACAGCGTCGAGCGCAACAGAGTCGGGCAGCGGGTAGGTGAGCAGTTTGTCGACCCATCGACTCCCGGTTCCTTCCATAAATCGGACTTCTTCTGGCCGGCGCGCAGCGTAGCTACACAGGCGACGCAACGGCGAGACCGCGCGTTCTACCTCATAAAGTCTCAACCTACGCGGCGGAACGGGCTTCGCATCCACCCCTGGTGATGATTCTGCTTCCGCCGGAGCGAGCTCAACACCAATATTCGCCTCTTCGGCGGGTTTGTCGGCGTCCACAGGAACAACCGCTTGGACCTCAGGCACCTCTTGGGTGCCCTCTGTATCCTTGCTCATGGCAACTCCCGCAATCAGATGTAGCGAACCCCAACAACCTCCCAGACTTGCCGACCTCCGGGAGCAGGTACTTCGACCTCATCCCCATCATTCTTGCCAATCAGGGCCTGTGCGAGTGGGGACTTCCAGCTGATTTTACCGTTATCGATGTCGAACTCGGTCTCACCGATGATCTGGTAGGTGCGCGCATCACCAGCCTCGTTCTCAAGGTCAACGGTGGCCCCAAAAACGATGCGGTCTTGCTGCTTCATTTTCGACGGATCGATGACCTCAGCTGCCGCGACCTGATTCTCGAGCAGGGCAATTCGGCCTTCGCACATCGACTGGCGCTCTTTGGCGTCTTCGAATTCGGCATTTTCGCTGATATCACCATGGGCGCGTGCCTCTTCGATGTCCCGGACGATGCCGATTCGCACGATGCTCTTCTGACGCTTCAGTTCTGCCTCAAGGGCAATGTAGCCCTTGGGGGTAACAGGATTTCGCTGCATGTTTTGTCCAACGTAATGAGTTCGTAGTGGGGTCGGAGCGGCGCATCAGCCAGAGCCGGCGTGTCCAGAGACCCCTGCGCAGGGTGCGCGGTCGGCCAACGCCCTATCACGGTTGTGGGATCGCGCCGGTACCGGGGAGGACCCGAAGCTTCACGTCGAAGCGCTCATGTTCGCCGGACCCAATATTCACCCGATGTATCCACATCAGGCAGACCGCTTGAAGTGCGTCGTGCCACTCGCCAAGGTGACGATGAACCGTCTGAATCGGGTAGACCCACAGATGGGCAGGCTGCAAGGTTCGCAGCTCTACGACCCGATCTCCGTCGACCAAACGCAAGGACTCCACTTGGCCACAGTCGCGTGTTCCCTCGAGTGGAACCCGTTCATTGTCCACTTCCAGCCATGCCGCCGTGCCACTTGAGACCGCCAAGTCCATGGACATCGCAAGTCGGGTTGCGACGACGTGCTCACCGGTGTTTTCAAGCTCGTACCGAAACGCGGTGAGGTCACGCCGCAGGGTGTAGCGCTTGGTAGCACGCACAGGACGAGGTCCGGCTGGGGTGGTCAGGGTGGCCTCACAAGCGAGTACCGCGCGAAGGGTATCGTCCCCTGCCCGGTCGGCGGTAATAACCTTCCAAGGGCGTTCAATAAGCGCACGCGCACCGTCCATCTGTTGGCCTGATCGTACCGTTCGGATGGTGTCCCGCTCGCCAAGGAAATGCTCAACAAAGGACGTACGAGGTATGGCATCGAAGCCCAAAATGGAGCTCAGGTGCCGTAGCGTTGCGCGGTCGGCGTCTTCTGCGGGAGTGCCCCCCTGTGTGTCCATGTGAGCAGGGACATCTCCAGGGCTGGCCGCCGCGGCTGATATGGCAGCATGGTACGGCTCCTCGATGCGCTGGAACGTGTCCAGCCAGTTGCGATGACTGCGATGGTCGGACAACTCAATCGCTCCACCACCTCGATTGGGGTCGACGACCAGCGTCAAGTCGCGAGACCGCAGCACCAACTCGTCAGAGCCGTCGCAGTCCACGTCCACAAGCTCGACAACCGCTCGTTGATGTTGTCCGAGCGCTTGAAGGACCGTGTTCTCGGCTCGAATAGCATCTTTCCATGCCAAGGCCCGTACCTGTGGGTCGTAGACACCCGCATGGGTATCGTGCCAATACGGTTCGCTCGCTTGCGCCCGATATAGGTATCGGCGCGCTTGCAAGACGACGGCCGGGTCAGGCCGTTCCACGCGAGACTCATCGAGCCTGCGAGCCAGTCGCGCTACCAACCGACTGACTCGCAGGACCCGCTTGTGCAGACGATCGGCTGCATCGTAACGAACGAGGTGGCTTTCCCACGGGGCATCGTGATTTCCCGGAGACATCGATGGAAGGTAGACCGACCGGACATGCCCGCCTAGGTCGACCGCTTGCGACGGAAGCACCGTATTGAGCGCCTCAGACCTAGCCATCGCCGCGAGTAACGTTGCGAACCAAGTCTGGTCGCGGCGCGGAGAGCTTCCAGGGTGGAGCCCGAAACGCTCTGCTCGCAATGACAGAGCCACAAGCTTGTGCCCTTTCTGCTCACGCCCCCGCAAATGAGCGAGAATGCGCTTGACGGGGACTTCCGCCGCGACATCTTGAACCCGACTATCCACGGGCAATATCGCGACGCAGTGCCCTTCGCGCTCGGTATGGTGAATTCCGCTGACCTGACCCTTCGCCAGACCCACGCGTTCTAGGTGACGCTCAGGAACCGCAACCCAGCGCAACCCTGCCGCCGCATACACTCGCGGCAACGACGGATCCCACACGTCATGGGGCAGCCAGGCACCCGTTGTTCGGCCGCCGAAGGTCTTGCGCAGCATGGTGGCGTGGGTTTCGTACTGACCGACCGCGTCGGCTTCCGGAATCGACGACAACACCGGCTCATACATCGCGGTGCCAACCAGCTCGATTTGGCCCCGGTCAACCAGAGCCCGAATCCAGTCCAGTCCCTCCGGGTGGCGGTCGCTCAAGTCAGGAACCAACTCACCGGACAACACCAGCCCAATGCGTACATCCGGTGTGTGATGGATGGCGCCAAGCATGGGCTCAAAGCAGTTGGACCAAGCGCGCTCGCACGCAGCGGCGGTGCCGCCAGCAGGCAAGTGCATGTGAACCAACAGAACCAAGTCGAGAGGAGTAGACATGGGGAGAGTCTAGCCCGACGACGACGTAGTAGGGTCGTACGCAACAGTCTGAGCGTGAGCTGCGGCACCCGCAATGGCCCACGAAGCCGCACTTGCGCGCCATTCCATGCGTACGAACTCGGTGTTGCTCGGAATGCCATACCGCGCGAGCACCTGTTCTGCGCCGGGGCGAAGCCACGCCTCGGCACCCGCGACTCCACCCGTAATGAGCACCCGCTGAACCCCGAGGGTGTTGAGCAGGGTTCGAAGGCCCTGGCCCAGAGCACGCGACGCCCCCAGAAGCAGGTGTTGTGCCCACACCTCGCCACCGTCCGCCCGTTGGACAAGCTCAAGAACGTTGTCAATGGAGTGCCCAAGTCTCTCGGCCTGACGCCTCAGGCCAGCCGTGCCGACCCAAGTCTCCAGACAGCCAACAGCACCGCATCCACAAGGAATGTCTCCACCGATGTGAATATGACCGAGCTCGGCCCCCGTGCCCGAAGCCCCCTGAAACGGTCGGCCTCCCAAGATGATGCCTCCGCCAACACCGGTACCCAAGGTCAGAACCAAGAGATCGGACCGGTCTTCACTCGCGACCCATGCCCCATATGCGGCGGCATTCGCGTCGTTGAGCAGCGCCACAGGAACCCCCAAACGTTCCCGCAGTCGACCGCACAGATCCACGCCCGATAAAAACGGAAGATTTGGCGAGCCCAATACGTAGCCGTCACGGACGAATCCGGGCACACCCACCCCAACCAACGCGCACGAACCCAGACGGGCCACCAACCGCGACACCCGCTCGACCAGAGTTTTCACGGTTTGCGGTGCCCCAACGTCTTCCAGGACGTCCGTCACTTTTCCGCCGCTGAACGCCGCTGCGCGCAGCCCACTTCCGCCAATGTCTACACCCACAACCACCACGTGCTCACTCCTCGCTCGCGCGTAGGTTAATCGCGCTGCATGCATCCACCGAGCCTTGTCGACCAGTACTGCCCTGAACCTCACTCCGGCGCCATTTCGGCTGCGGTGTGTGATCCCCATTCCGGAGCAACCATTACCGCCGACGACTGGGGAACGGTCGCAATAACACGACCGAATGAGCGTAACCCGGCATTTATCTACACAATGGAGACGGCCATCTACGCCGTTGCCATGTCCAAAGGTGGCGCTCTCGCTGCCATTGGAGACGAAAACGGCACGCTCAGCGTCTTAAAGACCTGGGACGGCACGGAAGTCTTCCGCGATGAGAAAGCCGGTGCTGACGGCCAAGCGCGGGCCATGCGCGGCCTGGCTTTTCACCCTGATGGCACCGTTATTGCTGCACTCTCGGCCGACGGCATCGTCCGAGTCTACGACATCCAGCGCAACCAACGCATCGTAAATTGGCAGGGCTTCGCCGGACAGTCCATCGCGTTCGATGCCCGAGGCGATCACCTGTTGGTCATCGACACGTTGGGCCAGGTCAAGTTGCTCGACATGCTCACTCATGAACAACTCGATCTCGAGCTGGTGCCGGGCGGAGTGCAGGAAGCGCTGTTCACCCCCGACTCCCACCACGTCGTCGCCCTCGGTGGAGGGGGGGTCACGCTGATTCAACTTCCCGAAGGACGGATTGCCAACTCCTTCAGCGCCCGCAGCAGCAGCGGTCTGTTGAGCATTCTGATCAATCCGGCAGGTGACCGTGTTGCCGCGGTGTCCCAGCGGTCGGTCCACCAATTCAGCTTGCCCGGCCTACAACCCGTAGCCAGTGATAAACACGGGGCTCCAGACCCGACCGTCGCCAGCATGTGGGACTGGGAAGGTCTCGCTATCGGCGGCGAAGACGGGCGCTTCCATAGGCCTGGACGCACACCGTCTCTGCCGCCCATCGTCTGCTGCACTGGATACGGACACCACCGGATCGGAGCCCACGGCGACAAGATGGCGGTGTGGACGCGGGGCCGTCGTCGTCGTCCATTCCCAGCTCGCAAGCGCTTCGTAGAGGTCAAGGTGGACCGCGACGGACGCCTTCTATGTGGATTGCCAGATGATGGTTCAGGTCTGCAGGTCTTTGAAGTCAAGAGTGGACGCCACTTGTTCGAAGCGGGCCGAGACACTGCCAATACACCCAAGATGGAGGTCGGCGGTGCTGTCGTTGCCACACTCTTGGATCGAGGCGGTCTGCGCTGGTGGGAACTCAAGGGAAACAATGTCTTCGAGCTCGGCTGGGTCGAGCAGTTCGCCTTGTCCGGTGGCGGTACGTGGCTGGGTGTCATTACCCCCAAAGGGCATGTTCGCGTCCTTGATCCGGCGACGGGTGAAGACGCCATCCCACCACCCGAGCCCATATCAGACGTTCCCGTCGCGCTGGTCTCTTTCGTCAATCGGCGCCCGGACATGTTGGTGATGGACGAAGACGGTGTGCTGTCGGTGTACGATCTGTCCGTCAGCGTCACCGAAGAACGCCCAGCAATTGGCGAAGATGTCCTCGACCTCAACGTCCCCGTCGACCGCTTGTGGGGCATCACCGGAGGACGCTACGCTGCAGTGCGCTTCCAAGAGCCGGAGCAAGGCACGGCCACGGTCATTTTCGTGGATCTCGAAAAGGGCGATGTCGTCAGCGAAGTACCAAATCTGCTGCCCTACGCATGGGTCGACCCGGAGACCGGTGCCATCCTTCAGCCGGCTCGCGGCGGTGCCATCTTGGAGATGGACATGTACGGAAACGAAGTCTCTGTGTTGCGCTCCCTGCCCGAGCTGCACTGGGTCACCTACGGTCCAAAGGGCGTGATTGACGCGAGCGAAGGCGCGCCGCTGTAGGTCATGGCCGACAAGAACGAGCCAACACCAAAGAAGACAGCAGCAAAGAGGAAGGCTGGGACGAAGAAGTCCGCTGCTAAGAAGAAGGCACCTGCCAAGAAGAAGGCACCCGCCAAGAAGAAGGCACCTGCCAAGAAGAAGGCACCTGCCAAGAAGAAGGCACCCGCCAAGAAGAAGGCACCCGCCGAGAAGAAGGCACCTGCCAAAAAGAGGGCGTCCGCCAATAAGAACGCTGCCACAAAGGCGTCGGCCCGAGGCGTAAATAAGCCAAACCAAACGGCTGAAAAGCGACGCCAGTCGACTCGAAATGCCACCAACCGAGCGGCGTCCAAACGTCGCAACTCAGGCCGCCCACCGTCACGGTTACGAACGGCGCTGACCGAGGTCGGCGTGGTGGCACTAGGCCTTGCCCTCGGGGGAGCCGCCGCGTGTGTTTTCGAGTATCGAAATGCCGTAGACGAGGTGAACTACTGGCTCGAAAATCCTGTTGTCAGCGAACCCGGCGTTGTGTGGTCCGCCCCCTACGCTGTGGTCCCAGGCCTCCCCATCACTTCGCATGACCTCTCCCGCGACCTCCTCGCAGCCGGCTTTGAGCGGGTCGCCAATGCCCCCCGAGCCGCACAGTTCGACGACAGTGCCGAGACCTTTGTCGTACGAAGCCGTGAGGGCGAACGCCTGGTCATCACCTTTGAAGAGGACCACGTCGGGGGTGTCGGGCCCAGTCCGCTTCAGGTAGGTCGGGTTCCTCTCGCCGTAATTGGCGACTTGGAAGCCCACCGTAATCCGGTGGAGTTGAGTACGCTCAGTCCGTGGGTTGAACCTGCCGTTTTGGCCATGGAGGACAGTCGATTCCGCAGTCACCCGGGCATAGATGTTCTGGGTGTGACCCGTGCCATCCTGACCGACATCACGGGCCAAGGTCCGATGCAAGGGGGATCGACGCTTACTCAGCAACTTGCAAAGAACCTGTTTCTTACGCAGGAGCGAACCGCTCGGCGCAAGATCAAAGAGGCCTTCTACGCGGCTGCCCTAGAGCGGACTCTCGGCAAAGACACCTTGCTGGAGCTCTATTTGGGTGAGGTGTACCTTGGGCAAGTGGGTGGCGTCCCGGTCCACGGCGTAGAGCAGGCAGCGCGTGCGTTCTTTGGTGTGTCAGCGACTTCCCTAGATGCTGGACAAGCGGCGACTCTGGCCGGCATCATCTCCAGTCCGAACACTTGGTCACCACAACGACACCCCGAGAGGGCCACCGAACGGCGGAACTTGGCTCTGGGTCGCATGGTCGCTGAAGGCCACCTCGAACAAGCAGCCGCCGACGCCATTCGCGCGGCGCCTATGGTCACCGGCGGAAGCGTCCCAGCCGCAAATCGCCGAGCCCCCTGGGCCGTCGATGCCGCAGTAGACCAACTTGAAGAAGCTCTTGATGGCGGTATTGCAGGTGGCTACCACGTCACAACGACGATTGACCCTGCCCTGCAGCGCCACGCTGAACGCGCCGTTGTTCAGGGTCTAGCCGACGTTCGCGATGCCTACCCCGATGCAGCGGAAGCCCAAGCCGCTCTGGTCGCAATCCGAGTATCAGACGGCGCCATCGTGGCTATGGTTGGCAGCCGTAACTACGACGAGAGCCCGTTCAACCGAGCGACCCAAGCATGGCGGCAAGTCGGTTCCACAGTCAAACCCTTGATTCTCGCCTCTGCCTTCGACGCAGACCCCAGCCTGACACCGCTCACCGTCCTTCTCGACGAACCCATCACCCGGCGCGTTGACGGCACACAGTGGACCCCCTCCAATTACGACCACCAATTCGTCGGCGAGATCACCGTTCGCCGGTCACTAGAAGGCAGTCGCAACATCCCCGCTGTAAAAGTGGCCGAGAGGGTTGGAATGTCTGGAATCCAGCGCCAATTGCGGGATCTGGGACTGTCCGAAGCCACCCTGCTCCCCTCGGCAGCCTTG
>JBLHSN010000070.1:0-21599 GCA_047626195.1 Myxococcota bacterium
GTCGCGAGTGGACGTTCAGGGGTCAACGCAACCCGGAATCGCGTGAACTGTAGCGGGCTTTTGGCGCTGAGAGGCAGTGTGTTGGCACAAACCTCCGGCGAAAGGTGGTGCAGGGATCACGTTCTGCCGAGCGGTTGGGATAAGCAGCCAGAATGGAAACACTCTTCGAAGTCATGGGCGGCGCACCTCGAATTCGTGCACTGGTGGACCACTTCTATGACGTCATGGACGCGGACCCTGCGGTGAAGACGCTGCGGGACATGCACCCGGCTGATCTGACGACGTCGCGGGACAAACTGTACGAGTTCCTGAGCGGCTGGAGCGGTGGACCGCCTCTGTATATGGAGAAGCACGGCCATCCGCGTCTGCGAATGCGGCACATGCCCTTTGCTGTGGATGACCGAGCGGCGATGGAGTGGATGCACTGTATGCGCATTGCCCTCGCGGCTGAAGTGGCAGACCCGGACACCCGCGACCGGCTGGAACAGAACTTTACGCGGATTGCTCTGCACATGCGGAATCGGCCGTCCACGACCTAGGCATTGGCTCTAAGACGTACTACTAAACACGCTCCGAACGTTGGAGGCTTTGTGCGCTCTCTGTCATTGTCCCTGTGCTTGTTGCTCATCGCATGCCCGGTTGCTGACACCGAACCGGTTGCTGACACCGGTTCAGACAGTGATTCGGAAGCCGACGGTGACAGCGACATCGACTCTGACTCCGACAGTGATTCCGATTCCGATATTGGCTCGGACAGCGACACTGCCGTTGAGGGGTGCGACCGAGCCGGCTTTAATGCGGTCGACGAGGACTTCGTCAACATCCCTGGGTACGACCTGTACACCGCGACGACCTCAGTGAGCCCGAACTACGACGGCCTAAACTTGGAGGTCTTTTACGCCTCCGGCGCCCCTGAGGGGCCACACACCCACACCTTCTCTCCACGCGACGACTTCTCGGACTGTACCGTCTGCTTGAGCATCGCTAGTGACTGCACGGATAGCTCGACCTGCGGCAAGAGTTTCGTCGCGCAATCCGGCGATGTTGTTTTTACGGGGGCTCCCAATGCCGATGGCGAGACGCTTGCGGGAACCTTCGAGAATGTGGTGCTTATCGAAGCCGTGATTGATCCAAGAACGTTTGACGCCGCTCCAGTTGAAGGCGGCGAAGTCTGGTGTCTGGACGGTTTCGGCTTCAGCGGGACAACCCTATAAAACATCCCATATTGCCTCCACGCTTGGCAGAGCTGCATGCAGCTCTGAAAGAAGAAGAACGTGCCGAACGAGAGGCTCTGGCGCACTGGGAAACGTGCTCGCTGGACGAGCGCATTGCCGCGGGTGTGGCCTTTCCGCTGTTGATGGTCGAGGAAGGATATTGGGCGGGGCGTCAGTTCCGAATCGTCGCGCGCGCTCCGAAAGGGGTGTGGCTGCATGATGGCATTGATGGCGGCGATTCGGTTGCCGTGACCGTCGGCGGGCAGGTTCTCTCGGGCCGATGCCGTGGCAACGATGGTCGCGTTGTCGACATCACCGTTTCTGAACCGGTCGAGTCCGGAACGAGCATTGATGTCGGCCTGCGAGCAGACCCGTCCACTTGGGTTCGTTACCGTCAGGCCCTTGAGCGTGCGTCCGAGCTCGACACCCCGTTGGTGCATGCGTTGCTCAGCGCTGAGGTGGACGAGGGCGAGCAAGAGGGCGCCACTCTAGCGGGTCTCAATGCGTCCCAGGTGGCTGCCGCGGACCATGCTCTGCGGGCCAACGCCCTCGCGGCGATTCATGGACCTCCGGGAACGGGCAAGACGCGGGTCATTGGAGCGATGCTGGTAGAGTTGGTTCGCCGAGGAGATACGCCTTGGGCGCTCGCCGACAGCAATGCCGCCGTGGACCACTTGGCACTGACGGCGCACACGCTGGGCCTGAACGTGGTTCGGCTGGGGGCGGTCTCGCGGATTCATCCGGATGTCGAAGCCTTGTCGCTGGACAGTCGCTTGAAGACCGGCCCGTTCGCGGCTGCGTTGGCTGCACTGAATCGGGATATTTCCCGAACAACCGACCACTGGGAGCGAAGGCGTCTCATTCAGCAGCGTCGAGGCGTTGCTGACCAGGCGCAAGACCATGTCCTGCAAGGTGCCGACGTCATTGCCTGCACCTTCGGGTCGCTGGGGCGTTGGGCATCCTCCTTACCGACCGCTCACACCGCTGTCGTAGACGAAGCCACGCAAGCGACGGAGCCGGCTGTGTGGGTGGCCGTTCCCTGGGTGCAGCGGCTGATTGTAGTAGGGGACCCCGAGCAGCTCGGGCCGGTGACACGCGTTGCCGGCAGTGCGCTGGAGACGTCAGTCTTGGAACGTCTGATGATCGCGGGACTTGAAGCGCCGATGTTGTCGGTCCAGCATCGGATGGACGGACGCATTCGGGCGTTGGTGAGTCAGGTGTACGGGCCTACTTATGTTGACCATCCGTCGGTGAGCGTTCAGCCGCTTAGCGGGCTGTCTAGCGTCACGTCGGCACCTTTGACCGACATGCCTACGTGGTTCATCGACACCGCGGGTAGCGGCTTGGGGGAGAGGCTGGACACAGCCACGCGCTCGCTCGCGAATCCTGGTGAGGCCCAGCTGGTCAGCCTGTTGGTCGACGAGCTTGTAGCGCTCGGTGTGGCCCGGTCGTCCATCGCCGTCATCGCTCCTTACAGCGCGCAAGTGGCTCGTCTACGCCAAGTTCTCCCCGGCGTTGAGGTCGCGACCGTCAACGCCTACCAAGGGCGCGAGCGCGATGTCATCATCGTCAGTTGGGTACGCTCCAATACCGACGGGGACCTGGGTTTTGTTGCCGACCCTCGCCGCCTGACCGTGAGTTTGACGCGAGCGCGCCGCGCACTCTTGCAGATCGGCGACAGCGCCACGCTGTGCAGTCATCCCCGATTCGCAGCTCTTGTGGACGGCATTGCAGCGGCCGGGGGATTGGCGAGTGTATTCGAGCCACCGTGGGACATGGTGTTGTCTATCTGACGGGTGTGCAATGTGGGTAGGGTCGTGGCGGACAGAGTGTTGTGTACAAGCGCCGCTTGGAAAGCCGGACAGCCGAACCTGCGCCAACACAACAAGCCCCGGTGCAGAGTGCACCGGGGCTTATTGAGGGGTTCGAATCACCGTGAGACCCGTTTGGATCTCAGCTGTGATTAGCCGACCAAGACACCCGAAACGGGACGCTTGCCGGAGCGCTTGACGCGTCCACCCTTCTTGCGAACCTTGGAGAATCCGCAGTCACGCGAACGCTTCTTCATGTGCTTTGCCTTGAGCTTTGCGCGATGACGCGCCGACTTACCGGCCATGGGGCCCTCCATTTTCGCCCCTAGTAGCACGCTGAACGGAGTTCGCCTCCCGATCGTGGCTTTGCTACTGTTGGCTAGGTGGCCGAAACCGGATGACGACGCGTCCCGGGGCGCCATCTGTGTTGGGTGCACCCCCCTTTGCAGCGCCGTCAGCGTCATCCGAATTGCCTGGGTTTACACCGGATGGTTGACGAATATTGTTGTCCAAGCTCCATGAGCCGCCGGTCATTCCAGGCTCCACGGGACCCCCGCCAACTCCGGGGGCGGATCCACCTCCGCCACCACCGCCGCCGTTGCTGTCACCGCCTCGGCCTCCGAACCCGACGGCAGCAAATCCGCCTGTCCCACCAACGCTTCCGCTTCCGCTGGTGCCCGCTGCGCCGTCCGTACCGGTCTGCGCAGGAACGGGGTCTCCGTCGGCCGCTTGTCGTGGAACGCTACCGGCACCGCCTCCACCGCCGCCCGCAACGGCCAAGGTTTTCACCCCAGGCTCATACACCCAGCTTGCTGAGCCTCCGCCACCTGCGCCGTCTGGAGCGCCACCGCCGGCTCCAGCAAAGCCCACTTGGATGTTCAGTTGCTGTTGGTCGCTGACGTTCACCAGAGCGTAGGCGCCGCCCCCACCTTCGGTCAGACCGCCACCACCGCCGCCGCCCCACAACTCGGCGATCGCGTCACAGCCGGTGCCGCCAATATCGATGGTGTAGGTGGTGGAGACGTCGAAGATTCTTGGAGCCGGGCACTGGATGGCCGGCTCGTCGGAGTCTGGCTCCACACAGTCGGCTTCGCAAAAACAGGGACCCGGCCGCTGGCATTGGGTACGGATGGTCTGTTCGGAGGCGCAGCCCATAAGGAGGACTGTGGCCATGAGTGAAATGCGCATGCGCCGTGTTTAGCGCACGAGCACCAGATTGTCGGAATGATGTGCGTGACGCGATAGCCGAAGTGCGGAGGGCGACACAATGAGCGAGCCACAGATTTGCATTGAGACCCCGGTTCGCTGGGGAGACATGGATGCCCTTGGGCACGTCAACAACGCCCACTTCTTCCGCTGGTTTGAGGAGTCGCGCATTGCCCTGTTTGGCGCCATTGGACTGCAGTCCACCTCGGCCCAGGGCGTCGGTCCCATTCTGGCGAGCACCACCTGCGATTTTGTTTTGCCGGTCGTGTGGCCGAACACCATCCAGGTCCAGGCGTACATTGAACGCATTGGCAATACGTCATTCACCATGCGCCATCTTGCTCACCGTCTGTCGGACGGAGCACTGGTCGCCAAGGGAATTGGGGTAGTTGTCCTTGTCGACTATGACGCGAATAAGCCGAGTCCCATCCCGAAATTGATGCGTGATAAGCTGGGTGATCTGATGCTGAGCGACGCCGAGTAGCGGTCTGTTACCCGTTGTTGCCTGCACGAAGGGCCTCGGTCGCCAGCTCGGCAATCAAGTCGGGGACCTGTTGGGTGGTCAGCCAAGTGACCAAGGTTGCTGGGACTCGTCCGCCAATGTCCGCACAGGCGCGGTACCGTAGGGCTGTGGTGCTGGTCTGCTGGGTGAACAGCCATTCCCCGTAGTTGGCCGGCATCTCCACGGCGTTGCGAGACACGGCCTCGGACTGCAGGGCCGCACTTGGCCAATCCGATGCCGGCAATCGATGCCATCTGTAGCGCGAGGTTGTTGGGGAAAGGACCTCGGGAACTCCTTGGACAATCCAGTATCGGTCCGCCGACAACGTCCAGCCGGGGCTGTTGAAGTGCTGATAGAGCACGAAGCTGTCTCCGTCGCGGGCAAGTTCTTCGGAAGCCAAGAGGTCGGCAGACGACCAGTCCGGAGACGTGACCATGCGCGTTGTGACCGCATGCAGCGCACTGGCCGACGCGGGCACGTCTACGGTGCCTTCGATGCACATCACGTCGTTTATGGTGGTCTTGCGAAGGTGGACCAAGCCAACGTCCGAACGTCGTTCACCAACGTCATTCCAGTGGGCGTGGTCCAGAGCGTCAGGGTCTTGGGCCATTGCGGCGACGACAAGTAGCACCCACATCAGGCCACCTCGGCGAGCAGAACAGGTGCCACGCGCTGGGGATGCACCTTCCCAAGACCGAAAAAGGCCGAGGCGATGGCATCGGCCAGGCGTGTGGGGAGCAGGTTCATGACCTGGATAGCGAGCTTGTCACGCCATGGCGTTGTGTAGCGTGCACGGGGACGACGCGACTCGATGGCTCGGGTCATCACGCGGCTAATGGGTGTGGGGTCTGGGGCCATGCGCTCTGCCCAAGCGTAGTTGGACTCTGCAGTGGTGTAGACGTCGAACCAAGCACTGCCTGACCTGTCAACGCTCGCCTTAGCGGTGCTGCTGAAGTTGGTGTTGATGGTGCCGGGCTCAATGATGACAACGTCGACGCCACACGGGCGCAGCTCACGACGGAGCGCATCTGACAGAGACTCAACCGCGTACTTCGTCGAGTTGTACACACCGAAGAGCGGCAGGGTGAACAGGCCACCAATGCTGCTGACGTTGAGGATGCGTCCTGAACCCCGGCGAATCATGGCCGGGGCGAAGGCGCGTACGGTGTTGAGTACACCGAACACATTGGTTTCGTATTGAGCGCGAACCTGGCCATCGTCGACGTCGAGCACCGCGCCCAGCTGCCCGTATCCGGCGTTGTTGATGAGGACGTCTAGGCCGTGACCCGCGGTCAGAGTGTGCACGGATGCGACGGCTTGCGCCACACTCTGGGCGTCGGTCACGTCGAGTCGGAGGGTGGTCAGGTGTAGACCTGCCGACTCCGCCTGTAGAGACGCGAGTGCCTCTTCGCGACGTCCTGTAGCAATGACGGTGTGCCCGCGCCGGGCCAAGGTCAGCGCTGCGTGACGTCCGATACCGGCGGTGGCACCGGTGATGAGGATGATATTGGGGGTCATGTGGGCTCCAAGATTAGGAATGAATCTTCATTCCTATTGAGGGGTTTCGAGGTCAAAAAAAGGGAGGAGACTGCGTCCAGAACTTAGCGTCGAATCATGGCCCAGGCGCGCTCTTCCGTCTCCGCTGCGAGTGCCTCATCAACCAGGACGTAACCCGCTTGCTCGGCGCGAACGACGCCAAGAAAGGCGCTGTAGACCATGGCAATGAGCACGGCTGGCGGCAGATCTACGAGCACTTGGTCCGCTTGGCCTTCGAGCACCATGATAAACAGCGTGGTGGCGGACATCTGCTCGACGCTCCGGCTTTGCTCATTCAGGTAGTCGCTGTGGAAGTGTAGATCGACGAATGCGAAGGCTTCAGGGTGGGCATGGGTAAAGTCGAACAGTCGGGTCCACAGCAGGGTGAACCGCGCTCTCCACGGCAGGTCCGCTGGAAGGTCAGCGTAGACCTCTTCGGTAATCTTGGCCTTCCACGTCTGATACAACACGTTGACTAGGGTCTCTTTGCTGTCGAAGTAGCGGTAGATGGTTCCGGCTCCCACACCCGCCTCACGTGCCAGCTCTGGCATGGTCGTGCCGTAGAAACCGCGGCGCGAGAACAAGCGGAGAGCGGCGTTCAAAATGTCGTCTCGCTTCGTACTCACGGTGACTCCGGATGCAGAATGAATATTCCGTCCGGTGGAACGCGCAAGAAGAAAAGGTTCGATAGGGTGTCGAGACGTGTCGGAGATTAGTCAGCACCGTTGCGGACTCGGTCTGCCACGGGCAGTCTATCGGCTGGAGGCGCTGTGTTTCAACTGTCGCTACTTTGTCTACTCGCCGGCTGCCCTGGACTTCCTGAAACCGAGGACACCACGGAGCCAGATGCCGAGTTGGATACCTCGGATGCGCCGCCGCTAACTGACCTTCCTACGAGCACCTGTGGTCCTACGGACTACGAATGGGTCCCTCGCGACCAAGTGGGTACGATTGTGAGCTGGGAGCGTGCGTCGGAGCTCGACCTGACTGCCGAGGCGATTCGCGGCGTCATTGGAGGGGCTGGCTTCCCGACAGATCTACTGGACATTCAGTACGACGTCCGACTGTACCGCTTCCGCTACCTCACCCAAGACCGAGGGGAGACCGTTGAAGCGACCGCACTGCTATCGTTCCCAGAGACAGACGCAACGGTCCCAACCTTGGCGTGGCTTCACGGAACCACGGGCTTCACCGATGAGTGTGCTCCGAGCGGCCAGGGCATTGAAGGCGCTGCTGGGAACCTGCTGTTGTCCAGCCTAGGCGTCGCTGTCGTCGCCCCCGACTACTTGGGCATGAATGGGTTTGGTCCCGCATCTGACCAGGTGCATCCGTACATCATTGCCGAGCCCACCGCCGTCGCCTCTCTCGATGCACTGCGGGCGGCGTGGGCACTGATTCCCGAGCTGTCCGGCGTAGACGCAACGGTGTCTCGCGAGACCATTCTATTCGGTGGGTCCGAGGGGGGGTTCGCTGCACTGTGGAGTGAGCGATACGCTCCTTGGTACCTTCCATCCGCCGACATGGTTGGCGTAGTCGCAAGCGTGCCTCCCACAGATGTTGTCGGCCTCGCCGAGCATGGTGCCACGGTTGAAGGAGCGACATCGCTCGCACTGGCCGCTGCTCTTGCGACCTACTCGGACTGGTATGGATTCGAAGAGCCTCTGTCCGAGGTCCTCACCGATGACGAGCCCTACCAACTTGCCTCCACGCTATTGACCACTATGGACGCGAGCTGCGACTTCGGCGACGCCTACTCGGACATCGACAGCGTGGAGGCCGTGTACACCGAGACATTCCGCCAAGCCGTTGCCGATGGCACGCTCACCGACTTCGGCCCATGGGGCTGCGCACTCGCGGCAAACTCCCTGGCTACCGGACCCTTTGAGCGAATCAGCGACACGCCAATCCTGTACGTCTACAGCGGCGCAGACGACCTCGTCTACCACCAGACCAACCGCGACGACATCCCCCGCCTGTGCGCCCAAGGCTACGACATGGACGTCATCGAGTGCGCCGGCGCCAACCACACCGAAGGTGCCGCATCGTCCATTCCACTGCAGTGGGCGTGGGTGCAAGACCGACTGAATGGCGTGCCCATGGACGACGAATGCGGGGTGCCGGACCCGATACAGTGTCTGCCTGAAGGGTAGGGCCGACGCTCCGCGACGTTGATGCGGGTAAAAGCTGCTGGCAACTGGGGATTCCCTGGTTTTACCCGGGGATTAAGTGCCTGATAAGCTATGGAAAAGCGACATCGTATGGGCGCGATTGGGACGGGGCTCCTTCGTTCCATAGTTGGGAGCTACTCCACTGGGAGGACAATTACCCACACCTGGTGCACGACAGTCTCAGGTGAGTTTGCAAAGCATGGGGCTCTCGGCAACAACTCGGCAACACCGACAACCTGGTCAAGCAGGTTGGCACCAGAAGTGCTAGGCCGGCCGCGCAATTGAGTGAGGAGACACCATGCGCTTATCAGCCTCTTTTAGTGTTCTAGCCGCCCTTCTACTGGTCGGTTGCCCCGTTAAGGAAGATACCGACGTTGATCCTGGAACGGATACTGAAGTCGATGCGGACACCGATACCGATACCGAAGCCGATACCGAAGACCCGGACACCGATACCGACACCGACAGTGATTTGGACACGGACACTGACACCGACACGGACACGGACACCGATACGGACACGGACACCGATACGGACACCGACACCGACACGGACACCGATACGGACACCGATACCGATACCGATACCGATACCGACACGGACACCGACACGGACACGGACACCGATACGGACACGGACACGGACACCGATACGGACACGGACACGGACACCGGTGATGGCGTTGCCGTGTTGATTATCACAGAGATAATGGATGGTTCCGCGCCCGGAAGCTTGCCGAAGTGGGTTGAGATTACCAACATTGGCACCGGTCCTGCTGACCTCTCGTTGTATAGTATTGGCAACATGAACAACGGTGGCAGCGAACTCGTTGGCGGAGTGAGCACTGTTCTTAGTGGCTCGCTTGCCGCGTCGGATTCATACGTGATTTCCTACGAAAACGGCGACACACCGTACTCTGTCGATGACGCCGAATCAGGTGGGGAGTTTCACTCCTCCTTCGGCGTTGATCCAGACAACTTCGACCTTGGGTCACTCATCAACGGCGACGATGTGGTCATCTTGTTCCAAGGTCCTGCGACCGGCGATGGTACGGATGCCGTAATTGTCGACGTATACGGTGTTGTTGGAACAGATGGGTCCGGTGAGGCTTGGGAATATGACGGAGGGCTTGCCTGTCGTGAGATTACCGTGTCGTCTGGCGCTGATACCTTCATTGTCGAGGAGTGGTCCTTCAGCGGCGCCGGTCACCTCAATGTGGCGTCTGATCTTGATGGTGACGCGCGGACAGCGGCACGTCGGAACTTCATGAGCCGCATCGCGAGTCCCGGTGAGTTCTTGGCGTGTCCGGAAACGTACTCCGAGTACGACCCAGACATCGACGTTGACCCCGATACCGAAGGCCCACCCGTCGTCGACTAGAACCCAGTCACCTCGACCCTCGGCCACA
Organism: Myxococcota bacterium; assembly: GCA_047626195.1. Lineage (GTDB taxonomy): Bacteria > Myxococcota_A > UBA796 > UBA796 > CAJXTB01. The sequence goes on from JBLHSN010000070.1 coordinate 9,847, forward strand.
CCTCTCGCCCGCGCGAGTCGTGTGGCCGCTGTCGTCTCAGCCATTCGTAGGTCCAAAGTCTCAAGACCACCCCTCCACCCTACTGCAACCTAGGGTCGACGGTCCGCCACGCTTCGCGCGTTGGCCGTACGCCGCGCCGCACGAGCTCCGAGAAGACGGAGTAGCTGACGTCATCGGTGAACACGCAGCGCACGGTGGTGTCGCTGGTGACGACGAGTGCGTGGGGGAGGCGCTCTTCGCTGACCACGGCATCGATCAGACTTGCCCGCGTGGCGCCTGCTTCGTCCCAGGTGACCATGGCGTCAGGGGTGATGAGGCAGCCGTCTTCTGGGGTGCCGTACATCAGCGTGACGATTTCTCCAGCACCAATAACGCCCAGCTCTACCAAGCGGTCGCTGACCGGGTCAGGCCGCAGACCCATGGTCGTGGCGAGCAACATCCCGGCAACGCCGACGGCTCCGAGTCCGATCACCATGCCCACCCATACCAAAGACACACCACCGACTCGGGTGGGTACAGGGGGTGGGGTGTCTCCGTAGAGTCGCTGAAGGGCGTCGTCGTCACGTGGCATGTACACACTGTAGCCGCACGCTGGTGCTGGGCATGGTAATCGAATGTTTGGGGGGTGTTTATGTGGCCACTTTGGCTTTTGTTGGTCGCGTGCGGACCGTCTGAAAATGGACAGACCGGAGACGACGTAGGTACGGAGTCCCCAGATGACTTGGACACCAACGCCGATACGGATGCGTCGACAGAGGCCGACGACGGCACCGACACCGATTTGGGAACAGACACGGATGTCGATCCGGACACCACTGTGCCGAATGAGCCGTCCGAGCGGCAGCAGTCTCGCCGCTGGCGCCTGACCTTCGAAGACGACTTTGACGGCCCCAGCGCAGACAACGACCCCTGCTACGATACCGTGACTACGCCTCCCGTTTGTATGAATCGCTATTGGTCGACTGCGGACTGCGACACCTCCGTTTACGCGCAAGTGGCCGACCTGAACAAGTGTACGTGGGCGATCTACGACATCTACAACTGGATGGACTGGGGCCTAGCTGCGCGCGGTGAAGGCATGAACGCGCTGGACCCCGCACAGGTCTCGGTGGTGGATGGTGAGCTGCGATTGTCTGCCGACCATGCCGCCGGAGATGGGCCGTGGAACTGCGGCATAAATGAACCGAACTCCCTCATTTCGAAGAATTGTCCCATCCGTGCGGGTGCCGTTCTCAGCAATCCCGACCACGCCCCAACTGGATTCAACCAGGCTTACGGGCGCTTCGAAGTACGCGCCATCATTCCGAATCAGCTCGGAGCGTGGCCCGCACACTGGCTACTTCCCACAGACGGAGGCTGGCCGGTTGCCGGTGAGATCGACATCATGGAAGCGGTCGCCCACTACCCGACGGACGTTCATGGCAGCTTCCATGGAGGTATCGATGTAGACGATGTGCGCATCCATCACTCCAGCGGAAACCACCACGACCCGGGTGAGCCACGATTCGCCGAAGACTGGCACACCTACGCGGTGGAATGGACCCCAGACTACCTACGTTTCTACGTAGACGACTGGATGATGGGGGAGCTGCAGGCGGGAACGCCGCTCATCGGAGACGTCGTTGGCGCGAACGATGGCTCGCTAATTGGCTCCGAATGGCCCGCTTTCCCCGTGGATATTCCGGATGACCCTTTCTACTTCATCCTCAACACCTCCGTCGTTCAAACCGGTGGCTGGGACATTGACCTGTTCGAGCCGCTTGAGCACCGCATTGACTGGGTTCGCGTGTACGAAGGCTGCCCACCATCCGATGATACCTGCACCATTCGGGGATCAGGATCGGGCAATATCAGCGACCGCTTCTGGATGAGCAACGCCAAGTGGGCCGCTTCTTACCGCGTAAGTCACACCGGCGACTTTAATGGCGATGGTCTCGACGACCTGCTGCTTCAGACCGCTTTGGACCAGCACGCAACCTACTGGATGCCTGGCCACCCGGTGGATGGATTCGGCCACGAGCGCACGGTGACCACCGTAGACGGCATGTCGGCAGGAGGCTGGGATGCTCAATCCCACGCCTTGGTTGTGTTGGATGTCAATGGCGACAGCTTTGATGACGCGTTGCTCGTACCCCGTGGCCTTGGACCCACCCGCGCGGTTCTGGGCAGTGACCAAGGGCCGTCCGAGATGGTGGATCTGACCTCGCGTGCCAGCTGGGCGGGCCATGAACCGGTAGTCGGGGACTTCAACGGCGATACCCGCGCTGATGTGTTGCTCTTGCCCACTGGGCCGTCCGGTACTGCCCTTCGATTATTGGGAAGGGGCGATGACCTAGAGACGGCGGTTGACGTGACGACGGCCGCCGGCATGAACGCTTCACGATGGACCACCAGTCGCCGGATTCCGCACGTCGCTGACCTAGACGGCGACGGTGACGATGACCTGTTGCTTCAGCCACGTACCCGCACCAACTTCCCCATTGTGCTGCTGTCCACGCCCACCGGCTTTTTGCTGTACGACGACTGGACCGATGAAGGCGGCATCAATGACGCGACATGGGCGGCCTCCGACCACCGATTGCACCTGACCGATATGGACGGAGACGGTGACGCAGATGTTCTACTGCAGGGTCGCGGGGGCGGCGATCAGACGAAATACGCCCGCAATGATGGTGGAACACTGGGGACTGCGCTGTCTTGGACCTTCCGATATGGCTTGGATGGGTCCGAGTGGTCCGAGAACGACCACGAACCCGTCTGGGCAGATGTGAATGGCGATTCGGCGCCGGATCTGCTTCTTGTCGGCAGACAATCCACGAGCACTACCTGGGCGTTGTTGAACGAGGACGGTGAGTTTGCCGCCGCAGTGGACTGGACCCGACGCAATGCGCTCGGGCCCGTCAACTGGTCGTCTCGAACCCATGAGCCCCGAGCTGCCGACTTTGACGGAGATGGCGCAGATGACGTCGTTCTGAGAGGGCGCGCGACCGGTGACAACACGTTGCTGCTGTTCGGACAGCTGCCCTTGGATGGACCACCCGGATAGGTGACGGCATGACTCCAGCCTCCGTTCAGTCCTACGCCGAGCAAGCCCTGTACGGCACAACCCTTGCGGACAAGCTTGCTGCGTGGCCAGAGGTCAGCGTTCGTGGGGGAACTGCGCATACTCGGCCGCTCCTGCCCGGTCGCCCAAAAGAACTGGCTCTTCCAACCTCACACCGCAAGCTGCCCAGCGTGTGGAAAGAGGACCTTCAGGCAAAGGATGGGCGTGCGCGGGTTCTTCATGAGCTCGCAAATCATGAGCTGCAGGCGATTGAGCTGATTGCGCTGGCATTGCTACGCTGGCCAGATGCTCCTGCGGGGTTCCGTCGTGGATTGGTGGCTACGCTGCGCGATGAGCAGCGCCACTGTGCCATGTACCTGGCGCGACTTCGGGCGTGCGGGGAAGACGTTGGGGTGGTGCCGGTCAGTCGCTTTTTCTGGGACACCCTTGGCGGTATCCAGACTCCAGAAGCCTTTCTAGCTGGATTATCGCTGTGTTTTGAGGTGGCGAATCTCGACTTCTGCCAGACCTGGCGCACCCGCTTTGCCGACGCCGGAGACCCCAAGACCGCCGATGTCCTCTCTGCGGTGTACACCGACGAAATCCGGCATGTCGCACACGGTCTGGTGTGGTTTGACCGGTGGACGGACGGCGACCGGATCGATGCGTGGGAGCAGCACCTCCCGCCGCCTCTCACCCCGGCCCGAGGTCGTGGCCCGCAGTTTGACCGAGTAGGTCGCATTGCCGCTGGATTTACCGAGGCCGAGGTCGAGCGGCTGCGCACAGTCGGCGGCTCACGAGGGCGCCCTGGGCGTGTTCTGTGGTTCGACGCCGGTATTGAAGAGGTCGTCAGCGGTACTCCGCGCAGTGCGATTTCCACTCGTGTGTCCGCAGATCTCGCGGTATTGCCGATGTTCTTGTGTGCGACGCACGACACTGTCGTCGCTCCCCGTCCGTCGCCGGCCTTCTGTGGAGCGCTCGCAGATGCGGGCTTTGTCGTCCCGCGCTTTGTCGACACGCTCACGCGCAGCGATCTCGGCATCCATCCTTTGGGTTCCGTGGAACCTTGGGGGCCGAACCCTGACGTTGACGTGCCAGGTGATGTCGAGGTGCTGGGCGACGTTCCGGTGTGGAACCCAGCGTGGCAAGTACTCTCGTCCAAGACAGCCACCGCTCGGCAAGTCCAGACGCTGGCCCTTCCTGGCATTGTCAGCGACCGCGGTTCGGTGTGGACGGAAGAGGGGGACTTGGGCGACGGCGCTTGGGTCATTAAGGCCCCTTTCAGTGCGTCAGGCACGCATCGCATCCGCGGTCGTGGCCCGTTGTCAGCTGCTCATCGCACGTGGCTTCGTCGCCAGTTGGACGGTCATGGCGAGGTCTTGGTGCAGCCTTGGTACGACCGGGTTCTGGACTTGTCGGTCCATGTGACCGTAGACGATGACGTGCGTATTGACGGCATCAGCCGCTTCGAGACCGCACCTAATGGTGCCTACACTGGAGCTTGGCTGGGCCGGTGGACCCGGGGTCTACCACCCGAGCTGCAGCGTGAAATTCACGGAGGCGGGGACAGCGCGGCGGTGGAACCGATTCTCTTGGCTGCCGCCCGTCAGGCAGGGGAATGGGCACAGTCGCTCGACTACCGCGGGCCGTTGTCTATCGATGCCACCGTCGTTCGAGAAGACGGCCACTTGGCGGTGCACCCTTGGCTGGAGACCAACGCACGCAACACATTGGGACGCATCGCCATGGCGCTGTCCGACCGGATTGACGCGCGAAGCTACGGTCGCTGGCACGTGGCTCGTCGCACACCGGTCGCTACGGATGCCCTTCGCAAGCAGATTTCCGAGCGTCCGGTACAGATGCGGCACGGCCGAATTCAACAAGGTGTCGTGGCCACGACCCCGGCAGAAACAGCAACGACCTTGCTGACATGGTTGGACGTGTCAACCACTGCCCCGACAGGTTGACAACCCGTTAATGGCGGCCAAGTAAGCGGTCTCAACCGCAGTTGAATGGAGAGTTTGCCTATGTCCTCGCGCCGGCGCGACGAAGACGGTGACGTCAAAGTCCGCAAGAAGACAGATCTGAAAAAGCCCCGGATGTACAAGGTCCTGGTGCACAATGACGACTACACGACACAAGAATTTGTGGTGTTCATCTTGGAGCAGATCTTCCGCTTGTCCACCCCCGCGGCCACTCGCATCATGCGCCATATCCACAACTCGGGGATTGGCGTGGCCGGCGTCTATACACGAGACGTCGCCGATACACGCGTAGACCAAGTCATGGACTTGGCCCGTCAGGCTGGATTCCCGCTGCAGTGTTCGATGGAACCAGACGAGTAGACCGGTTCAGCTACGGCGGAGCAGCAGTAGGAATGCTTCGTCTTTGCCGTCGTCGCCGACCACTACATCGTCTGAGACCGATAAGCCGAGCCCCTCGCAGGCGGTGATAAACTCGGTCAGCCACGGCCGACCTGGGTCGGTGAGCCATCCGGTTCCATTGGGGCCGATGAACCGCTCGTAAGCCCGCGCCAAGATGTCCGGCATCTCAATGGTGTACAGGACATCGCTGCCAATGACATGGTCGAAGCTGCGCTCACCGACGCCAGCAGGTAACGTTCCATGCCAGTCGAAAGTCTCGTAGCGTAGCTCTGTGATGTCGTTGTTGCGCATGTTTCGGCGTAGGAATGCTTTGGTGTCCGGATGCTGGTCGGTCGCAATCACCCGTGCGCCCATCTTCGCCGCAACTAGGCTCGGCAGAGCTAGACCGCATCCGAGCTCCAGCACCGATCGGCCGCGCAGCGATGTGGTGCTGAGCCGCCGGCATAGGCCGCGAGCAGCAGGCCAGGTGACGCCGAACATCGGACAGAGATTTTGGTAGTTGGCGTGGACCTCGGGACCACGGCTCGCCAAGTCTGAACAGGCATCTTCAAAGTTTGCGATGCCATCGATGTCCAGCGCGTGTCCGCCGACGCTCTCCACCCATCGTCGCAGCCGATACACGGCTAGCTGCGCAGACGCGCGACCAAGGCGCGGGCTTCCGTATCAAGGCCTTCTGGGGCATCTCCCAGCGGCAACCGGCACTGGCCGACGGACAGTCCGAGGGCTCGCATGGCGGCCTTCGCCGGAATGGGGTTGGGGGATGCCAAGGTCGACTCCCAGCTGTAGCTCTCAATGAGCTGGGCGTTCAACGCACGTGCTGTGGCCAGCTCGCCTGCGTCAACAGCGTCGACGACGGCTTTGATGCGCTCGCCAGCCCAGTGTGTCGCTACCCCAATTACGCCAACAGCACCCACGGACAGCAGGGAGAGGGTGAGGCCATCATCGCCCGAATACACCTGAAAATCGGCCGGTGCCTCGGCGATGACCCGTGCAGTCTCCGCCGGATTGCCGGCAGCATCCTTGAGGCCCACAATCGTGTCGACTTCGTTTGCGAGGCGGATGATGAGGTCGGTGTCGATTTTGCGGCCCGCGCGCGAAGGAATGTCGTACAGGATGACCGGGGTCTTGGTAGCGCCAGCGATGGCCTTGAAGTGTTGCTCCAGGCCTGCTTGGGATGGGCGGTTGTAGTACGGCGTGACTACCAGCAACCCGTCCATGCCCATGTCGGCCGCTGCCTTGCTCTGGGCAATCGCGTGCGCGGTGTCGTTGCTTCCCGTTCCTGCGATGACCGGGCAATCCACGGCATCTCGCACGGCTCGGAATAGCTGGAGTGTCTCTGTGGGGGACAGTGCGGGAGACTCGCCGGTGGTGCCATTGACGACCAGTCCATCGCTTCCGTGTGCAACAAGCCATTGAGCCAGTGCCGCTGTTGCGTCTAGGTCCAGATCGCCGTTGGAGGCGAAGGGGGTGACCATGGCGGTGAGAACGCGACCGAAGCGAGCGGGGGTGAGCTGTCCCATGAGGACCTCCTGATGGCGGCTGGCCTAGCGCTGTACCTGGTGGGTTGCCAGCGCGGTGTTCAGTGACCTCCCTCTGCTTTACAGTGAAAGAGTTGGACCGATAAGGGGGCATGGAGGTTCTGTGTTGGCGTTCTTGGAACGTGCTCAATCCCAACAAACCTGCTGTACGGTTGGATTTGGTCGTGTGGTCCGAGAGGGTGGGTGTGCGCACGAGGCGTCGGCCCGTGTGGATCTGAAACTCGACCGCGGCGTTGGCAGAGGGGGAAGACGGTGAACGCGAAAGACCGTATTACAGAGCTTGAAGACCTGGTTGGGCACTACCAGTTCGAGAGGCGAGTGGTCGACGAAGAGGTTCTGCTCTTGGCGCAGTCCGAGAGGCGTGCGTATGCGATTGAGCGAGACCTTGAGCGTCAGATGGACCGGATGCGCAAGCTGAACGCCTTTACGCTCTCCACATCGCGGGCCCGCTCCCCCAAGGCTGTGGTGCAGGCATGGGTGGCGTTGATTCGCGACGTCTACCCGGTCCCGATGGTGGTAGGTGTTGCGTTTGACGACGGAAAAGCAGAGGTCGTCGTGCACCGGGATGGCACCGAGCAACAGGAGTTCCAGGTCGACGCTTGGTTGCACTTCTACGATGTGCATGAGCTGCCGTCTTGCCAGGCAGTCCACATAAAGCCAGGCGCGGATATCTGTCGGTTGCTCGAGATTATCGATGGCCTTGATTCGCCGGAAGACAAGCGTCCGCGACGAGAGGCGGAGGTAAATGTAGTGCTCACCGTGCGGGGACAGGCTGGCACGCCACGGGGACTACTGGTGGCGACTCTGCCGTCTGAGCTGGGGCGCGAGGTTCTGGAGGCCCAGCCGAGGCGGAATGATGAACCGTTTCTGCAGACTGTTCGAGGCAATGTCGAAGTGGCCTTGGATGCGGTTCGGATGTATCGCCAGCTGCACGAGGCGAGGCAAGACCTTGAAGAGCGGGTGGATGTTCGTACCCAAGAACTGACCCGGGTGAATGACCGACTTGAGGACAGTCTTGAGAAGCTACGAGCCACGCAGAGCGAGCTCATTGAAGCGTCGCGCCTAGCTGGCATGTCGGAGGTTGCAACTGGCGTTCTTCATAATGTTGGCAACGTTTTAAACAGCGTGAACGTCAGCGCGTGGATGGTATCGGGAAAGGCCGAAGGAATGTTGGACGGCCGACTTGAAGCGCTGGCGATTCTATTGGCAAATGAACAAATGGATCTGTCGGAACCGCACCGTCGGCGTCAAGTGGCCGAGTATGTTCGCAAGCTTGCGCGCCGGCTGAACGCTGACCGAAGTGCGGTCATTGACGAAGCCAAGCAATTGTCGAAGAACATCGACCATATTCGCCGGATTGTCTCAACTCAACAATCGTTTGCCAGAGCTGCAGGAGTGAGCGAGATCTGCACAGTTCAAGAGTTGGTGGACGATGCGCTCACCCTCAATGCCGGGCTGATTGCGCAAAATAGCGTCGAGCTAACCTGTGAGGTGGATGACCTTCCGGGCTTGAGTATCGATCGCCACAAGGTGCTTCAGATATTGGTAAACCTGATTTCCAACGCTGTTCAAGCCGTTGTGGCAGCGCGTGGAGATGGCCGTCATTTGTGGATTCGATGCCACGCAGACGGCACCTTCTTATCACTCCGAGTTCGGGATAACGGCGTGGGGATTCCGGCTGCCAATCTCTCTCGTGTGTTTGCACAGGGCTTCACCACTCGGGCGGACGGCCACGGGTTCGGCTTGCACACCAGTGCTTGCGCAGCACAGGAACTGGGTGGTGTGCTGACCTGCTCCAGTGAGGGAAGCGGTCACGGAGCCACCTTCCTGCTTCAGTTACCACGGAGTCTAGAGATTGCCGTGTAGATAGGTGGGGCGGAGTAGGGCTCAGCCAGAGAGTGTGTGGGGCGATGCTTCGCCACCCACTTGGTCGAGTTCGGCGGTAGCGGGGCGCTAGGCCACGGTGTGGTACACGTTTTGAACGTCATCGTCTTGTTCGAGACGGTCTACGAGCTTGAGTACGTCCTCGGTCTGGGCGTCATCGAGCTCAGTCAGTGTGTGCGGAATGTACTCGCAACCCGATGAGCTCGGCTCAATTCCCTTCGCTTCGATGGCCGTCTGCAGTGTGCCGAAGTCCGTGAAGGCACAGCGGATGATGAGAATGGCGTTGCCGTCATTGTCTTCGTCGTCTTCCATCTGTTCAAGGCCGTGGTCGATGAGTTCTAGCTCTAGATCGTCCCGATCGAGCCCTTCAGCGAGGAGCTTGAACACACCCATGCGCTCGAACATGTAGGCGACGGAGCCCGAGGTACCGATGTTGCCGTCACACTTTTTGAACGCCAGACGAATATTGGCGATGGTGCGGGTGGGGTTGTCGGTGGCGGTCTCTACGAGGACGGGGATGCCGTGGGGCGCGTAGCCTTCGTAGATCAGCTCTTGATAATCTTCGGTGTCGCCGCCCAGCGATCTGTTGACGGCGTTGTCGATCTTGTCCTTCGGCATGTTTACCGAGCGCGCATTCTGAATAGCGCGACGTAATGCCGGGTTGTAGTCGGGGTTCTCACCGCCAGCCTTGACGGCTATGGTGATTTCCTTGCCGGCCCGAGTGAATGCTTTGGCCATTCGGTCCCAACGAGCAAACATGGTGTGCTTACGCTTTTCGAACATCCGACCCATTAGATCCTCCAACGGCGCGCTTCATAATGCATCGCGGTGGACGATGGTGGCGGATTGGGGCATGACTACTCTCTAGGAGACTTTCCATGAAGACACTGACCGTTCTCGCTCTTGCCATTGCGGGTCCAGCCATGGCATCTGACATCGACATCTACGAAGGCAGCAGCCAAGTCGGAGAGGTTCAATCCGATGGTGACGTGTACGTCGGCAGCAGCGACCGTGGGGACTTCCAGTCCGACGGAGATGTGTACGTGGGTAGTTCACAGGTGGGTCGCGTCGAATCTGACGGCGATATCTACCGGGGTAGTTCTCAGATTGGTCGTATCGAGTCGGATGGCGACTTGTATATTGGCAGCTCCCAAGTCGGTCGTATTGAGTCGGATGGAGACATCTACAAGGGCAGTTCACAGTGGGGAAATGCGCGCAACTGTAGTAGCCACAGCGATTTCCGAGCTGTTGCGGCCTATCTCGTGTTCTTCTCGGATTTCTTGTAGAGTACCTGCCCGCTAGGTTGGGGCGTCAGATGAGGGTGGGGTTCTGTGGCTCAAGTTGACTCACTGCTGAAGATGCTGCGCTCCCAACAGGGAGATCTGCTCCGCATCACCCGCGGTTCTCCCCCAGAGTTCACCAAAAACGGCAGCCCTGTTCGGCTGTTCTTCCCAACTGTCTCAGAAGGCATGCACGACCGGCTCATTCTGGCGCTGTTGACTCCGTCGCAGTCGCGAGCCGTGATTCAGAAGCAGCTCGTTTCATTCGTGTACGACGCCGGTGAACTCGGAACCTACGACGTGGATATGTCCGGCGGTTTGCGGGGTTTGACTTCGTTTCGGTTTCGTCGAGGCAGCGGCGCCACCCCCGTATCTGTCACGCGAGACACGGTGGTCCCGCAGCAACAGACGGCCGACTTGGACATGTTGCTCGCTCGCGCCATAGAGGCCAAAGCCAGTGACGTCCATTTATCGACTGGGACGACGCCTGTTATTCGCGTAGATGGTCGGCTGCACCGCCTTGGCCAGAGCGTCAGTATCGATGAAGCATTGGCCTCTTGGCTGACGCCCGAACAGCAAAACCGCGTTCAGGGTGGCCAATCGGTCGATGTGGGCATCGACTACCATGACAGTCGTCTACGTATCAATGTCTACCGTCACTTTGGCGGAACAGCTGTGGCCGTTCGTATCCTTCCAGCTTCTGCGCCCAAACTCATCTCCCTGCAGCTCCCCAGCGAAGCGATGGCGCTGTCAGCGATTGGTCAGGGTCTCGTTCTGGTTGCGGGTCCCACCGGGTCGGGCAAAAGTACAACGGTCGCAGCGATGGCCCAAGAACGTCTGCGCATCAAGGGTGGACTTCTAATCACCCTGGAAGACCCCATCGAGTTCACCATTTCGGGGGGGCGACACGGTCTGGTTCGGCAGCGGCAGATCGGGCGTGACGTGCGCAACTACCCGACCGGCCTGCGCGATGCACTGCGAGAGGATCCAGATGTTTTAGTGGTGGGAGAGATGCGCGACCCAGAGACGATTGCCTTGGCACTTACCGCTGCCGAGACCGGTCACTTGGTCTACGCCACGCTGCACAGTCGTTCCGCTGGAACATCGGTCGAGCGCATTGTGGACACCTACCCGGCATCACGCCAGTCGCAGGTCCGCGCACAGCTGGCGCTGTCGCTACAAGGTGTCATCTGTCAGCAGCTGGTACCGCGCGCGTCAGGCAAGGGACGAGTGCCGATAGTCGAGGTGCTTCGCAGTACAAATGCCGTTCAAAATGTGATTCGCGAAGGACACACCGCGAAGATCACCAATGTCATCGATCTGGGCCGGGCGGATGGCATGGTTTCGATGCAGACCGCCATCGCCGCCGCAGTGGCCAATGGCACAATCAACCCTGAGTCAGCACTGAAGCCGACCCGTTAGCCGAACTAGGGGCCGACGCTTGAGCCTGCGAGCGGACCGGTTCGAGTCGCTTGGATGAAGCCCCGGTATTCGATACGGAGACCTCGGGCTGTATCGTTGCCAATCAACTCTGCGTAGAACTCTGTGGAGTCGATGAACCACCCGTCCCACTCGGCAAGCACCGGCTCGGCGTCGAGCTCGCCAGCAATCAACGGAAGGGTAT
>JBLHSN010000071.1:0-20931 GCA_047626195.1 Myxococcota bacterium
CGGTAGCGAAGTCGATGGGTTCCCCGTGCGCATCCTGGGGCGAACCCCTGAAGAGTTCGTTGCTGGAGCGGCCTATGACAACAGTATCGCTGGCGCCCCGACCCTCGGAGACGTCGATGGTGACGGGGTCCTAGAGATTGTCCAGTCTGCCAATGATCAGCGTTTGTACGTATGGAACGGCGACGGGAGCTTGTACGATGGCTACCCCATCGAGCTGTGCAAGGACCACTGCGGCTACCGAGCCATTGCATCGGTCTCGGTTGGCGATATTGATGGCGACGGTGACCTGGATGTGGCGGTCCCAACCAACGAAGTGCCCAATGGTGGCGCCGGTACCCTGTGGCTGGTGGACCTTCAGACGGCGACCTCCTTTGATGGATGGCCGCGTGCGCGCCCGGGACTTCTGAACACCACGATTCTCCCCGTATTCGGCGAAGGACATCCGTCTCCTGTGGGTCTTGTGGACTTGGACGACGACGGTGACTTGGAGCTCATTACTAGCGCCATGCTGGGGGCACCCGAAGTTCTCAACCACGACGGCACCCTGTTTTACCGGCTTCCTGGTGCGGCAGATCGCTTTGGCGACGACAGCAATCTGCGTGACAGCGCGCTCAACACCTTCGCCGGACACCCGGCCATTGGCGACATGGACGGCGACGGCGTCCGCGACATCATTCTAGGCGGTGGCACCCCGAGCTTCCTCATCTCGCTTGCAGCTACCCGCCAGGTTGAGTTCGACCACGCTGTGGGTGGATGGAGTGGGGTAGACGGCGAGTTCCTTCCTGGATGGCCACGTCAGAACGATGATGTCGGCTTCTTGCATGCGCCAGGAATCGCCGACATTGACGGTGACGGCCGTGTCGAGGCGCTGTACGGCTCGTCCGGCTTCTTCATGAATGCGTGGAACGCGGAGGGGGAGGTCCCTGTCGGCTGGCCCAAGAACGTAGGCGGCTGGATTCTCGGCGCGCCCACCATCGGCGATATCACCGGAGACGGCGCTCTCGACGTGCTCGTCACCGTTCGCAACGGCTACGTCTTTGCATTTAAGACCACCGGTTCAGCCGACCAAGACGTGCAGTGGCCCATGAACCACCACGACGCCTTCAACAGCGGCAATGCGCATGTGCCGCTGCTTCAGCAAGCCGGTATACCGCCTGCAGTGGACGAAGAAGAACCGGGCTGCGGCTGTCAGAGCACAGCGCCTGCCGGTCTTGGAGGGCTGGCATTCCTGGCGTTTCTCCTAGTGCGTCGCCGGAGCGATTCGCTCACTCAGCGATAGGGAACATGTTCAGGCCACCAAGGAAGTCGCGCTTTCCAACGGCCACGCCGTTGTGACGTAGAATCGCGAAGGTGTGGCTGACATGGAAGTAGAAGTTTGGCAGGGCGAAGGCGTTGAGGTACTCGCCGCCCTTGGTCGCCATGCCCTTTGCGAACGGTAGAGCAATGTCGCGGTCGCCGGCACCTTCGAAGGCTGCTTCATCCACACTCTCGATGTACTCGACGGTTGCGGCGACTCGAGCGCGGAGCTCGTCGATGGTCGTCTCGGTGTCCTCATGGCTTGGCGGAGTACCACCGGTCAAGCGGGACACGGCGAACTTGGCGGTGTCGCATGCGGCCTGAATCTGGCGGGCCAGATGGAACTGATTCGGCGCCAAGCGGCAGGCCACGAACTGGTTCGGGTCGAAGTCCAGTGTTGCGGCATGTTCGGTTGCTTTGACGAGCCAGGTATCGAGCTGGCGGAGGATTTTGGCGTATTGCGGGACGGTAGCGTTGTAGATGGACATGTCGAAGTCTCCTGGAATTGACTTCGGGCCTCTATCGTCATGCATCGGTGTGTTGCGGAAGCGTTCTTGTAACGGTGCGTCCAGCCTGCAACGGGCACCGTCGGCGTCTCCTGCTCGGAACAGTGAGGAACGGGAGAAGGAGTGCTGCCTCGAACGGCTTGCGCTCATTGGCGTTCCCTGCGCACACAAATGAGAAAAGTCCCAAGGTGTACTCACCGGTCTCCGGGGTGTCGGCGCCTACTTCTTGCCAGGGCGAAAGTGGGCATCCATCCCATAGGAGAGGAACGAGAAGCACACCTCTTCAGGACCGGACGGCTCCTCCACGCCCGTCGTGAACCTGAGCCGGAAAGAGGCAACGCAGCTTTGTGAAAGCAAGCGTTGGTCGTGTCATCGCTATGTCGGCGTTGTCTTGAGCACTGCAGAGTCAGACAAGCGCGAGTAGACGCATCAGCTCTGGTGCCGGCGATGAAGTCCCAACAGGCCCAGTAGCGGCAGAAACATAAAGGAGGCCAGTGGCACCGGTTCGCCGTCACGTCGTGGACTCGCACAGCCGAACAGTTGCCGGCGTTGACGGCAGGTTCCGAGGTCTGGCGTGTCCGCACACACGTCTTCCCACTCACCGAGTGTTCCATCGACTTCGATGCGGGCGATGGACGCACAGGCTTCAGTGTCGCCGAATTGTGCGTCGGTTGTGACCCAGATGTTGGCGCGGCCGTTTTGAATCAGGAGCGGAACCCAGCTGAACGACGATGTTGGCGACGAGCTGACGTAGCCAGCCAGTCCGTCGTCGTCGGACCCGATCTCAATGGACAGGGAGTAGGTGGCTTGTTCTAGGTCTTCACACCACCCGTCGGCCATGACGTTGCGGAGTTCAAGACTCGCCACGGGTGCGCTGACGGCTTCGCCCGTTGTGAAGCGCAGCTCGCTGGGAGTGCCGAGCTCGGTGGTGATGGTCATGGTGTAGGCCGTCAATGCGGTCAGGTCGGAGGTCGGGTCGACAATGACCGTCGTGCTCCAGTCGTGCTGTTGGGCGTCGAGCAATGTGCTGACCGCGGTTCCCTCGGCGTCTACCAGTGCCACTTGGACGGCATCTACGCACTGTCCATCCAGGTAGAATCGGGGTGAGACGTCCAGCGGAACGCCTGTGGCGTCTTGGGCCGGAAAGGGCGAGGCGGCGGTGGCCCAGCATCCTTCCGGCTGAGGTGTGGCAACGTCCGCTTCTTGGTCCTGAGCGGATGCGGTGGACAGGACGGTGATGAGTACGAGTGCCAGCATGCGGAGCTCCGGGGGTTGCGAAGGTTCAAGCAAGAATGGTGCCAACCCCGATGATGCGGATACTTGGCGGATCGCCGCAGACGGCCCCGCCAAGGTCGTGCCATTCATGTCGCGCAGGATGTTGTCGCGTGGGCACAAAGAAAGCGGTACTGTGGGCTCTCTGACTCGATCTGGAGGCTGTGTGTCCACTTTGTCACGCGCCATTGTGCTTCTGTTCGCATCTTCGGCTTCGGCAGTGGCTTGCGATGTTGTCCAGCCTGTTGGCTGTGACACCTCTTGGGCTGCGACCATCGCCGGCAACGACCAAATGGTCTACGACTGCGACCCCTACCTATGGGACGGTGACGACCTCGCGGTGAGCTTTGCCGCCACCTCTACGCAGCTCGTTCGCATTGATATCCGGCCCGGCAGTTGGTCGAATGAACCCGACGTGTTTGTCACGGAGAACGGATGTGACGGTACGTGCCTTGCCCAGAGCGATGACCCCCAGCTCGACAACACTACTGTGTTTCAGACGTCTCCCGGTGGCGACTACCTGTTCCATTTTGACGACTACGTGGACTCCAGCGGCTTCTTCGGCACCGGCTACAACCTTGAGTTTGACGTCTGGTGCTCCGATGGCACCTGTGACCCCGTCTTCGACGTCCAAGATGACCTTAGCTGCAGTTCGTCTCAGTCCGGCTCTACCCCGCTAAGTGTCGGCAATGAGCTGAAGTATTACGACTGCCCTGACAGCGCAGTGACCGGCTTCGACCCACTCTGGCAGACCGGTCCTGAGGCCGTCTATACGTTCAGTCCACAGGCATCGGGAGACATCACCTTCCAGCTCTCAGGCATGAGCAACGACCAAGACCTGTACGTGCTGGCCGACTCGTGTGATCCCAGCTCGTGCATTGCTGCTAGCACCAACGCAAGTGTGGCCAATGACAGCATCACATTCGATGCCGAAGCTGGGCGGACCTACTTCATCGTCGTCGAAGGCTACGACGGACCCGGCACCTACGATCTCGACTTCGACATTGGCTTCGGCGGTTGCCCAGAAGACTGTGCCAATGGTCTAGACGATGATGCCGACAACCTCGTCGACTGTGACGACTCCGATTGTTGGGGTGAGCCGGAGTGTGGCTGCGACAACGACGGCGACGGCTTTGACAGCCCCAACTGCGGTGGAAATGACTGTGATGATGGCGACAGCTCGGTGTTCCCGGGTGCCTCTGAGGTCTGCAATGATGTGGACGATGACTGCGACGGCAGCGCCGACGAGGGCCTGACCCAGCGCTCCTACTACTTCGATAATGACGGTGATAACTATGGTGGAACGACCTCCATCACCGACTGTGCCGCACCGGATCGCTACGTTCAGCAGAGTGGCGACTGCGCCGACGGCAACCCGGCCATCAACCCGGGTCGGCAAGAAGTGTGCAACGGCATTGATGACGACTGCATGGGCGGCATCGACAACGGCATCACTATTCCAACCTGGTATTTGGATGGTGACTCCGACTCTTGGGGTGGCGCGACCACTGTTCAGGCCTGCCAGCAGCCGACGAACTACGTCGGTCGTGGTGGTGACTGCGCAGACAGCAACAACGCCGTGTTCCCCGGACGCAGCGAAGTGTGCAACGGCATCGACGACAACTGCTCGGGCGGCGCAGATGAAGGGCTCTCGACCTTCCCATTCTACTTGGACAATGACTCCGACCAGTACGGAACCGGCGCTGCGGTGATGGCCTGTCGTGCTCCTGCGAACCACGTCTCAGCCAGTGGAGACTGCGCCGACAACGACCGGAGCCGCAATCCCGGCGCACAAGAGATCTGCGACGATATCGACCAAGACTGCAACGGCGTGGCCGACGATGGCCTCGCCACACAGACCTACTACCTAGACGCTGACGGCGATACTTATGGCGGTAGCACCACAGCTATCGATTGCGCGGCTCCACTAAATTACGTGGGTCGCGGCCAAGACTGCGTGGACACCAACCCGGCCATTAACCCCGCGGCCACGGACGGCTGCGACGGTATCGACAACGACTGTGACGGCGAGCAAGACGAAGATGGCGACCAAGCCGTCTGGTATGCAGACAGCGACCTAGACGGCTTCGGTGGCACCACCTCCATCCAACAATGCGAGGCGCCCATTGGCTACGTCGGCCAGAGCGGCGACTGCGTAGATACTTCGTCGGCCATCAACCCGGCAGCGACCGAGATCTGCAATGGCTTCGACGACAACTGCGACACGCTGGTAGACGACAACGACCCCAACGTAGACGTCACCAGCGGCAGTACTTGGCACGTAGACGCCGATGGCGATGGCTACGGCGGAAGCGTGGCTGTACTTCGCTGTGAGCAGCCTACTGACGCGGTCTCCAACACCGACGACTGTGACGACCGGGCTGCCGACCGCTACCCCACGAACCCCGAAGTGTGTGACGGCCGCGACAATGACTGTGACGGCGTTCCAGACGAAGACACGGTCTGTTCAGACGACGACGGCGACGGCGCCACTGAAAACGGCGGGGACTGCGACGACAGCGCGGCGAACGTCGGACCGGCGGCGCGCGAAGTGTGCGACGGCGTAGACCAAGACTGCGACGGCATCATCGACGAGACCACCGGCTGCTACGACGACGATGACGACGGCTACACCGAAGAAGAAGGGGACTGCAACGACGCCGATCCCAGCGTGTCCCCGTCGGCCCCAGAGCTCGAAGGCGACGGCATCGACAATGACTGTGACGGCAGCGTAGACGGTGGCTCCTTCGACCCTGACGGTGACGGCTACTCGGAGAACGGCGGCGACTGTGTCGAAGGCGACCCGCTGGCCCATCCTGGTGCCCCTGAGCGCGCCAACGGCCAAGACGACGACTGTGACGGCATCATCGACGAAGAGACCGACAGCTACGACGACGACGGCGACGGCCTGTCCGAGCTCGAAGGCGACTGCAACGACGGCAACGTCGATGTGGCTCCCGGCAATCCAGAACTGCCCAACGGCCAAGATGATGACTGCGACGGCATTGTCGACAACGGTCTCGACACGGTAGACGACGACGGCGACGGCTTGTCCGAGCTCGAAGGCGACTGCGACGACGCCAACGCCGACGTATTTCCAGGCACACCGGAGACTGAAAACGGTGTCGATGACGACTGTGATGGCCAAGTCGATGAGGACTTCATCGACATCGACCGCGACGGCTTGTCTGCCGCAGATGGCGACTGCGACGACACCAACGGCTGGGTACGCCCCGGACGCGTGGACCTGTGTGATGGCCTCGACAACAACTGCGATGGTGCGGTGGATGAAGGCTGCGACGATACCCTGACGCCTGCGTCTGCGCGCTGTGGGTGTTCCGCATCGAGCACCGGCTGGCTCGGACTGTGGCCTCTTGCAGGTCTCGCATTGATGTTCCGTCGGCGTCGGTCGGTGGCCCTTGGCGCTGTGGCCCTCGTCGGCTGTGGCGGAGACAGCGGCGTGTCGCAGATCGACGGTCGCGTCAGTATTCTTCCGATAGTGAGCGATGCGGGCACGGTCGCGACCGACGACGTCACCAGCATCCTACTCGAGGTCATTCACCTTAGCGGTCCACCGGTCGATGTCCGGGCGGTGGATGTGTTCAACATCGACGGCGAAATGTTCAGCTTGTTCGGTGAGCTGCCAACCGTTCAGAACCGAGAGACCGGGTTCATCGAGCTGGTCTATGCCCCAGACGAAGCCGGCTACCACCGAGCCTCCATCACCATTATCACCGGACTTGGTGGCGAAGCTGAGGTCAGTGTACGCGGGCGAGCGGTAGACCCTGCTGGCGGTCTGTACCCGGGACTGGTGGAGTTTGGTCGGGTCGATGGCGGCGACACCAAGCTGCGTGACCTCCGCGTGGTCAACGACAGCGAGCTGGCCTGGGAGCTGCGCAGTATTGATGTCGCACCGCCGTTTTCGGTTCTTGGTACCTTTCCTATTCAAGTCCCCGCCGGCGAGACCGTGTCGTTGGATGTGGCCTTCGAACCGATTGGTGATGCGCCGGCGATTCAGCGCGTGACCATCGACAGCAACGTCCCGAGCTTGCCGCTGCTGACCTTGCGCGGAAACGCCTGCCAGGACGGCGCCCCTGCTGCCTACGATATCGATGGCGATGGCATCACCAGCTGTGCCGGTGACTGCGATGATGACGCGGCCGACGTCCATCCGGGTGCGACCGAACACTTCGATGAACGTGACAACGACTGCGACGGCATTATCGACGAAGGAACAGTTGGCTACGACGACGACAATGATGGGGCCAGCGAGAACGAAGGAGACTGCAACGACAGCACCGATGCCGTTGGCCCCTTTGCCGCCGAGGTCTTTGGAAACGGCTTGGACGACGACTGCGACGGCGTCATTGACCAAGGCACAACCGACGGCGACTCAGACGGCGTGAGCCCCGGCGGCGGCGACTGTGACGACTCCCGAGCCGATGTGCGCCCCGGTGCCCGCGAGCTGGCGGACGGTGTGGACAACGACTGTGACGGCGACATTGATGAAGGCACCTCGGTCTATGATGACGACGGTGACGGCTACTGTGAGAGTACTCTCGCCGCCTGCGTAGACGGTGCCCTTGGTGGCGATTGCGACGACAGCAACAGCCTCATTTCGCCTTCGGGAAGTGAGCCACTAGACGGCCGGGACAACAATTGTAACGGTATTATTGACGAGGGTACGCGGGCCTACGACGACGACGGTGACAGCTTTACCGAGAACGGTGGCGACTGTGATGACAACCGTCCGGATGTGAATCCGGCGACCGGTGAGGTTCGTGGGAATGGTCGCGATGACGACTGCAATCCGGCGACTGCCGACTGATTAGCGGGTGTCGTCCGCATTCATCAAGGAGTCGTGCAGGGCATTGACCGACTCCAGGTCCTCTGCATCTCTAGCGGCCTGTTTCTGGGTCGCCTGAACTTCCTCGGCGGCCCGTCGCTTCAGCATCTGGGCTCTCTCGATTGCCATGTAGCGCTGCCGGTAGTCTTTGATTCCGGCGGATGCACTGGCCTTGAGGGCATCGATGTCTGGATGCAGGCCGCTCGGCAATAGCCCCAACGCCATGTGCAGCTGCGTGCTTAGATGGGAGTACTCACGCAACGCAGTGATGTTGTTGATTATGCCAGCGTTGAGCTCTATGTCTACCTTGGTCCAGCGGATGTGAGCGTCCTGAATGCGGTCTTGGACCACGGGCACGATGGACGCCAAGTACTTTCGACTAGGCTGCGCGCCCAGGGTTGCGATGGGCGACATGACCCGCATGATGTCTTCCGGGCGAATATTGACCTTCCTCGCCGGTCCATCGACTGGAGAGGCTGTCAACGGGTCCTGCAGTGGATCGGAACCTTTGACAGCTGTCCCGGATGTGCCAGCGGTCTGTTGGGACGTTGTCGTGACCATCTATTCCTCGGCAGATGCCCACTCTAACGGACCGCCGATGGTGTGTGGTTGGGCGTTAGATCCGGGTAGGGGACTCAGTCTGAATCCTCGCCAGCCTTCGGCTTCTTTGCTCGACCGAGCCGCACGCGACCTTCTTGCGGTCCTCCACCGAAGAGGTCGTCCATGCCTCCGCCGCCGCTCGATGGTGGCTTCACCGGCGTCTTAGGTTGGGTCGATTTTTTAGGTGGGGTCGATTTCTTGGGTTTGGTCGATTTTTTTGGCGTGGGCGGTTCCGGAGCGGTCGGCTTCACCCGAGCGGATGGTTTGGTCGAAACGGGTGGCTTTTTCGGAGCGTCAGCGGGGCGACCTGGCGAGTTTCGCGGGGGCGGCGGCGCTTTCCCCGCCATGGTTGTGCTCGATACAGGAGCTGCGTCTCGGTTGAGCGGCACGCTGCCACCGGGCGGCGGCCCACCAATGACCGGTCGGCGTCGCTTCGGGGCTTCCGCCTTTTTGGGCGCCTTCAGGCGTCCACCGCCTTCGGAGCTACCCATCAGCCCATCAAACGGGTCACTGGAACGCTTTGTGGGCGCACTTGGAGCGGCCTTCTTCGGCTCTGTCGGACGGCCAGGAGAGTTGAGTGGCGTCGGCGCTTGCTTGCCGGCCATGGTCGGGCTGGAGACCGGCGCTGCTTGGCGATTCAGGGGCACGCTGCCGCCGGGAGGAGGTCCACCAATGACCGGACGGCGTCGCCTCGGTGCGTCAGGCTCTCCGGCCTCTGGCTTTGCGCGACCTGTTCGTCGGGTGCGTCCTGTGGAGTTTCCCAAGAGCCCGTCAAACGGGTCATCGGACGTTGCGCTGGGAGGCGATGGCTTGGAGTCGTGGGTGGGCGTTATTGTACCCGGAGTGTTGACCTGCTTTCCGTCGCGAATCATTGGCGGGGCGCCTCCAGGAGGCGGGGCATCACGCCGGAGCCGTTGGGCCTGCCGAGGCTTGGCGTCTGCCGCTCCAAAGCGCTGACTGAACGGGTCTACCAGTCCGGTCTGCGGTTGGAAGTCGCGCACCAGCGGGGGGGCGCCTCCTGGCGGAGTCTTGGGCCGGTCGGTCTTGGGTCGCGAGCTCTGGGGACGTCCGCGTTGTTGCTTGGCCCGCCCCTCTCCTGGACGAATCAGCGGAGGAGCCCCACCCGGAGGTGCCAACCCACGCTTGATGGGGCCTCCTCGTCCCGCCGAGCTGTCGGGACGAATGAGGGGTGGACGGCGGTCTGTGAGCGCATCAACGTCGGCAAAAGGCTTAGCGGCTGCGGTGTCCGGTTGGTGATTGCGCAGCAGCGGAGGACGGCCAGGCGCGCCGGTGTGGGTGGATGAGTGTCTAGGGCGCTGTGGCAGAAGTCTGCCCGATTTACTCGCCCGCTTTGGGGCGCTGGTCGGTGGCGCTTGTGGCGGTGGCCGCTCAGGATTGCGCTTGGACGCCGGTCGGACGGTCGGCGCTTTGGCGATGGCAGCTGGCGTATGGACCTGCAGCGGTTTCTTTCCCTGCGCTGCGCGGCCTTGTGCTTGCTCGCGCAGCTTGACCACCCAGTCCGGCACGTTCTCTTGACGTTCCTGCTTTTTCGGCCCGGGTAGCCCCGGATTCTTCTTCTTCTCATGCTTGTCGATCCGCACAAAGCGGCCTGCAGCCGAGACTTGACGGTGTTCTTCGAGCATCTTTCGCTCGGGTTTAGGCGGCAAGAATGGGTCGTTTCCGCCCAGCTTTTTCCACAATTTGGCGGAGGACCCCGCTGGACGCCACCAGGAGCGGGCCATCAGGCGTGCGGTCGTGTGCACCCATAAAGAGGTGTGTGGCAAAACATCGTGGTCACGCACAACATCTATGGCTCGGCGGTCGTCGCTCAACAGGCGCCCTCCAACGGGTGGGATGCACTGTAGCGGACGGGGAGCAGGCGCGGTTAGGTGGCTCGCACTGGAGCCCACCATGACAAACAAACACATAGTCGACACTCTGATTGAGCGAGGATTTGTCCAGCAAGACACCGGTTTAGACGAAATTCGCGATCTGCTGTCAGAAGGTCCAGTCACCTACTACGTTGGGTTTGATCCTACGGGTGACTCGTTGCATGTTGGGCATTTGGTACCGATCATGGCCATGGGCTGGCTACAGCGTGCCGGTCACAAGGCCATCGCTGTTGTCGGGGGCGGTACCGCCCGTGTTGGCGACCCGTCCGGTAAGAGCGAGATGCGTCAGATGCTCACTACCGAGCGTATTGCCAGTAATGCCGCGGCAATGAAGGCGCAGCTGTCGCAGTTTCTCACCTTTGACGATGATACCGGCCGCATGGTCGACAACGCCGACTGGTTGTGCTCGCTGAACTACATCGACTTTCTGCGCGACATCGGCAGTCACTTCTCGGTCAACAAGATGCTCTCCGCCGAGAGCTACCGTGCGCGCTTGAAGACAGGTCTGTCGTTCATCGAGTTCAACTACCAGTTGCTCCAAGCGTACGACTTTCTACAGCTCCACAAGCGCTTCGGCTGTACCTTGCAGCTCGGCGGAGACGACCAGTGGGGGAATATCCTAGCGGGCACCGACCTCATCCGTCGTGTCGTCCAAGGCAAGGCACACGCGCTCACCCAGCCGCTTATTCTCACGTCTGCGGGCAAGAAGATGGGCAAGACGGCCAAGGGTGCGGTGTGGCTCGACCCGAACAAGCTGTCGGCCTTCGACTACTTCCAGTACTGGCTCAATGTCGATGACTCCGACGTGGGCCGCTTCCTCAAGCTGTACACGTTGCTGTCCATGGACGATATCGCTGATCTCGAAGCCCTCAAGGGGGCTGACGTGCGCAAGGCCAAGGCCAAGCTCGCGTGGGAAGCGACCGCTCTTGTACACGGTGCGGACGCGGCCAACACCGCTGTTGAAGGTGCCAAAGCGATGGTCGCGGGTGCGGCATCTGCAGAGCTCCCCACTGTCGCAATCGATGCCGCGGAGCTGTCTGCTGGAAAGCGGGTGGTCGAGATCATGGTCGCTGCTGGATTCGCTAAGTCCAACGGCGCGGCTCGCCGACTCATTGAGCAGGGTGGGGTGAAGCTCGACTCGGACAAGGTGGACGACGCCAACGCTGTTCTGTCGCAGGCAGATGTGGTGCTGCGCGTTGGGAAGAAGCGCGCAGCGCGAGTCGTTGCTATTCCACCCGCTTGATGTCCCAGAAGACCGGACAATGGTCGCTGGCTTTGGGCCGATGCTTGCCAATGCCTTCGAAGCGTTTGCCCGTGAAGCGTTCCGTTCGTCTGGGCAGGCCACGGCGCTCAATGTGCGGCAGCCCGGCGTTGAGAGCGGCGAGCTTACGGCTCGGCAAGATGTAGTCGAGCTGTCGGTGCGCCGGCGGTAGGTTTTTCTGTTTGTAGCCTTGGAAGTGGTGCGTCCAGCGGTCGTTAGCCGGTAGCCGGTCCACCACGTTCTCGACCGCGTCCCACTCAACCAACTCCCGGATACCCGAGCGGCCCTCGGCGGAGGGTTCCAGGTGGTCATTGAGGTCGCCCAGAACGACGAAGGCCGCTTCATTGACCGCATCTCCGAAGCGTTCACGAACTACGGCTTTGACCGCGCGCGACTGTCCGACACGTTTGTCTCGGGTCAGCTTACGGCCTGGACCGGTGCTGCGGTTCGGAGCGCGCATGCTCTTGAAGTGGTTGATGTACAGCGTGACCGTGCCCATGCCGGGCTCGTACACGTCCACTTCTAGGCAGTCTCGGTCGAATCGGGGGGCGTCGTCAGCCGGGTTCCACAGGTGTTGCCAACTACGTGCGTGAACGATGGGAAGTCTGGAGAGAACACCGACATCAATGCGCCGCGGGTCGTTGCCATCAATGACGATGGCATGGGGCCAGGCCTCTCGGCCACCGAGGTACTGGTCGCGGAATTTCTTTAGCGTGTCGAGGTCCTCAACCTCTTGCAGAGCAAAGACGTCTGCACGGCAGGCCTGCATGGCTTGCGCCGTGATCTGCTTCGCTCCAGGGTCTTGCAGCCGGTAGCGAAGGTCCTCCGACGAAAACCCGTGTTGGACGGCTCGGTCGGTGTCGACACCGCGAGCAAAGAGGTAGCGGGTGAATAGGTTTTCGACGTTGAACGTGGCAATGCGCATGCGCGGAAGTAACCGCTGCTGGAAGCGGTGCGAGCTACAGCAGGCCGACGGCTAGGGACTCATCGTCGGTCGCTGGTTCAGCTACGCCGTGGGGGGGGATCAGTCTGCTTGGGAAACGCGCAGGCTGTACCAGGTTGCCGTATATAAAGCGGCCTTAATCACGGCCCACCCCAACATCATCAGCATGCCCACCACCATCATGGTGCCGAATATGGGGCCAGTCGACTCGTTGAAGTTCGGTGGCAAGTCGGGGGTGGCGGCCATGGCTTCGCCGAACTGGTCCGCCATTGTGGTGAAGTTGAATGCGGCGTACCCAACACCCAACAGCCCGACACCAAGCTCTAGGATGATTCCGTAGATCAGCACCGGCCGGAGCAGGTTGGGACCGCTCGGTTTGTGGGCAATCACGAGCGTGGAGCCTGCGATCAGTCCGACAGACAAGGTCATCTTGGCGAGGAGTTGGAGCAGACTGAATGGAAGCACCCACCAACCTTGCTGGGCGTGAATGACTCGCATGACTTCCGCTTGGGCTGGGTCCATAAAGCTGGGCGCAACCTGCGACCAGATGACGCTGAACGCCGAGAAGCAGGTCATCAGCGTGCCCAGAATACCCAGGATTAAACAAAACACCGCGAGTACGCGAGCGCGGATTGAGGCGGGGCGTGGGCCTGAGTGGGTTGTCTCGGGAGCGGTGTAGGCGTCCATGTGTTCTTCCGTGGTGATGCCGTGTGAGGGGTAGTGTGGAAGAGCGCTCTAGCGCAGACCGACCGAAAGCAGCTCGTCGCCGGCGTCGGTGTGGCCGTCTTCGTTGAACGATTGTCCCAGAAATGTATTGGCACTGTAATCACCATTGACGCGGTAGTACGGAGACCTGACGTCGTTTTGCCAGTTTCCACACTGCTTGTATCCACCGCTGCCGAAGCCGCTGACCATGAACCCGACCTCCATCCAAAGCCGGGTTTGAGATGCGGCTGAGTCGCAGGTGAGAAGCTGGTAGTCCCCCGAGTAGCCGCCGGCCGGTGAGGTTGCCGCCACGCCGTGTGGCGTGAAGGCGCCCCAGGCTGCGGATGAGCCAGAATTGATGTGGGTCCCACCGAATCCGAAGGCTGACGCCGTTGAATCACCTGGTGTATCTCGAGAGAACCACGCCTGTTGGCTGCGGTCATGGGCGGTGTACAAGACCTCTGAAAACGGGATGTCCCGACACCGGGCTCGGTAACCATCTTCACCGAAGGTGCCGGTATATTCGTCGGTACGAAGGTGGACGATTCCTACGCCGGATTCGGTGTAGCACATGGTCCAGCCACCACCGTCTGTGGTCATGTCGCAGTACACTCGCGCGGGGACATGGACGCTACGGACGAACGACGTCGTCGAGGATGCGCAGGGTGGCTCGCGGCCACGGAACGGCGCGCAGGGTCATCCGACGGCCGCAGGTAGGCCAGCGCCCCCCGTCCAACGCGAACACGCGCCACAACAGCTCCGCCCAGGTCAGGTACGTGGCAGCCCGACCGGGTTTCTCCTTGTTCGACAGCGCTGGCCGCTGCGATGGGGACGCAGGCGGAGCTGGAACACCCTCCCGCCGCCAGGCGGAGCGGCCAGCGAGCACACCATGGGTTTGCACGAGGGGCACACGCGGCGGCGGGACCAGGGCTGCAAGCCGCTCGACGAACTCAAGCGGGGTGAACGTCAGACCCGCGGTATGCGCCTTGCGCGCTAGGCCAGCGGCCTATTGGAAGATATGGGGCTGTCTGCAATCTCCCTGACTCAAAAAACCTCGGAACGAATCTGCAACATTCCGGTCTGTACACCTGTTCACCTGAGCTAGTCCCTCCAAGATTCGACCTCTCGGAGGTACTGCACCACGCCGCCATAGCCAGGGAAGACAGTCCCAGCGTGAATACCAGCTCGAGCAAGTAGCCGGAGCAACCGAGGCGCCTCATGCCAAGACAGCTGAATGCGGCGCATTATCGGACTCGGCTCTCGCACGGGGTGAATCGCCGCCTTGGCCCGGCAGGTCACCAGTCGTCGAACAGCATACTCAACGGACAGAGCGCCGGCTGGTATCAGGCCCTTGTATTGGGGGAAGCAACTGACTGTGAACAGCCCCGATTGCGCGGTTTGTCGACTATTTCCCCAGGTTGGGGTCGTAATGAGATCGAGAACAACAGGGACGTATCCCTCTACATCCTCGTCCACGGCACACCGCATGTGGTTGCCCACGTAGTGACCATCGAGCGCCCATACCTCCAAAAATCCGGACACATCCGACGCAGTGTTTCCTAGATTCGACTGCCCCCGAGTGATCCCGTGGGCAGCAAAGTACGCCGCAACCATCGGGCTGGTCGTCCAGTCCAGCAGGCGATTCGGCACGCCGTAATGCCTCGCCAGGCTCATCAACTCCAACAGGTCGGGATGCGGGTGCTGCTGAACGACTTCCATATGCGGAATCCCCGCCCTGAATTCCCGACCGAGTCGAACGCTCCCACCCAGTCGTGAGAAGTAGGCAACGCTCCGCTCCGGAACTCGTAGACCGACCATCCCGCACACCGAGACAAAGTCTTCCAGCTGCAAGAGCTCTCCGAGCACATGATCATGATGAGTGAGGACCTCATCCCCTGCTACGGCATGGCCTGCGTCCGTACGGAACAAGTCTGGCACTAGTTTCCAGCTAGCATTTCCGTGGCCTCGAAACACCCACGACGAGTGCGGCTGAATGCCGTCGCCCGACAGCCGCCAAAACGCGGCCGAGGGAGAAATCTCGCCCAGAAACGTCTCCGCCGAGGTGCATTCAACAACTTCCGGAGACCACTCGGACCCTGAATCCACAACTACTCCCATTGACCGTCCATCCAGAGCGCGTCTGGTGAACTCACGGAGCCGTTATTACACGCGCATGAAGGTGAAACGCAAGCGACTCGGTTCGCGCGGTGACGCCGGCGGCACACCACCGCATTACCGCAAGCCAAATGCGAGGGCGAACGGATAGGTGATTCCAACGCCCTTCGCTCCGCACCGCGGGCGGCCGACTTCCGCAGCGAGAGCCGCGAATAGGTTGCCGGCGCCGATTCTGCCCAGCGCGCAGCAGATGCGTGCCAGGCGCGGGACGGGAATGGTGACCCGGTGGTTCGGCCGGCTTGGCTGCACGCAATGACCGCGTCACTGTAGAGGCCAAGATGAGGTCGTCGCGAACGGCACCGCTGCACGGGTCTGGAACGCCGCAGCCGGCTCGAGCTCCAGACCCACTCGGTAGTCGAAGGTCAGCAGGCGACCCGCTCCGACACAGCAGTTGGCGTCGCACACCGCCGAGTACAGCAAGTGGTCCGCTTCACTCACAACCGGGCGCTGTCCCGTCCGTTGTCGGTCATGATCTGAGCAGCCCAGTACAGGTTTTCGTCGCTGTGCTCTGCGAGCGGCTCCACGTAGCCATCTGCTGCAGGGCGGCAGGATACCCTCTTAGTGCCCGTGCCCATCGGCAGCTTGCCTGTGCACACGGAGGCAACACGCCCCTCACTTGCTTCGATGGGTGCCGGCCGCCAGTGTCGAAGGAGCTCCCAAGGTCGCGGTTGCTCTTGATTCGCCGTCGTCTGTGCACTAGAATTGGGCACAGTCCGCGGCGTTCCGTCCTCATGGGTCGTATTGGGAAGAGCAATCATGGGTTGGCTAACAAAGGCATCCGAGACCGTGTTCGGACCGGCCTCCGAATCCGATCAACAGCGCACACCGGACTCGGACACAGAGCAGGCCCTTGTTGGCAATCAGGAGGTCGCGCAGCGCGCCGGTGTGGAAGCCCGACAGACCGCAGGCACCGTTGTGGCAAAAGCGGGGGACTCGGTCAGCGGACTTGCTCTCAAGGGCACGGGTGATGCGCACCGCTATCCAGAACTCAATACTTTCAACCGTCGTAATGCCGAGGACGCTTCGCTGGAATCCGGCGACATATTCGACGTTCCACCGGGCTGGGACGTTGCGAAGATGGGTGGAGTCGCCCCTGCGGGTCCGCCGGCAGGGGCGGAAGCTGAGGCCGGGCCTGTTGAGGCGCAATCAGGCGAGCACCAGGGCATGGACATCTGGCAGGTAGTCGCGGCTGGCCAGCAGGCACTCGGAACCGCCGCAAAAGGGGCCCAGAGCACGGCACAGTCCGCCTACGACGCCGCCTACGGATACGCGGATGCCGGGCGCGAAGCCTTGTGGGGCAAGCGGGTTGCGACGCCCAACAACCAGAACCTCGAACAGGCGGAACAAGACGACGAGGTTCAGGAGGTCGCCGCCGGGATTGGCGCAGAGCAGGGCCTGGATGCGGATCAGCGACGCAACTACGTTCGCTACACCGAAGACGGCGCTGTCGACAAGACTGTTGAGGGCGCCACTCCACTCGACATCGCGCTCGAGAAGTCCAAAGCCGGCGACGCTGGCACGAGCTACCGCATTGACGAAGCTGCCCTTGAGGCCACCCAGTCCGGCGCTGCGAACGCCGATACCTTCTGGTGCTCCGGCTTTCTCATCTGGACGCTCGCCGCACACGGTATGGACGTCAATGCAGCCGTTATCGGAAAGAACGGCCAACCGTATTCGTACAAGAATGCCGGGGGTCGTGACTACCCGATTACGGTCAAACGCATGATGGATGGCGAGCCGGAATCGGTGGGCGCGATGGCCTACGCCGGCAAGCAGAACATCGACGGCGGATACATCGGCCGCTGCGGCACCGACTTTGACGCGGGTTACGGCAGCGACAAGTTCGAAGGGGACGCCTCTGAGCACGATCTGGCAGTCAAGGGCGCCGCGGGCGCATTCGTTATGGCCGGGATTGGTACGGAAGTGCCGCAGACCGACCAACGGCCCGGGGACTTCAACCAGGCACGTTGGAAAGGCGTTTATCGGTACTATGCGAACGACGCTTGGCACGATGATCACAGCAAACCCATCGACTACTACGGCCAGGGACACGCCTGGCTCACCAACACAACGGTGGTCCGAGGAAGCGCATGGGTCGGCCTGCCAGCAAGCCCACTACTGGACGGTGCGGCTAGCTCCGAAGTGCGGTGGGTCAGCAATGCCCAGCTCACCCTCACAAGCCAGACCGACCCGAACCTCGTTGGAGAGATCACCGAAGTGTTGAGCGCGGAGCGCGTGGAGGCGAATACCAAGGGCGGTATTGAGCGCAGTCAGCGGGCGAGAACGGATGGCGCACTCGACGGGGGCGTTCAGGTCACGGCATCAAAAGACGTGCCCGCCCAGAGTCGCCATGATGGCTACTTCGTGTATTGCGGTCGTCTGAACTCGTCGTCATGGTCCAACCACCAAGCGGCCTCCGCCGACATCGCCCCGCCCGGGGCCCCAGCACCACAGGTCGAGCAGAGTCCCGAGGTGCAAGAGCCCACTGAGCAGGCTGAGCAGTCGTGGTCAGACTGGGCCAAGGAGATCACAGGCCTATGAGTCGCATGGCCCTGTGCATACCGGTTGTCGGACTCGTTGCGGTGGGCTTGGCCTGCGGAGGCGCAAGCGATGAGCCGCTTGATGGACCCGTTCCAACCCTCGTCGCACCCGATGAACCTCTGTTGCTGGTCAGCTCGGGAGAGGGCGACGGCTACATCGATACCAATGGCGCCTGGGTCGTACTCCCACCCGTCTCAGGGCTCCAGGTCATCGTCGACCCGCAGTTCGCGCTCGTGCGCAACGGCGAGTGTGTGGTGTTTGACCGGTCCACAGGGACCCTGACAGAACGGGTCGTAGGGCCAGCGACCTCATGTCGGGTTGGTGAGATCGGAACGCTGACCGTCGATGGTGCAACGCTCACGCTGCTCGACGTGACCGGTCGCGTCCGCAATCGCGTGGAGCTCGTCGGCGATGTGGACCTATACGGAGCCCCAATGGCGGCGTGTAACGGGTCGAATGCATGCGGCTATTTGGACGAGAACCTAGACTGGGTAGGCCCCGGTCCGGTGTGGCGTCTAGCGATGCCCTTCGGCGAGGGGCCCGGTGTGGTGGGCATGGTCGAGACGGCCACCTACGCATTCGTAGACGCACAGGGACAGGTCATCGGACATCCCGCCGACCCGCCCGACTCGATGTTCCCCTTTGGGCAGGAGCGGGCGCTGGCCCTCGTCGACGCCGAGTGCGACGACAGCGACCCATCGTGCTCCTATCCCTCATTCGTCCCGGTCCTGCTGGGCGTCACTGGAGAGGTCGTCGCACAGCTTCCTCGCACCGACGCGTTCGCGGACGGAGCACCGATGAACCTTGTCTTCTCCGAGGACTATCTGCGAATTCCAGGCGATGAGAGCGATGTCTTGGTGGACCGGTCGGGCGTCATCGTGCGCGCCGTCACAAAACCCGGCTGGCACTTCAGCGAGGGACTCGCGGCAGTGCAGGGACCGGATGGGTGGTCCTACGTCGACCCGCTTGCAACTGCGCAACTTGTTGGCCCGTATTCGTTGGGTGGTGACTTTCAGATGGGCTTTGCCCGCGTGGACTCGGATCGGTGGCTGCAAAAGAACGGCCACATCATCGTTGCGGCGCCCTTGGCACCCTAGCCGACCCTCGCGTCCCACTTGGCCTGCATCTGCTCGGGCGTTTGCTCTTCACCGATGGAGTGGCCGACGTCCCAGACGCCGCCGCGGCGCGAGGCCCACCCGACAACGTCGTCGTCTCCGCCTGAACCGCAGCACACCGCTGTGGGTCCGGTCACGTGCGACTCGTGGACGGGCAACCGGCTCACTGGACCCAGCGCCGCGCCCGAGTGCGGGTTGTTGGCGCTCGGAGACGGCTCGTGGGGAGGCGATGACGGGCGTCGCGGTCGAGAGCTGCGTGGCCGGGCTGGAGGTAAAGGGAGTTGGAATCACCTATCCGTTCATGGCACCAAGGCCCAGCGCGCGGTCGAGGATGTGGTGCTGGAGTCCAGTTCGTACCCGTCGGGAAACACTGTAGTGCCCTACGGTTTCCTGGACAAATCGATGGGTGTATTCAGGCCGCATTGGCCCGTGGTTGAGAGAGCGCCTGGCGGGCTTGCCAAGGCGTGACATGGTCGTGTTTTTGCACGAGCCATTCTTGGTTGTACTGGTCCTTGAACTCGTGCAGTGCGAGACGTAGTTCTTCGATGGTATCGAAGGTCTTGACCCAGAGAACCTGTTCCTTCATCGTGCGGATGAAGCGTTCGGCCACCCCGTTGCACTCGGGTTCAACGACATACGAAGGCGTGCTACGCACGCCTAGGAACCGGAACTCCGACTGGAAGTCGTGACTCGTGCACTGGCTGCCATGGACGGATAGGTGATTCCAACGCCCTTCGCTCCGTATCGCGGGCGGCCGACTTGCGTAGCGAGAGCCGCGAATAGGTTGCCGGCGCCGATTCTGCCCAGCGCGCACAGCGCTGGTGCGCCCTATGCCCCTCCGAATCGGGCACGGGACCACCCCGAGTCGCACCG
This sequence comes from Myxococcota bacterium, assembly GCA_047626195.1. GTDB lineage: Bacteria > Myxococcota_A > UBA796 > UBA796 > CAJXTB01. Next base: position 20,026 of record JBLHSN010000071.1, read on the forward strand.
AACCGAACCGACAGCGGTGGCGCTGCGGCTCAGGCGGAGACGAAGAGGCTGTCAGGCGGGGTTTGGGCGGCCGCAGCGTCGAGGATGCGCAGCGTGGCTCGCGGCCACGGAACTGCGCGTAGGGTCATTGGCCGGCCACAACGGAGACACCGCCATCCGTCCACCGCGAACACGCGCCACAACAGCTCCGCCCAGGTCAGGTATGTGGCAGCCCGACCGGGTTTCTCCTTGTTCGACAGCGCTGGCCGCTGCGATGGGGACGCAGGCGGAGCTGGAACACCCTCCCGCCGCCAGGCGGAGCGGCCAGCGAGCACACCATGGGTTTGCACGAGGTGCACACGCGGCGGCGGGACCAGGGCTGCAAGCCGCTCGACGAACTTAAGCGGGGTTGAACGTCACTCCGGCGGTGCCGTCCGCCCACGGGCGCTTGACCGTCACTCGGATGAGGCCGGTCGGAGTCTCCTCCAGCCGGGTGCGAGCGAGAGCCGGGCGAGCCAGATACCGGCACGGGCGCTCGCGGCCTGCAGCGAGGCTTGGGGCATTGGCGGCGGCGATGGGACACGAGGATGAAACCGTAGATGGGCTGCACATCGTACTGACGAACGAAGAGCCTCCACGCTTCGCGATCGACCTCGCTTATGCTGGCTAGCACGTCGAATGTTCGGTTATCCCCCGAGCAAGGTCCTTCCAAATTCCGAGGTGTGCGGCTACACTCCAGTCGAATGATTGACTGGGGAGATTAAATGTTTCGATACAGTTTTTTGGTGTGGATGACCGCGGGTTCGGTCGCGTTGGCAGCCGACACCGACGGGGACGGATGTCAAGACGAATTCGCTGCGAATGGCGCGTGTGTAGACGTCAACGCGACCGTAGACGGCACGAGCACTGTGGGCGCAAACGCGTCCG
>JBLHSN010000072.1:0-20847 GCA_047626195.1 Myxococcota bacterium
ATGTTGTGGCACCCACTTTGCCACCCATACCTGTGGCCGCACAACCCGTTGTGGACGACACTGTTGTTGTGGTTGACGCCTCCACCGATGCCGCCGATGCCGCCGAACCCACCGTCGTGCCAAGGCCTGTCATGGACGGTGTCGCCGAAATCCAACGGGCTGAATCTGCGCCGGAACTCGAGCCGGAATCCGCGCTTGAAATCGCAGTCGCTGAACCCGACGTCGAAGCGCCGGCCCCCGAACGCTCTTCGCTACAAGCAGACTCTGACGGTGTGGCCGATGTCGTTGTTGAATCCGGTGTTGCCTCGCCACCTCCACAGCCGCTGACATCGGTCGTAGCGGTTCGTGAGGCGAATCCCGAGCCAGACGTGCAACGGGCAAATTTGGAGGGGCGCTGGGTGGGTACGGCAGATGGCCGTCCGCTAAGTTTGAGTCTACGTCAGGGAATCGATGGCACCCTGAACGGTAATGCGCGTTTCACTCTCGGGACGACACAACGTTCCTTCACGGTGATTGGCACCGTGAGTGGAGAACGCGTCACCCTAGACGCCGGAGGCGCATTCCGGTTCATGGGCGCCTTGCGGAATGGTGAGCTGTCCGGGACGTACACCGCTCGCAAGCGTTCCCGCTCTTTTCCGTGGTCCACCACGCGAGACTAGCGAAGCACACGGCCGGCTGTAAGGCGATAGACTGACGGCTCTTTTGGAGTTTCAATGCGCTTCGTCTTGCCTCTTCTTCTCGCATTGCCGTTCACTGCGGATGCCGGTGTCGGTCTGGACAGCAGCTATTTGGTCCGAGGCGACGTTATCGTCGTCGGAAATGCGCTGACCGATTGTCCCGAAGGCATCCTTAGCTGCGGTAACAACTCCGGAAACATGGCGCCTATCGATGTGGATGCGGACGACACTACGGTCAACTCGTCGTCGCAGGACTTGGAGATTCCGCTGGGTGCCACTGTGGTTCGAGCCACCCTGTATGTGGTGGGCACGGGTGTAGAAGTCTTGGACGATCCAGCGCTGGATGTCCCGGTACTTGCCAGCACCGTCAAGTTTGGAACGCCATTCGCGCCGTACGAGACGCTGACCACAAGCGACTTCCAGTTCGACAACGTTGCCAACGGGGAAGACGCTTACCAAGGCCAGTTTGACGTGACTACCCAGGTGCAAGCCGCTGGCAGCGGGACCTACACCGTAGCGGATGCTTGGAATGACCCGGTCCGCCGGAATGCGGGTACCGTTTGGTTCTTGGTCGTGGCCTATGATGACGGCGGTAGCTACAAAATCGTCAATCAGTATGACGGCATCGAGATTGTATACCAACGCACCGCCGTCTACCCGGTGACCAGTCCAACGCCGTCGATCGTCACCCTGACCGGAACCGCGGCCTTCGTTACCCTCGACGGTCAAGCCGCCACCGCGACGGATGGCCTGAGCTTTGGTGGCACGCCGTTGTCCAATGCAGCCAACCCCGTCAACAACTTCGCCAACGGAAATGTGAGCATCTTTGGAGAAGTCGTCATCGCGGGCAACCCGTTGAGCTTTCGCACCACCGAGCGCTTTGACATCGATACCTTCGACGTCTCAGCAGCGCTGATCGCCTCGCAAGACACCTACGATGTGAGCATTAGCGCTGGCAGTGATGGCCTGTTCTTGTGTGGCGTTGTGACAGCGACGACCGTGGAAGCGCCGGACCTCGATGTGGTCAAGACAGTGGTAGATGACAATGGTGGGGCGGTTCTTGGCGGCGATGTTCTGACCTACACGGTCACGGTGACGAATGAGGGGGGCGACAACGCCGTTGAGGTTGTTCTCACCGACGACATCCCCGAGTTCACCTGGTTTTTGTCGGGCAGCTTGGCAGTGGATGGCGTGCCCATTCCAGACAGCGGAAGCTACGACGCGAACATAGGTCGCATCGTGGTGGCCATGCCCGCGCTGGCGGTTGGCGGATCTGCCACGCTTCAGTTCCAGGTCATTGTCGGCGACGTTGCAGACGGCACCGACTCTATCGACAATATTGCGACCGCGACCGCTCAAGGAGAACTCCTCGGCCAAGAGGTTCCGGTCAGCGAAGTCAGTCACCCCACGGGTGTCCCCACCGGACCAACGGTCTTAGACGTGGACCAGGATGACGACGGCATTCCCGACAGTGCGGAAGGCGACGAAGACCCAGATGGCGACGGCACTCCCAACTATCTGGACGACGACAGCGACGGAGACGACCTACTCGATACCGACGAGCACGCGGGTGAGACAGACCCGTACGACGCAGACACGGATGACGACGGCCTGTCTGATAGCGAAGAACGGGACCTGGGAACCAATCCCACTCTGGCGGATACCGACGGTGATGGCGTGCAGGACGGAACGGAGCTCGGCGAGGTTGAGGGACTGGACGATACCGCCGACACATTTGTTCCCGATGCCGACCCCACGACCACCACAGACCCCACCGTCGACGATACAGACGGTGATGGTCTTCGCGATGGAGACGAGGATGCCAACGGCAACGGTGCGGTCGAGAATACCCTCGGTGACAGCATGTCTGACGGCACGGGTGAGACCGACCCGAACTTAGAAGATACCGATGATGACGGCCTTCTTGATGGGGAAGAAGAGAATCTCGGTACCAATCCTGTCGATACCGACACGGACAACGGCTCGGTGTCTGACGGCAACGAAGTGGACACTGACCGGGACCCACTCAATCCAGAGGATGATGTCGATGACGAGCCAGACACGGACATCGACACCTCGGACGAGCCGGACACCGACGTGGAAGTCGACACCGACGAAGAAGTCGACACCGACGAAGAAGTCGACACTGGCAGTCCGGACACCGTGGATACCGGCCTCATTGCGGGCGGGTGTGGCTGTTCACAGAGCCCAACGTCCTTCGGCTGGCTGCCTGTACTGTTCGGGCTCGTGATGCTGGTGCGTCGGCGTCCAGGTCGCTGAGTATCCGTTAAAGGGCGGGGCCGTGCCTGGAGCCTGCCCATGATGACCGAACGCTTCCGCTCAAATCCACTGAATCTGATTCGGTGGCAACAGCGCCATCTGCTGTTCTATCTGGCCGCAGGAACGGTGGCTTGGCTGGTCATTGTGGTCTTGGATCAGAAGTACTTGGAGCTGCCGGTGTTGCCGTTGAGCGTCATTGGCGCCGCGATTGGTATCTTTGCATCATTCAGGGCAAACCAAGCGTATGACCGCTGGTGGGAAGGTCGGAAGCTGTGGGGTCGCATGATCAATAGCTCCCGCCATTGGTCGAGCCAGGTGATCAGCTACGTGAAAGACCCGGAACTCGCTGCAGAGTTGGTGATGCGACACGTGAGCTACGTGCACTCGCTGCGCGTGCTGCTGCATCTGCGCAAGCCGTTCGACGACGCCTCCTTTTCCCGGACCGTGCGCGACAGTGACCGAGGACTTGAAGGCAGCACAAACTTGACCCATGCGTTGCTCCACCAGCAGCTCACGGCGGTCACCGGACTGTCTGACCAGGGACTTCTAGATGGCCACCGGCTGGAGTCGATGGACCGCACGCTAATGGACTTTCTCAACATTCAGGGCGGGTGCGAGCGCATCAAAGGAACGCCGCTGCCGCGTGGCTACGGGTTCATTGTCGAGACGCTCATCAATTCTTTTGCGATTCTGTTGCCCTTCGCGTTGGTCCACGACCTAGGCGCCATGGCTATTCCCGTGAATGCGCTTGTGTGCGTGTCTTTTGCGCTCATCAGTGAGGCCGGCCGAGTGTTGGAAGACCCGTTCACCGATTTCTACAACGGGCTTCCACTGTTTGCGTTGTCCATCAAGATTGAGCGCAACCTGCGCGAGCGGTTGGCCCATACGGACCTGCCACCAGGAGTGGTCGAAAACAAGATGGGCGTGCTGATGTAGCCGTCTACGCGGCGATTTCGAAGCCTTGACCGCGCTTGTAGGCGTCGTGTGAGGCGTTGCCGTTCTCGGCGTGCTCATGCATCGCGTGCGTTCGTACCTGAACTTCGACAGGGCCCTCTGATAGCTGAAGCACCGTGTGTAGCGAGGCGTAGCCGTTGGCTTTCGGAGACGCGATGTAGTCGTCGAACTCGCCAGGGACGGTGTCGTAGCGGTCATGCATCGCATCCATGAGCGCGTAGCACTCGTCCACGGTGTCTACGCGAACGCGCAGAGCCAGGCGGTCGAGGACTTGGTCCATGGCCAGGCTCTTACGGGTCATCTTCATCCATACGCTGTAGGGCGACTTTTGACGCGAGGTCACGACGCCGTCGATGTTCAGGTCTTCGAGCAGGTGAGTGGTGTCGGACACTTGGCGTGCCAACACGTAGGATTCCGCCGCCAGGTCTGGCAGGGAGACAATCAGACTCGACGCGGCTGGCGCTGCAAGCGCGTCTAAGTTGAGCTCTAGTGCAGCAGCAGGTAGTGCGGCAGTGGCTGCCCACAAACCGGTCGACAAAGCAAAGCGAAGCAACATGGCGTCTCCAAGTTGGCAGCCATGTCGGTGCACGAACGCAAAAGCAAAGGGGTAGGTGACGCTTCGCGACAGCTTTTAGCGCACAAGCTCTGTTTTTCGTGGCTTCAACGCCGGTAGCTAGTTGAGTAAGGCTGAGCACGCGCAGCACATCACAAACATGCCAAGCACGCAGATGCCTATGGCAATCAAGGCCACAAGCGAGACCCCGCCAAAGGCTTGCAGGATGACCCTGGTTCCGCTTGGGCCGCTACGCGGGGGCAGTGAGCGCCGTGCTGGCGAACGCTGGGACCACGGCGGACGTTTGCGCTTGGAGGCTATCGCTGACAGCTCGCTCGACCAACTGTCCACATCTGGAGTGGCCGCGAGCGGAGACTTGACTGTCGCGGGTTGGTCAATCAGCGGCGGATCTTCGCTCAATAAATCATCTGTGAAGGTGGGCAGTGAGCGTTTTGGCCCGCGAGTCTCGGGGTCTTCGGCCGGGAGCTCTGAAACAGAGAGCGCCTGCGGCCCGTCCGCTGGCGGCGGTGGCGGCTCTGGGGAGGGCGGTGGTAAGCCGAGGCTTCGTGCTTCGGACAGGATGTCGCTTGAGAAGTCGTGTCCTTGGGTGGGGTCGATGGTGCCAACGAGGGCTGGCACACAGTCCTCGGCCCAGTCGCGAAGCCAAGGACTGGGCGCTTCGAGGCGCAGGTCTCGCAACGTTCTTTCGACGTCGCGGGCGCTCGGGCGGTCCTTCGGCTCGTACGAGAGCATGTTGTCGAGCAGGGTCACCACGCCCGGTGGGATGCTGCCGTCGGTCGGGACCTTGGCCATGGCCTCGACCTTGTGGGCGTCGTAGAGTTCCGGTTTGGTGGACGCGCGGCCGTAGGTGTCGCCGAGCAGCAACTCCCACAGCAGAACGCCGACTGCGTACACGTCGGAGGCATGCTCCTCGCGCAGGTCGTAGCGTTCAGGAGCCATGTAGCCAATCGAGCCGAACATCATGTTTTGCGTCTTCGCCTCGCGGGCTTCGAAGTTGGCTCGGGCCACGCCAAAGTCGAGAACTTTCACCTCGCCGTTCAGGCTGACGAGCACATTGGCGGGCTTGATGTCGCGGTGCAAGAGGTTCAGCGGCTCACCGGTGGGCCCCGGTGTGGAGTTGGCGACGTGCAGCGCGCCGGCAATCTCGCCGGCAATCTCGATGGACACACCCAAGGGCATGCGTCCTTGTTCAGCCAAGACGGCCACGGACACGCCTTCGACGTACTCCATGACAATGGTCCACCGGCCATCCAGGCGAACCAAACCGTCCACGCGGACAATGCTTCGGTGGCGTAGCATTCCGAGAAGACGGGCTTCATCACGCAGCCGTTCTGCAATCGACGGCAGATCTTTGACGTCTGGGTTGAGCACCTTCAGCGCGACCGAGCGGGTGAAGCCACTCTGACCAAGGAGGTCAGCAAGGTAGACTGTGCCGAATCCACCACGGCCAATCACGCCACGTATGCGGTAACGGCGGGCTTCGGGGGGGGAACCGGAATCGGGCATGGTCACGGTCCTACCGCGTCACCCGCCGGTTTGCCTCATTTCTTCCGGTGAGTATCCAGCACCGTCTGTGGGTCTTCACCGCGAGGGACGAACAACAGGGCTGTCCCGTTGACGCAGTGGCGCAGTCCAGTGGGTTGATGAGGGGCATCGTTGAAAATATGTCCCATGTGACCGTCGCACACGGCACAGCGCATCTCGGTTCGCGACATTCCGAAAGTACTGTCGGTCAGCGTGGTCAGCGCTCCGTCTTCGACTTCTTGAAAGAAGGACGGCCAGCCACAGCCGGAGTGAAACTTATGCTGTGCGTCGTACACCTTGTTGGCACATCCAGCGCAGTGGTAGGCGCCGTCCGTCTCATCGTCTAGGTATCGTCCCGTGCCGGGACGCTCTGTGCCGCCCTCGCGGAGTACGTGGAACTCGTCGGGGCTCAGAAGAGCCCTCCACTCGTCGTTGGTCAGGGTTCGTGGGTCTTTGGTCATCGGGTCTCCTGACATAGGAGTAGTCACCTTGACGCTAGTCGCACGTCTCAGTCGGTCAGCAGCATCAGGTGTCGGTCAATACCCAGGCACGGAAGCGCACCAGTAGAACGACCAGCGGGACGAGTGCAGCCACGGTCAGGAACGTGGCACTGACGACGGACATCCAGTTTCCGTGGCACGTATTATAGCGGCTGGGGTCCTTGAAGATGGGCATCAAACCTTCCGTGAAGACCCAGGGGATTCCTGTAGTTTCGGTCAACATTAGTAGCGCAACAGGTGTAATAAAAGCCACACTGATCAAGATTCCGAAGGCCAATCGGGCCGGCCGAGCACGCATCGTAACGGCGAGTGACAGGGTCACCGTCAAGAACCACAGTGCGAGTGCCCAGATTGTGAAGCTGAAGGCGTCGTACGCCGGAGAGTAGGCCGCGATGGTCGGGAAGGTGCAGTTTGGTGGGGCATAGGAGTAGGAGTAGGCTGTGGCCGAGTCCGGTGAGACGTAGCCCAGGCCCGTGACGACGATGGCCACCAACATCCATGGAAGCGTCATCAACGTGACGGCCAGTACCTTGCCGAGGACGACAGAGATGCCTGAGTGAGTGGTCGCCATCAGCTGGGTCAGTGTGCGAGCCTGACGTTCGGTCGTCATACTGGTGGTCGCCACAAGCAGTGTGACGACCATCGCAACGAACCACAGGAACAGGCCTACAACCCACAGGAACTCGCTGCTATGCGCGACTGCGCCCATGCAGATAGCGAATGTGGCAATGCCGATAAATGGCAAGAGCATCCAGCGGGCGAAGACGGCCGGACCGCCAAGTCCACGGGTCATCACTTCCCGCCAGACGACTGGATTCCACCAAACGGGAAGGCGAATCGGTCGGACGGCGGTGTCGTAGGTGCGGAGTACGGTCGCGACCATTCCGGTCCCGGTCCCGCCGCCAAAGGCCTGCTTGAGAATGCCGGTGATGCGAAGCTGGGCCAGGGCGATGAAGCCGGCGAATAGGGTCATGATGAGGACCGCGGTACCGAGGACCAACCCGTTGCTGAGTCCCGTGTCGAAGAACTGTCCTGCTTGGCGGAAGGCGGTGTCGACCGGCTTCCAGGTGACGGCAGACGAGGGTTTGCCTTGTACACCATAGCCGTACATGGACGAGTTTTGATGGCTCATAGCGTAGGTGAATATAGCGATGCTTGCCGCGACGAACAGCGGCACCAGCAGCGCCATCACACCGACACGGCGCTGGTGTCGGCTGACGACCAGCAGCTCTGGGTCGTCTCCTATCGGTGCGTCAAGGTCCGGAGCCGACCGGCTGGTGACAAGCGAGAACAGCGGCGTGACCAGTCGTGCGACAAACAGGACAGCAGGCAAGTTGGTGAAGAGGGGCGCAAAACCCCGGGCGCCTCCCTGGAACATGGCGAAGGGTGGTGAGAGAAGCGCCATGTGCAGCGCCGGGTCGCTCCGATTACCGGTGAAGCCGAAGTAGAGGAACGGCAGGATTCCCCACGACACCACGGCCCACAGAAGAGCGGCGCCTAGTGCAGCGGCTCCTCCACCGCTAAACATGGCTGCCACGCCTCCAACGGTCCCGAGCACCACACACACCAGCAGTGTGTTGACGGTGACGTTGAGCACCTCGCCAATCCCGACACCGCCAAAGGTGGCAATCAGCGCCAAGACTGGGAGACTGCCAAGGATGAACGAGGCCAGAATGAGCAGGCGGCTGCCGACCTTGCCCCACAGAATCTGAAAGGTGCTGAGCTGGGTGATGATCAGCAGCTGAAGGGTGCCTTCTTCCCGTTCTTCAGCCACGCCAAGCCCGACCAGCAGCGGGGCTAGCACGGCGGCAATACCCATCTGAGTGGAGGCGTAGATGAGAAAGAGCGTTCGGCCGAACTCACCACTCTTCGCCGGGTCGATGCTCGGATTGTTGACGCCGGCCATGAAGAACAGCAGTGCAAAGAGGACGGCTGCCATGCCAAAGCGCAGTCCATAGGTCTGCCAGCGACGGGCACTGCGACGCGCCTCCCGAAGGAAGACAGCACCAATGGCTGGGCGTCCGGCCACCGGGCTACTGCACCAGGCCCTTGGTCAGCGTCATGAAGACCTCTTCCAAGGTGGGGTCTTGGCGTTCCAAGTAGCGAACATGAATACCGCGATCATGTAGGTGGGCGGACAGCAACGCCAAGTCGGTGCCGGTCGAGAGCTTGACCGTGATGTGGTTCGCCTCTTCGCTAAACTCGGAGTCGGCCACCATGGGAAGCTCCCGAAGCACGGTCGTTGCACGTTTGTCGTCGGTGGTTCGCAGCCAGACTTCGGCTTCATCACGGGCCATATTCATGATGTCTTCGATACCGCCCTGGGCCACGATTTCACCACGCTCCATGATGGCCACCCGGGTACACACCTCGGCGAGCTCGGAGAGGATGTGCGACGAGAGCATGATGGTCTTACCCATGCTCTGAAGCTCTTTGAGAATCTCGCGAATCTCAATGCGCGCACGGGGATCGAGCCCGCTGGCCGGTTCATCGAGAATGAGCACCTGCGGGTCATGCACGAGGGTGCGGGCAAGACTTAAGCGCTGCTGCATGCCGCGCGACAGGGAGTCGATGAGTGCGTCTTTCTTGTACGTCAGGTCGGTCAGCTCTAGCAGGCTGCTGACCAGACTCCGGCGGGTCTTGCTCGGAATGCCATAGGCAGCGGCGAAGAAGTGCAGGTACTCGGTAACGGTCATGTCCCGGTACACGCCGAAACTATCCGGCATGTAGCCCACCAACCCACGAATCTTGGCCTTGTCCTTCCACACACTGTAGCCGCCGACAAGTGCGTCTCCGCTCGTGGGCTCAAGGAGGGTGGTCAAGATGCGAATAGTCGTGGTCTTACCTGCGCCATTGGGGCCGATAAAGCCAAATAGGTCACCCTTTTCCACCTTGAGGTTGATGCCCTGCAGCGCGTTCAACGCGCCATAGGTCTTCTTGAGGTCCTTGGTCTCAATCATGGGGCCTCCGCCACGGTGGGCGACATGTAAAGGGGGGTTCGCACCACAGTATAGGCGCGCTCAACGGGGGTGAGCCCAGTGAGCGTGTACGGCTCGTAGGGCTGGCTGGCCATGGCGACGAAACCGACCGGAGACTCTACGGACAAGGTGCCGCCATGGGTCTCTGGATAGGCCGCAAACAGGCCGAGGGGCCTTCGCTTACCGCTTTCCACATTCGGCAGGTTCGAACCGCTCTCGCTGACCAGTGTGGCAATCCCTTCAAGGGTGGCGGAGGGGACGGATACGGTCTCGCTCTCGCCGTCCGCCAGTGCACCCAAAATAAGGTACCGACCACGGGCACGAATCTCAGCGCTGTCCAGGCCGATGCCCAGGCGGTTGGTGATGACGACCGTATTGGCATCCTGAACAGTGACGGTGACCGAGCCTGTGTTGGGGGCGGTCCATTCGGTCTGGACGTACGCCAGTGACCAAGTCTGTGCGCGCCATTCGTAGAACCCGGAGCCTTCATTGCTGCGGGTGCGTGCGTCTTGCACAAATCCGCCATCTCCGACGGGCCGCACAACGGCGTCATCGAACCCAGAAGCGAGGGACAAGTTGGTCTTCTTGGTGGAGAATATGCCGAGCCACGTATGACCCCGCCACAAACCGGTTCCGGGGAGCACGTCGACCACCTCATAGCGGTTGACGATGGCCTGCGACCCCTTGACCATGGACGTTCCGACCAAGGCAATGGCGCTGAATACAACGACCATCAACGGAAACGTCACCCAGGTCCAGGGTTGCTTGCCGAGAAGGCGCAACACCGCATAGTCGATGGGCCCAATGAGCATCAGGTAGACGACGGCAAACGCGGCCAGCCACGGCAAAGGAAGAGGGGCGACGCCGGGGATATCCGCTAGGTACTCGCGCATCTTGGTGTGGAAAGTTTCGTTATCGTCGGTCGTTGTTCCATAACCGTAGCCAACGTTGTTGCTGGGCTGCTGGGTTGCGTTGAGTCCAGCGACGGGTTGGCAGCGTTCGGTGGGGCACACGAGACCGAGTCCCATGGCCAAGCGCGTGCCGCCGGTCACCAGGTCATCCGCGTTCTTGCTGTCGTCGTACCGGGCGGCACCCGAGTAGGCGAACCACGACGCCATGTCCGATGGGGCGAACTTGTACCAGTCGACGGCGGCGCCTTCGGGGGGAAGCCACAACAGGTTTCGCCATAGCTGTTCGCGGCGAACATCGGTCACCATGGGGCCAATCGACGGGTCTACAGTGAGCGCATGAACGCTTCCGAGACCGAAGACGCCGGCGGTCCACACCGGCCGTCCGTCATCTGCCAGGGCTAAGACCAGTGGTGCACGGTCGGCATTGCGGGTTGGTAGGGCGGTCGCGATGGGGAGGGTGGCGACGCTGGCGGGCCGGTCTGTGACGTCCGTCAGCCATTGCGTAATCGACCCGTCGGCCTCACCGATGAGCTCGATGGGCAGGACGTCCGCAAGGGCACTGCTGTTTACGGCGGACCATGAATCGGTCACCGTGACCAGCAGGTTTCCGCCGCTTGCGGTCCACGCCAAGAGGGCGTCGAGCTGGCCTGGCGTCAGTGCTGAGGGATTGGCTTGCGGCCAGATAATCCAGTCCAACGCCATCAGTCCGGCCGACTTCTCTGGAATATCTGCCACGGGGATGAGGCCACTGCGAACGGTGCGAGTTCCATTGGCCAGCGGGCGTGGAGACATGCCGGGCACCGGGCCATTCCACGTGTCTTGCACGACGACAGTGCCGAGGCTATCTTCGCCGATAACGCCGATACCTACGTCATCCTGTCCCAATAAACGGACGGGAAAACTGCGGACGACGGAGTCTGGACCGACGCTGACGCTGACGGTTCTCTCCCGGGTGCTGCCGCCAGCGCGCCACAGCAGCTGGATGTCCTTGCGCGACCCTTGTGGCAGAGCGACTTGGCGGGTGTACGACTGCGTTCCGCTCTCGGTGGTCTCGCGTTCGGTCATGCTGACTGTTGCGTCTGTCGAGTCGGCGCCGTTGGCGAGAGTCACGCGAAGGGTGGCCCACTCACCTTGGCGGATGATGCCGTCGGCGATTGGGTGAATGCCCATTCGAACTTCACCGGGGACAACAAGCACCGGCTTGTCTGCGTCTTCGGTGTCCAAGTCGGTGTCTGGGTCGTCCTGGGCCTGCGCATGGAGTGCGAACAGACCTAGGAACAATGCTGTGAACCACTTCAATGTCATGCGTGATCAGCCTTCGTACAATGAGTCATTACAACGTTCCCCACTTGCGCAGTCGGAGGGCCATGAACAGGAGCAACATCACCGCCATGCTGAACCAAGCACTCGCCGACAGGGTCACTTCCCACCAGGTAGGCGTGGCTACGAGAACGGGGACGACCAGTCGGAAGGGTATGGACAACCAAGGGTATGGCGTCAGGAGTAGGCAGATGACCGGGGGGATGAACAGGGTAGCGCTCATGAAGCCGAGGGCAACGGGCTGAGCGGCGCGCGGGTTGTGCAGGCGCATGGCCAAGAACAGGGTCATGGCAATGACCCACATCCACTGGGCGATGACCCAGAAGCAGGCCAGGAAGGCGACAACCATCGCTGATTCCATGGAGCGGCCTCGGGTGACGAGCTGCAGGTGCGGCACACCCACGATGATGAGCGGGAAACTCACAGCGAGCAGGGTGAAGGATGGGGCGGCAATACCGGCGAACTTACCGCTGATGATTCGCCAGCTGGGCAGCGTGGTCGTCAGCAGGATCTGTAGGGTTCCAGACCGGCGTTCCACGTCGATAGCGCTCGACGCCATCCACAGGGTCAACACAAAGGCGGCGGCCGCGTTGAGCGCGCCGATGGTCAGAAGTCCGCCGGGGACAATCCAGAAGCCGGTCTGGAAGACGCCAAGAAGGGCCAAAAACCACATCGTGACGGCGGGGAGAATGACCTTCCATGCCGAGGGGCGAATCGAGCGCCACATGACCGGATTGTTCCATACATGGACCGTCTTGCCGCGGCGCTTGCGCTCGGCTTGGCTGGTCCGCCCCGACAGCAGGTCGTCGCCCATCATCACCAGGTCCATGCCCACGCGTAGGTACAGCCAGGTGCAGCCCACAAGGACCATGACGCACCACACCCACACGATGGACCGACTGACACCCATAATGGCCATGTTTGCGTACCAGGGCAGACCATTGGTGGCGGTACTGGATACTGCAGCGAACCAAGCGCCACCGACAGCGGGCGGCAAGATGACCATCATGGTGATGACGATGACGGCCCACAGAATGCCAATTGGCCACACCCCCCACAGCTCACGGGACAAGTACGCGCGAAGCTGTGCCCGGGCGATGCGCAGAGCGAACAGTCGAGCGCCGAGCACGAAGGTCACCGCAACGACTGGCATGTACGACAGAATGGGGAGCATGGCCCACCAGTTCTGCGCTGTGGTGCCTAATAGCGGGCTAAAGTGGGCAAACGCGCGCCAGTCCATGACCAACAACCCATACAGCAGTGGCATGAGCAAGTAGGCGGTTACGGCGTAGCCAATGGACGCAAGAGTTGCGAGAACCGGGCTTCGGGTGAACAGGGCAAAGAACCCACCGAGCATGCCGAGCAGTACGACCGTGAGCATGGCGTGGGAGGTCACGGCGATGACCTCAACAACGGACACGCCACCGAGCGACACCACCATTCCGAGTACCGGCAGCGCGCCTAGAATGACGGTGAGCAGCGTGAGCACTCGACCTGTGACCTTGGCGCCGAGAATCTGTTTGGGCGACAAGTAGGTCAGCGCGAGAAGGTCCATCGTGGCGTCTTCGCGCTCTTCAATGATAGCCTGGGACACCGCAAACGGTGCAATTAGGGTTGCCAGCAACACTTGAATGACGGCGAACGCCACGAACATGTAGCGCCCGAGCTCACCGAGTTCTGATGGGTCGAACGCGACCTGACTGACGTTGGTGACAGCCCAGATGCTGGCTAGCACCATGGCCAGCAAAGCAGCCGAGAAGGCGGTGCGCAGGGCATAGGTCTGCCAGCGGCGAGAGGCGCGGGCGGCGTCGCGGTACAAAATGGCAGCGGAGACTCCGCGCTTTTCTTTAGCCATTGCTGCCGTTCCGCAGGGCCGTAAAGGGGGGCATCCGAGTCACTTGTCATCCATCTTGTCTCGGGCTTTCTTGCGTGCCGCGAGCAGACGTCCAGCGTAGCTCGTTGGATCGACAATTTCTGGCTCTGGGAAGGACGCCTCTTCAAACTCTGGCTCGACCACCTCGGGCACACCAGCGGTCGTACGTGTCGTCTTCTTGACGGGCTTGACGGTGCGGAATCGACGCTGACCCTTGGCGCCTTGGGTGACAGCGCGGGCGACAGTAGACACGGGACCGCGCGGGGTCAGGCCGAGGCGGCGAACGGCGACGTCGAACAGGAAGACGAAGGGCAGGAGCAGCAGCAACCACGGCCACAGCGGATGGGGAACCATGCGCGGGGAGGGGGGACGTGCAAAGACGGACGCGGGGTCGGTCAGCACGCCGCCACCCCCGAGTCGTCCAAGTTCTTGGGCCAGGGCACGACCGGCGCCACGGGGTCGGTACTCGGGAGAATAGGGCTGAACAGCCTCGGCAACGGCCTGTCCAACGACGTCGTCGCCGCTCTCGAGCTGAACGCCTACGAGCCAGGAGCCATCTTGGTCGACGGTGGTGATGGCTTGGTAGCGACCTGGGGCAATCTGACGCAGCTCGACCGGTCGGACGGACAGGTCAGGAGCGACAATGCGAGCTTCGCCGCTGAGGAAGTTTCGGAAGTTGCCGTTCACGTCGAAGGCGTCGACGGTGATGATGAGCTCGCCATCGCGAATCTCGGAGACCATGTCGAGGTTGGCGTCGTCTCCGGTACCTACAGCCCAGCGGACGATTTGGGTCCAGAACCGGGTGTACTCGGGTGTGGCGACCCAGCGACCGGACCAGCGTGGCTTGACGTCACTGGTAAACGCAACGGAACGGCCAAGGCCATAGCGCCAGTGGGCGAGTAACGGGGCTTCGTGCTCGTCATCGGGGACGGTGAGGGCGACAGTTGCACGGCGCTTGGCTTCGGTGCCAACGTAGCCTTGGAAGACGGGTAAGTCCTTGGTGCTGATGCCGCGCAGTAGATCGGAAGGCGAGCGGAACAGGGGGCGAACCGGCTCTTCGATGAGGAAGGACCGGCTGGCGAGCATGGTCTCGCGGGTGAAGATGGCCGGAATCGCGTTGGGGTCGGTCACCAAATAGTAGGAGCCTCCGCCCCAGCGGGCGAAGTTCTCCATGGTCACGCGGTCTGCGTATCCGCCGATAGCTACTGCACTAATCGTCACGCCGGAAGCGGCGGCAGCCTCGATGAGGGTCTGGTAGTCGGCGGGGCTGGTCATGCCGTCCGACAGGATGATGGAGTGCTTTAGTGCCGCATCTGTGGCATTCAGCCCGCGGATAGAACGGTCGAGGGCGGGGTAGATGTCTGTGCCGCCACCCACTCGTAGGGTGCCGATGGTGTCGATGACCGACTGGCGCTCGGTCATCTCGGTCAGCGGAACAATCCAAGCGGCGGAGTGGTCGAAGCCGATGACGCCGAGCATGTCGCGCTCGCTCAGCAGCTCTGCGGTCAGAACCCCGGCCTCCTTGGCCATCTCCATTGGGGCTCCCGACATGGAGCAACTCTTGTCGATAGCCATGGCCATGGCCATCTTCGGGAAGCGCGTCTTGTCCTTGATGTCCATGTTGAGCGGCAGCGTCTCTTCGATGGGCGTCTCGTAGTAGCCGCCGAGGCCAAAGCTCTGGTCGCCGCCGACCATAATGAACCCACGACCTAGGTCGCGCACGTAGCTCTGCATGGCCTCTTGCTGGCGCCTAGTGAGCATATACGCAGGGACGTCACTGAAAATGACGGCTTCATAGGGGCGCAGTCCGGATAGGCCAGCCGGGAGTTCCTCGGGAGGAATGACGTCGACGTTCAAGCCTTCGCCACGCAAGGCGGTGGACAGGTGGGTGGCCTGGTCGATGTAGCCTTCGACGTACAGGACTCGCGAGCGTCCGTTGACCTGAACGGTGGAGATGACCTGGTTGTTCTGCGGCACCCTATCGGCTGCGGGGTCGTCCACGGTCAAGGTGGCGCGGTATCGGTACAGACCGCTCTCTTCGGCTTCTTGGCGGAAAGTAAACACGTCTGCGCGCTCACCGCCGAGCTCTACAGGCACTTCGCCCATGTACTCGTCATTGCGGTACATGCGCAGCTTGCCGGTGGTCGGCGTGGTGGACCGTGCGACCACGCGAACGTCATAGGCTGCACCCTCGTCAACGCGTGCGGGGGCTAGGATATCCTCCAGCAGCGCATCTGCGCCGCCAGTGGTAGTGAGCGGAAGGACCGCGATTTCCAGGTCGTCGCCGGCAGTAAGCAGGGCTTGGGTGCCGACATCACCGCGGGTTTCTTCCCCGTCCGTCAGTACAATGATCCGGCGAGCGCGGTCCGCAGGAAGCAGTGCGGATGCCAGCCGGACGCCAGCAGCAATGTCGGTCTGGTGAGGTGACGGGGCAGATTCAAGGCCTTGGAGGTCGACCTCCTCGCGGGGCTCCATCTCTACCAACGCGTCGGCGCCGAACACAACGACGCCGACCAGGTCGTCGTCTTCGCGGTGCTTAAGCGAATCGCGCATAAACTCGAGGGCTTGGCGCTGCCCAGCAATGTCGATGCTCGCGGACTGGTCGACCACGAACATGACCGCGAGGGCGTCAACCGGCTTGTTGCGGGTCAGACCGGCCATCGCCAAGAGCAGCAGCAGGAGCAGGAAAGAGCGCACACCGGCCGCGAATAAGCGGCGGAATAGGCTGGCTTTACGCTTGCTCCAGATGGCGAGGCCGAAGATGGGTAGCACCAACAGCAGTAAAAGCAGGAACTCTGGGCGTTCGAAGGACAGCGAGATCATGCAGCCCGCCTGCGGTTGTAGGCGAACCACTCAATGAACAACGCGACGATACTGAGCGCCAGAAGCCAGCGCCACAGCTCACGTCGGCCGGCGGTCGCACCCAGGCTCGCTTCGACGACCGAGTCGGCCAAGATCAAGTCGGGACGCGGCACAATCTCGGACTCGTCGGGTGACAGGAGGTTGGCTGCGAAGGCGGAACGTACCGCACCAATTCGCAGCTCGTAGACTCCCACCTGACTGGTGTCACGGACACGGAGCAAGTCGTCAGCAACCTGGACATCTACGTCATTGCCGTCGGGACCAATGACCCGAACGCTGTCCTGTGGGGTGCCGTCAGGAAGGCGTCGTACGAAGGGGGCGCCCGTGGGAATGGCCTGTGCGGCTTCACCGGTGGTGCTGTTCTCAGTGAGCCAGCCAACCGCGTTGAGCAGGGTGACCGGCCAAGCAACGCGTAGCGGAAGGTCGCTGCGGAGCGGGTCAAAGGCCAGCTGCACAACACGACCGCCAGCGACTTCGCCGGCGAGCACCAAGGGGCCTTCATCGGAATCTACGATGGCCACTAGGTTGCGGTTGTCCGTCACTTTCTGGGTGCGGGAGATGATGATTTGGTCCCACTCAACAAAGCGTAGAACCGGATGGGTGCGGCGCCAGCCGAGCACGAGCGGCGAGCGGACTTCGTCTCCAAGCTCAACCATACTGCCAGGAAGCGGGCCCAAGATGAGGACATTGCGGCCTTCCAGACCGTCGGGCACGTTGCCGCCGGCAAAGACGATGGCATCCGAGTTGTCGAGGATTTGGGCGGGAATGGGTCCCGGTGCGAAACGCCGAAGGGTGACGCGTGGGTCTGCCTGGAGTGCGCGTGCGGTGAGTGAATCGCCGCCAATTAGCGTGATGCGTCGCTGCGACAACCGGGCCAGCGCCAGCCATGCGGTGTTGTCGGACTCCAGGTAGTCGTCGTCTGCGGCGAGGGTGACCTTGATGGTACCGGACTTGTCTCCGCCGACGTCGAAGACGAAAGAAACCGGCGTGTCGGGCGGTAGGTTTTCGGTTCGTAAGCCAATCAGCTCGCCGTCTAGGTAGACCTCAACCGTGCCTTCTTGGTCGTCACCTCCGTAGTTTTGGGTGGTGACGAACAGCTGACGTTCGAGCTCGGAGGACGGTGAACGGCGCAGGTCAACAGCAACAATCGCTGCGTTGTCGTCGCTGCGCCCAACGGGAATGAAAGTGACGGCAGCGCCGCCAGTAGGCACGTCTGCGAGGGAGTCGGCACCGCCGTCAGACAAGACCACCACCTCCACTCCGGGGCGAGAGCGGGCCATGGACACAGCGAGCTGAACACCTTCGCGTAGCGCGCCGCGTGCTTCAGAGGCTGCCAACGCGTCGAGTCCGCTGTGCAGGGCCGATTTGTCGCGGGTGAAGGGAACGGTGACTTCGGTGCGCGGCCCGGCAACGATGAGCATGCCTTCGTCCGACGAGCTCATGGAGCTGACGAGGTCATGGGCGCGGTCAACAGCGGAGCCGAGGCGGTTAGGAGAGACGTCCGTGGCACCCATGGATGCGGAGGTGTCGACCACCATGACCAATGAGCGAGCAAGTGGCGCTTCGCTGGTCAGATAAGGCCGAGACAGCGCCAGCACTAATAGCAGCAGTGCGAGCAGTTGGAGCAACAACATGAGGTTGCGACGGAACCGCTCAAATGGACTGGCGAGCTGTTCGGACTTGTGGAACTGCTGCCACAACAACAGGGAAGGGACCTTCACCTTTTTGCGGCGTAGCTTCAGGAAGTACATCGCCACCAAGGGAATGGTGAGTGCGGCGGCTGCCAGGCCGAGGGGTGCGAGGAAGTTCATGGCGTGTTCCTCACGACACAATTCCCATGCGGCGAAGGTCGCGTAGAATCACATGTTCCAGGCTCGCCGTTGTGGGCACGCGTACGTACTTGGCGCCTAAGCGTCGGCACGTGGCTTCGGTCTCTTCGGCCCATGCATGAACGGTCGCTTCGTACCGGTCCAAGGTGCGTTCGTTGACGCTCACGTGCATCTCTTCGCCGCTCTCTTGGTCGACCAAGACTACGTCTCCGTAGATGTCTGGACGTAGGTCAACAGGCGACAGGATGTGGAAGATGTGGACTTCCGAATTGCGGGACAGCAGGCGCTTGAGCACAACGTCCAGCGGCTCTTCGTACATCAGGTCGCTGAACAACAGCGCAATGCCGGCACCGCGCTGACGTGGGTAGGACTCGAGCGCTTTGCCAAGGTCGGTTCCACTGCTTGCAACTACGGCTTCCAGGGTGTTGAAGATGGCATGGGTAGACGCTCGTCCGCGGCGGGGTGGGGCGTAGTGGCTCAAGCCGTCCGACAGTCCGGCTACAGCGACGCGGTCTGTCCGTCCCAAGGCGACGAAGGCGAGGGCTCCTGCCAGCTGGCGCGCGAACTGAAGCTTGTCTCCGTCCATGGACTCGGAGCAGTCTAGGAGTAGCTGAACAACGCGGTCTTCCTCCTCTTCAAACAGCTTGATCCACAGCGTGTCCAGACGCCCATACAAGTGCCAGTCCAAGAATCGCAGGTCGTCTCCGGGGACGTACTGGCGGTGGTCGGCGAACTCTTGCGACTGACCTCGACGAATCGAGCGCCGCTCACCCTGACGCGCACCGGCAGCACGCTTGCGAGTCGACAAGCCGAGGCGTGCGAGCTTCTGGAGCAATTTGGGGGGGACGAGGGACATAGGCGTGAGGAAATCTCCGGAAGGACGAGCGGTCAGGCGGCTGGGTCAGCGCGAACGCGTCACTTGGCGCTCAGTTCTTTGGCAACGCGCGGTGCCACTTCACTGGTCTGGTCCAAGATCAGGTCAATGACCTTGTCGGCGCTGATGCCGTCGCTGTCTGCTTCGAAGTTCAGTCCCAAGCGGTGCCGCAGCGCGTGGTGGGCAACGCTGCGAATGTCCGCGACGGCTACGTGTGTGCGTCCGGCCATCAAGGCGTATGCGCGGGCACCGAGAATGATGGCCTGTGCTGCACGAGGACTGGCGCCGTAGCGCAGGTACTTCCGGGCCGCTTCTGTGCCGTGTTCGCTGTCGGGGTGCGTGGCCAGGATGAGACGCATGGCGTAGTTCATGACCTCCGGTGCAATCTCAACGGTACGTACGATGCGGCGCAGCTGGGACAGCTCTTCCGGCGTCAGCACCGAGCTTGCGCGCTGGGTCTTATTTCCGGTGGTCCGTGCCATGATCTCGACGAGCTCATCAAGCGTGGGGAAAGGCACATCCACCTTGAAGAAGAAGCGGTCGAGCTGGGCTTCGGGAAGCGGGTAGGTACCTTCCATCTCCAGCGGGTTCTGGGTGGCGAGCACCAAGAACGGCTTGGGCAGCGCGCGTTGCTTACCGCCAATGGTCACCTGTCGCTCGGCCATGGCTTCGAGCATTGCGGACTGGGTCTTCGGCGTAGCGCGGTTGATTTCATCGGCCAGGAGCAGCTGGGTGAACACCGGTCCCTCGCGGAACTGCATGGTGCGCTTGCCCGACTCGTTCTCCTCGAGGATGTGCGTCCCGATGATGTCAGCGGGCATAAGGTCTGGGGTGAACTGGATGCGCTGGTAGGACAGCGACAAGGCCTCCGACAGCGTGCGAACCAGCATGGTCTTGCCCAGACCAGGAACGCCCTCGAGCAACACGTGGCCGTCTGCGACCAACGCAATGATGACGCCGTTGACGACTTCTTCTTGGCCCACAAGGACCTTGGCCACTTCATCGCGCAGGCGCTGAATGCGCTCGGCGAAGTAAGCGAGTTCATGTTCCATGGATGTCTCCAACATGGTGCGAAAGGGGGAGTGGGACCGGGCGCACAGGCCTATTCGGTCGCATCGAAGTACTGCCGGACAGCGTCGCGGTAGCCGGGTGGGATGCGCTCGCTGGCCAAGGCCTCATCGCGCGCATCCCGGTACTGGTCAGGAAGGGTGAGCATGGGCTGTGACGCGTCTTCGTTGCCGCCGGTAAGCCGAGTGGGAAGCGTGTCGATGTGGCCGTTCTCGTCGATCTGCCCAGTAATGCTGGTCAACAAGCCGTTGGCGCCTTCCATGCGGAGTGGGTCGTATAGCTGCTGGAAGTCGTCGGCCTCGGCGCCCGAGGTGCGGTCGGACTGGCTTCGTTCGGCATCTTGATGGTCTGCACCTGCTGGGCCGGCTCCGCCATTTCCTTGGTCTTCCCAAGTGTGGCCCGTGCCCCAACCCGCGCTGGGATCACCTTGGCCTTGGCCTTGGCCTTGGCCTTGGCCTTGGCCCTGTTGGTTGGATTGACCCTCTGCGACCTGGCCTTCGCCACCCATGCTCTGCCGTGACGCCTCCATGGCGCCGTTAGCCCGTTGAGACGCAGCCATAGCCTCGCGGTCTTCGCTGAGCTGTTGGGCTAGACCTTGCTGACGACGCAGTTCTTGGGCTAGT
>JBLHSN010000073.1:0-20511 GCA_047626195.1 Myxococcota bacterium
TCATTCGGCAAATTGGTGGCCGTTGAGATGGCTCCCAACCAAGTCTCGACACCCTCTTCCCCCACTGCATGGTCGAGAAGAAGTACCGCAACAGAGTCCCGCATTGCGGTCGGCATTCCGGCAAAGGCTGGATGGTAGACCTGACAGTTGATGCGCTCGCGGCCCGGGTCATCGACCACACCAATCCGCAGGTCCGCCAGCGCCATCGCTTCACCAGCAATGTGCAACACCAGCGACTCGGCTTGGCTCACCGCCGGACGCGACGCGCGAAATTCCCACAAGGAGTCAGGGTCAGGGCCGGCCTGACGCCAGCGCTCGGCGATAATGCGCAAGACAGCGTCGCCCGCACCCGACAAACACAGCGCGAACGACGCCTCATGTCCACGCCGCAACTCCCACTGAAGCTTCGGATGAAGCGCACGAACACGGTCCGACAGCCGTGCACGCCAGTCATCCGCTTGGCCGCCGCTCAGCGCCTCGTTCAGCGCTACAACGTGGTCAGACCACCACATCCAGAAGGCCGTGATGGCGTCGTCTGCATCTGCGAAGCGCGCGGCTGTCGTGGTCAGTCCAGGAACGGGTACCGCCAATCGGTCGCGGGCACCATCGTCTCCTTTATCGTCCGTGGAGAGACCCAACGCAGCAGGTTCATCGGACTTCCAGCCTTGTCATTCGTGCCCGAGGCGCGACCCCCACCAAACGGCTGTTGACCGACGACGGCACCGGTTGGCTTGTCGTTGATGTAGTAGTTGCCAGCGGCAAAGCGAAGACGTTCGCTGGCTGCCGCAATCACCGCGCGGTCACGAGCAAACAGCGCACCTGTCAGCGCGTACGGGCTCGTGGTGTCGACAAGGTCGAGGGTCTGCTCCCAGTCTTCCGGCTCGTAGACGTAAACCGTGACAATGGGACCAAAAATCTCTTCGGACATCAACCGGTGTTTGGGGTCGGTGACGCGCACGAAGGTCGGGGTGATGAACCAACCCGTGCTGTCGTCCGACGTGCCGCCAGCGACGATCTCTGCGGTGTCTGCAGCCACCTTCAAGTACTCCTGATGCTTGCGGAAGGCGCGTTCGTCGATCACCGGGCCGATGAAGTTGGACAGGTCACGGACGTCTCCCATCTTCATGTTGCCCATCTCGGTGCGGACGGTGTTGCGCACACTTTCCCACAGATTCGACGGCACATATACTCGGCTCGCGGCACTGCATTTCTGGCCTTGAAACTCGAAGCTACCGCGCAAGATGGCGATGCTTAGCGCCTGCGGGTCTGCACTGGGATGGGCAACGATGAAGTCCTTACCGCCTGTCTCACCCACAATGCGCGGGTAGCACCGGTAGAGGTCCAAGTTGTTCGCCACCTGCTTCCACAGTCCGTGAAAGACCTTGGTAGACCCAGTAAAGTGCACGCCGGCCAGCTCTGGACGGGCCATGACGACGTCTCCGACATCGGCACCGTGGCCATTGACCAGATTAATGACGCCAGCGGGCATGCCGGCTTCATGAAGCACCTTCATCATCCGCCACACCGACGGCATGGACTGCAGGGTCGGCTTGAACACCACGGTGTTGCCCATCAGTGCCGGTGCCGTACACAAGTTCAGCGCGATGCTGCTGAAGTTGAACGGAGCAATTGCAAAGACAAATCCGTCTAGCGGACGGTAGTCCAGTTGATTCCACACGCCTTCAGAGTGAGCGGGCGGCTGGTCGGCGACGATGTCTGCAGCATACTTGACGTTGAAGCGCCAGAAGTCAACGAGCTCACATATCGCATCAATCTCGGCCTGATAAATCGTCTTGCCCTGCGCAAGCATTGTGGCGGCATTGACGGTGGCGCGATGCGGACCGGCCAAGAGTGCGGCTGCTCGAAGCAATACGGCAGCACGGTCTTCCCAACCCAGGGCCATCCACTCGGCTCGCGCAGCCTGGGCGGCGTCGACCGCTGCGTTGACCTCATCAGGCCCCGCCAAGTGAACGTTGGCCAGAATGTGACTGTGGTCGGAAGGGTTGCGAATGGCAACCGTGTTTCCGGTGAACACCTCCTCGCCCCCAATCAAGCAGGGAATCTCCATCACCTCGGCAGATTGTTTGTCGAGTTCAGCGAGCACCAACGCACGGTCTGCGTCTCCGGGGGCATAGGCCCGGACGGGCTCGTTGGCGGGGGCGGGGACTTGGGCAATGCGCGCGGTCATGGGACCTCCAACGGGGGCGGGTGCATAACCGCACCTGACGCTTGTGTTGCGCTACAGTGGCCATGAGGAACATTGCCCCCGTGACCATCGCTGTCGTCATTGCCCTTGTGGCCCTTATTTTAGTCGGCCTCTTTGCTGTGGTTGGACTCTGCGTATTGGGTGTGGCCTTGTACCTGTGGTTGTACATCGGCGAACCGATTCAGGAAGCTCGGCCATCGCCCGTCGAGCAGCCCGCCCACAGCGCGTTCGATGACACCAGCGGAGATGACCCGGCAACAGAGGTCTTCAACCGCAGCCACCTGTTCGCTGTCTTCGACTCCGACGAGATGGACGCCACCGAGGTCGTACGCATGGAGGCAGGCATTCTACTGGATGGCCGAACCGATCCCGCGCTCGTTCGGTCTCATGGCCCTTCGTCTAAGGCCGACAAAGACTGACCAACCGCCGGTTGATCGGGTACAAGGGCTCCTGAAACTGTGAGGTCCGAGTGTTGTCTCTGCTGTCATTGCTGACCCTGTCTGTCGCCACCGCACAGACCGTGCCCGCCGATGCGCCCATCGAGCGGGCTGTATCGATACAAGTTACCCAGACCGGCTTGGACAACTTCGGCGCATTCCTTCCTGCGTTGATCCCCGAGAGCCTCGCGATTGACGACGTTCGTCAGTCCGGTGGCGGAGGCTTCTGTCTCGCAGAGTTCGAGCTGGAACTCGGCAATACCGCGGCTGGTATGGGTGTAGAAGTCGCTCTCGAGATTGTGGACATTCGTTTTCGGCCAGTGACCGGACGCCTGAACACGCAGATTGACCTGCTCGTCAGCATCAATGACTCCGGCAACCCGTTCGACTTCAACTTTGACGTCGCCTGCATCTCGGGCAACTGCGCCGGCTGGGTCCGGCCCTTCCCCGTCACGGCAACCGTACCGTTCCAGCTCGCTGTGGTCACCGCACCCGACGGGTCGCGCGTTATTGACGCAACCGTCGAGCCCATCACCATCGACAACGGCCTCAACAACACCCACATTGAGCTGATCGATTCGTGTTCCACACTAGACACCATCGACAGCGTTTTGGCTGCCTTCAACCTCTCGATCTACGACTTCATCATCGGAGTTGTCGACCCGTTCCTAGCCGGCGCAATCGACGACCAAGTCGGCGACATTGAGCTTCAGATTGAAGATGCGCTGTCCGCCGCCCGCTACGAAGACGTCATCGACCTAGCCGGTGCCGAACTCAGCGTGCTCATCGAGCCCCGCGACATCGACATCACGCCCGGCGGACTCACCATCGACCTGCTCGGCGCCATCTCATCGCCAGCCGACCCATGCATCGCAGACCTCGACCCAGGTGGGTCTCTGTTGACCGACACGCTCGTCCCTGAGATCGGTGACAACCCAGCCGGAACAGAGTTCATCATTCACGTGGGCGACGAGCTCGTGAACCAGGGCCTCTACGGTGTGTGGCGTAGCGGTCTACTGTGCTACGAAATCAGCGCCGAGAGCGAAATTGATATTGGCTTCCCCATCGACAGCAGCCTGCTCGGCTTGCTCGGTGGCGAAGGCTTCGAAGACATTCTCCCTGAAGAACCGCAGCCCATCGTCATTGTCACCAACCCCATCGAAGCCCCAACCGCGGACTTTGAAGGCGGCTACGACCTGACAGCCGAAGTCCGCGAGCTGGGCCTCGACATCTTCACCGAGATCGACTTCCGTCAGACTCGCGCCTTGGGTCTCACGATTGAAGCGGATGCAGGCGTCGACATTGTCTTTGATGGCAATACCGGCCTCCTAGCGGCCGACATTGCACTTGGCCCAGACAACATCACCATCATCGCCACACACAATGAGCTTGTTGTAGAGGCTAGCGCTGCCATTGAAGACAGTGTGTCCGGGTTGGTCGGCGTACTTCTGGACAGCTTGGTCGGAGACGCCTTGAGCGGCTTCGAGTTCAGCCTGCCGTCCTTCGAAGGCGTGGGCTTAGTCACTGCTGAAGCCGCTCCAAGTGGCGATGGCGATTGGCTTGGCCTGACCGCCACGATTGGCGACGTCCCCTACGAGGGCGCTGGCTGCGATGAAGCCGGTGGGTGCAGTGGTGGCGACACGACAGGTGGCTGTTCAAGCGCGGCTGGCGGAATGGGCGCAGCGCTGTTCTTGCTTCCCTTGGTACTGGTCCGTCGACGCCGTCAATGACGGTACTCCTGGTAGCCATTGCGCTCGCTGGGGTCCGAGAACCACGGGGAAATGACCGTCCAACCCTCCCAGATGGCGCACAGACGGTGTTGTCTGAAGATGGTCGATACCGTCTCCACTGGAGTGACTCTCCTGATTTTGCGCCGCAAGGCCCTGTAGAAGACGGTGTCCCATTCGGAGTGACGGTGGTGTTGGACGCGTTGGTGGACGCGGAAGTTGCCTACGCACGGCGTGGTTACCACCCCACAACTGGTGATGATGGAACCGGCGGCGACGCCGCACTCGACGTGTACTTCCTACCGATAGACGCCAACGGCTACGCTTATCCGCTAACCGATGCCAGCCCAAACGGGGGTTCGGCCTGCTACATCGAGCTTGACAGCGGCCTGCGGGGTACTCTGCTGTCGTCCGTTGCCCAACACGAACTGCATCACTGCGTGCAGTTCCGCTACAGCACGCAGTCCGCTGGATGGATCTACGAAGCCAGCGCCACCTGGGAGCAATACCTGCTGGCCGACGAGAGCCTAGACATCGGTCTCCAGCTGTTGTACGCAGTCCGTCTATCGGAGCCCAACCGTCCGATCGACGACCGCGGAAACCGCTATGAATACGCTGGTTTCTTAGTCTTCAAGCATCTCGACGAATTCCGTCGAGCCGCTCCCCGCTCCGTGCAAGTCTGGGAAGCCCTGGCGCGAGACCCCGACTGGGAGTCAGCACTTGCCCGTGTTGCCGACGATGCCTTTGACCTGACCCTCGCCGAGTGGTTCGCCGCGTACAGCACGTGGAATGCATTCGCCTGCGGATTGTCCGATGAGGACCACTACGACCAGACCGTCGCCGGATGCACCTCCCCCCAAACCATCCCGATTCAAGGCGTCATCACGGGAGAGCCGACCGCAATTGTACTCCCCGACGCGCCCTATACATCGCACACCTTGGAATGGACCCCAGACACCACTGGAAACGCCGTGCAGGTGACCTGCGATGCGCCCGAGTCCGGCGCACTCGTCCTGACCGTCGTCCCGGTCGACGCCGACGGGATTGGCCAAGTTCCTGCCAGAACCGCTGAACGTACCCGCACCATTACTCTACGCTCGACGGACGCCCTGCCGAACGCCGGTTCCGCGCGCATCATTGTTGCATCTACCGGAGACGAGCCGCTCAGCGTCGAGTGCACTGTTCGCGCCGTCGCCCCCGCACTGGCGGAGCCGTCATCCTGTTCGACAATGACCACGCCAGTTGGATGGAGCGCCCTGTGGCTGTCAGCTATCGCTGCCCTCGGCAGACGAGGAAAGCGTCGTCGCAGGTGACGGTCGTGGTCTGTCCCTCAACTACATAAACCGACCCTGCATCTTGCCAGCCTTCGCCGAAGTCGGCACGCACGCTGTACTGCCCCACCGGTACCGGCCCCAAAGGTGACACATTGCTTCCGTCACGGACCAAGCGCACTGCAACCATTGTGGACAAGCGAATCTGCCCGACCGGCTCAACGGGTGCTTGTACGATGGGTTCCGCCACCGGTTCGGGACGTGGACGAACAACCACCGGCTCTGGCGCGACGCGCAGCTCCGTTGCTGGCTCGGCGACCTGCGGTACTACCGGTGCCGGAGGTGGGGCCACCAGCGGTTGTGGCGCTACAAAAGGAGGAGCAGCGCCCGTTCCCTCTCGCGCAATCTCGGCCAGGGGAACCATGCGACCGGCTTCGATAGTATTCTCTGAAATCGATTGCACCGGCACCGTCTGGGCCGCAGACAACCAGACCGCCAACACGGCTATCAGCAGCCCGATGGTCAGTACAAGCAGGAACAAGATCATCACCGAAATGATGCTCGGCCCTGCCACCTGCATCTGACCTGGGGACCGACCGGTAAATGACTGGTCTTCCGTGAATGCACCAATCGGCTCGTCGTAGGTGACTGGGGCGGTGAAGGGACGCCGGTTCGCGCGGGCCGGGCCACGAAACGAGTGATCCAGCTCGGCGACAACGGGAATCTCGGCCTCCCCTTCTTCCCTGCGCCGGCGGTCTTCGCGCAGGCGCATGGCAGCGACCGTACCGGGAGCACTGCGAAAGAGCCGCCGCTGCATGGCATCGGCAATATTGTGCACAGCACTCTGGCCGGTCAAGACCGCCGCAAGACGCTTGCAGTCCGGAATGCGGTGGTCGGGATCTGAACGTAGCGCCCCTTGAATGGCCGCTCGCATGCCATCCGGCAGGTCGGGGACCAAGTCCTCCGCCGGCGTGTACTGCCCCTTCGCCACAGCGTTCATCAGCGCAAGTAGGTTGTCCGCCTCGAACGCCCGGGTTCCACAGACCAGCTCATAGAGCACGGCTCCGAGCGAGAACACGTCGGCCCGCTGGTCAACGCCCGCCGCGTTCTTGAACTGTTCCGGCGCCATGTACGCCGGAGTCCCCACAGTCGCGCCAGAGCCAGTGTTGACTTCGGAAAGCCGGTCGCTCTTGGCAATGCCAAAGTCGGTCACCCGTGGGTACATGCCCTCATCGGTGATGTGAAGCATGACATTGGAAGGCTTCAGGTCACGGTGAATGATGCCGCGCGCATGAACCATGTCCACAGCGGACAAAATCCCGCCAAAGATGGCCATCGCTTCCCGCATTGACGGTTTATAAGCGGCCAACCACTCGTCGAGCGATGGGCCGTCGATGTACTCCATCAGCAAGCCAAGAACGCCGTGAATGTCGAGTATGTCGATGACCGAGACAATGTTGCTGTGGCGGAGCGTGGCCTGGAAGCGGCCTTCACGCAGCATTCGCTCGCGCACAGCTGCGCTGGGAATGGTCAAAATCTTCAGTGCGTACACAGCATCCAGCGTGATGTGCCGTACGCGGTACACCGCTGCCATTCCCCCTGCTCCAAGGGCGCACTCAACAACAAAGCGGTCGATCTGCTGACCGGGATGAAGGATCACCGCCGAGACCTAGGAATGACCGCCGCAATCCCACTGCCAGTACCCGCGGCAAGCAGAACTCCAGAGGTCACGGAGAATGCCACAATACGGGTTCTGTGCCCATCCAGCTCGGAGTATGGAGTACTCAAGTCGTTGTAGGTCCCTCTGGCGTCAACAGCAGCATAGTAAAAAAGGCCGCTAGCGACCACTGCCCCAATGGCAACAATGGTCGCAGGCCGCACCCGTCTCTTCTGACGATGCAGGTACTCAGGATAGTCGTCCATCGGCTCCAACATTCGCGAATCCGTTGGCGAGCCGTCATTATCAATGCGCTGAAAGATGGCAGGCAGCCCTTCGAGCCGCCCCTGCCCGATCCGCCCATCCGTGGCAACAATGCCCCGACGCGGCGGCGGAGGCACATCGAAGCGCATTCCGGTGAGCCGGAGCTCGAGGTAGGCAGAACGAATCGGATGGGTCGGCGGTAGCAGCTCGTCTGGCCACTGGTACAGGGGGGCCAACATACGCGCAGTAGCAAAACGGAGGTGTGCTCGTTCCAAGTCACGGTCCAAGAACGCGCGCACGCCGCCCATTCGGTGCACTGCCGCCGCCAAGTCGACCGGAACCAGAGCGTCAAGACAAGGAATCAGCGACGTCGCTTCGTCATGCGCACTCCGGTAGGCGCCCGCATCCGCCCGAGACAACGCCTCCGTGGCGCGAACCGTTGCCTCCTCGATGCGCGCGGCACTCGCGGGCTCCGAACAATTAGCTTGCGCCAAAGCTCCCCAGAGCGTCGCCGCCAGTATCAAGCCCAACCGATACATACGTGTTCGTCGCTCCCAGGGCCGTCTTGATACCATGCCCAGCGTGACTCATGAACCCTACTTCCTAGCGCTCTTTCTGACCTTGCTCGTCGAGGGACTGGTGCTGTGGCCTTGGCTGTTGTCCCATCGGCCCGTTGGCCGAACAGCTGTAGCGTTCTTAGGCTGGAACCTATTGACGCACGGCCTACTGTGGTCGTCGTTTTCGGCGATTCCACTCGCCTATCTGCCATCTGTCCTCGTCGCCGAGGTCCTGGTCGTCCTGACCGAAGCGGTTTTCATGCGGGTCTTGTTGTTGCCATCGATTCGCTGCACCCTGGCATTGAGCATGCTTGCAAACTCCGCAAGCACGCTTGTGGGGCTCGCCTTACAGCCTCCGTGATCCTGGTGCAGACTGGCCGACCCCGGGCATTCGAACTATGGACCGCTGCTTGATTGTAGGAGCAACGCCATGATGCGAGCTACGCCCGAGTCTCCTCGGATGTTTGAATCAGACCTCTTGGACTTCTTCTCGCGCATTGCCTGGTGGGTAGTGCCGATGATCTTCATTCCTATCATCGTGGTAATGATCGCCGCGGGCGTACACTTTGGCGCGTCTCCGCTGCTGATTCCCGTTCAGTTTGCCGCGGGCGCCGTCCTGTGGTCCCTCACCGAGTACTGGCTGCATCGGACCCTGTTTCACTGGATTCCAAACGACACCTGGGGTGCCAAGATGCACTTCTACCTCCACGGTGTGCACCACGATCTGCCGAAGGACAAGTACCGCCTCGTCATGCCACCGGCGGCCAGCTTGGGCCTTGGCGTTGCATTTTTTGGCATGTACTATGCCATCGCTTTTGTTCTCTCACCCGTCATTGACCCGACCTGGGTGTGGGCGCTCTTCGCTGGAAAAATGGCTGGGTACCTTTACTACGACATGGTGCACTACTACATCCACCACAACCGGCCGACCCTAGCGTACTTCAAGAAGCTGAAGGCTCACCACATGAACCATCACCACAACAAAGAGCAACGCAAGTTTGGAGTCTCGGGCATGGTGTGGGACCACGTGTTCGGCACCTATGAGTAAGGCGGGATTCGCGGCGCGTCTCTGCGTCGCTGCCTCCTTCACGTAGCAAGCTACGCTACGGTCGTTGCTTCTTGCTCCGCACCACGACTTCCGCCTTCCTCTGGATTGGCGGATTTCTTGTTTTTGGGGCCGGTCGTGGGTTGTTGCCTCCCACCTCTTTGAGGACTGGGGGGTTTCTTTTTTGGCGGGAGCAACTTGTTGGCTCGCGTGGGGCTTGGCGACGCTTTGGGGATTGGGAAAGCTGACCATTGGAATGACTGGGGGATGGGGTCGTTGTGGGATTGAGGCAGGATGTGGGCCGAAGGTGTTGGCCAAACCATTAGGAATCTTCTCATGCGGCCTGCATGTTGTTTTCGCGTTCGTCTGTTGTTGCGTTGTGCCTAAGCGTGGCCGTGACAGGTGGTCCCGATCCGGAGGACACCAACGATGGACCGGTTGGGACGGCACAACCTGCGCCCTCACCCTCCCAGGCCTGCACCACGACAGCTACGTCATCCAAGAAAACCACTGTGGAACCCCCGAAGTCACCGAGGAGCGGACCGTCGAGACCTGTGGGTTCGGTACCCGCTGCCGCGTTGACGAGGACGCCGGAGTGCAGGCCGCCTGTGAGCGCAGCCTGACCGAAGAAGCCGCAGAGAGCCCCTACTATGACTACAGCTGTGGCACGTTCTCCGAGTGGATGGAGTTCCCGACAGGCCTGGATGCTGACTGCCGCTGCCGGTACAACAGTGACGGCATTAACAACGGCTTCCCGACCAGTGACGGGGCACACCCAATCAACGTTACCGGCGTCACGGCAGGCATCATCAACTGCACCCCACGAGCCGCCTGGACCACATTTGAATGGCCGCTCGCCTACGGAAACGGTCCGACCTTCCACGGATTCGCTACCGAGACAGCCTTTGGCGGCGACCAGGTGGGAGGCGCATTGGACCCGGTCACCCGTGAACAGTTCTCACGGATCCAGTGGACCAGCCCAACCGACGTGACCACCGGAACCGTCCTGTCGTACAACGTCGACACCGGCGAACGTCGCGTGGTCTCCGGCGTCATTGCAGGTGCTACCCTCGATGAGGCTGATTGGGTCGACGTTGGAGGGGGGCATGTCTACCCACCCAGTCTCACAACCAACGCAACCGTTGCTCCACAATCACTGACCGGCGGAAGCTCCTTGCGAATGGGAGCCGACGGCATGCTGTAGGTCGCCGATGGGGGTTACGGCGAGGGCCAAGATAGCGACTTCCGCATCACCCGAGTGGACCCGGTAAGCGGCCTTCGCAGTCTGGTGTGGCAAGCGCAATGGACTTCGAGCGGTGGCCGGTCCGGCGACATCACGGGAGAGTACGGGCAATGCCTCTGCCACGGTCTCGGCGCCGGCTCCCCCGCCATCAGTAGCAGCGTGTTCCTGAGCAACTCGGCTTTCGCAGTCACTGAAGATGGCTTCTACCTGGCCTTTGACGACGGCCGCGCAGGTACTGGTACCGTCAAGATCAGCTTGGACGGCAGTGAGTGTGACATGTTGGCCCGCTGGGGCGGACGACGGAGTAGAAATGTCACTGCCCCGGACATCGGCGGCGGCTACGACCCGTCCGACACCGACCTTCGCGGCATGCTCGTTCACGACAACAAGCTGTACGTCGTTCAAGTACTCACCAACGACCTCATCTCCATCGAGCTCGAAGACAGCGCTGAGCTGAACACCGACGAGCATGACTCGCCCATCTTGGTGTGCGACTACGGCGTCGTACGAAGCGTGAACTCGGCGATGATTGGCCGAGGCAACGGCATCCACTACGGAACTGTGGTGCTCGACCCGCTCGACAACAACAAGGCGTGGTTCACTTTGGAGCCAGCTGCAATGGGCGTCCTAGAGCCGTGGACCTTCAACTCGATGGTCATGAGCTGGTAGCGGCAGAGCGCTAGCCAACCAAGAAGCGCCAGGCCTCGCCCACCTGCTTGCGGGTGCGCGGCAGGAGCGGTCGCCACAGCAGCAGGCGGGCCATCAATAGGCAGAAGAAGAACACCATCACGTCGACCAGGAGCAGTCCAATGACTACGGCCCACAGCGGTGCGCCGAGCTCAGAGATGCCGACAACAATCGCCACGTGGGCGACGATGACGGTGTGCACTCCGAAGACCGCCGAGATGAAGACAAACCCCGCCCCGACGGCCAGCCGAACAATGTCAGATTCCAGCTCCTTCTTCGCGTTCGTGACGTACTGCCCCGCAACACGCGTCACGAGCTTAGCTACGCGCTGAACGAAGCTTGTGGGCTCCTCGACGGCGGATTTAACCGGCGCCTCAGCGTCCACGAGTCAGTCCCATGACCAGTCCGGCTAGAACCCCAAGACCCAGGGCGGCGATAAGACTCACCCAGAGATTGTCCTTCATGGTTGCCTCTGCCTCTTCCACCGACCCCGCAACGGTCTTGCCCACGCTTACGCCGTGTTCACGAACCTGGCCGGCGAGCCGCTGTGCTTCCTGGCCAATCGGGTCGGCCTTGTCTTCGAGGAAGTGCAGCAGTCGAACCAGCCGGGCTTCAATGCCCGACGCGTCCACACCCGCAACCTCGGCAATCTCAGCAAGGTGCTTGCGGACCCACACTTTGCTGTGCCCAGTCGCAGCAACAACTACGTCCAGGACCTTCTGCGGGTCGCCTTCGGTCGCATCCAACGTTTCTCGGTCAACGGCGGCCCACTCTTCGCAGATCAGACGCGCAACCTCAGCAAACGAACCGCGAAAGGCGTCTTCAGAGAACGGAAAGCTCAGGGTTGCATCAGACATGGGAAACTCCGGTACAGGGGTGAGCGATGGGATTGATCGAAGAAACCGGCGCTAGGATGCGTTCAGGGCAGCCGCCAACTGACGACGTTGTAACTGGTTACTACTAGGAAGGTGGCGGCCGAACTGGGCACGCCAAAGCGTCGGGTTCGAGATCAAGACCGATGCTTACCCCTGTAGTGCCCGTTGCGTAACAGAATGGACGTAAGCATAGCATAGATGTGTATCGGTACCGCCTCGGTCACGGGCGTTTCAGCTTGCTTTCCGTCCACAACGCAACAATGTCTCCGCCAATCCCAATTCGATGCCGGTCCATCATTGCCCCTCGGTTATTGGCTGCGTCCATCCCGGGATTGTTGTGCGCATTGTCACCACCACCTGCTCAAACACCGAAATCGTCTGCGCTCTCGGCTGCGCAGATTGGCTCGTTGGCGTCGACGAACACTCAGACTTCCCCGAAGATGTGGTTGGGAGACTGCCGCGCGTCGGCCCAGACCTTGGCATTGACCCAAAGAAGGTAGCGGCTCTCCATCCAGACCTGGTCATCGCCTCGCTCACCGTTCCAGGACACGAGAAGGTGGTGCAAGACCTGCGCGACGAAGGCCTGAATGTCGTCGCACCTCAACCACTGTCCCTCCAAGATGTGTGGCGCGACATCCGAGACATCGCCCAGCTGTTGGGATTCCCAGAGCGCGGTGAACGCCTCGCTCAGCGCCTATCAGACGCCATTCCCATTCCTCCTACCGACCCCACCGGCCCAAGAATTCTGGTGGAGTGGTGGCCCAAGCCCGTCATCGTCCCGGGCAAAAAGAGCTGGGTGACCGACCTCATTCATGCCGCTGGCGGGGTGAGTGTCCTGGGCCATGAAGACGTAGAGAGCAGACCCCTGCACCCCGGAGAAGGCGCCGTGCTCGCACCGGATGCCGTCGTGATTGCCTGGTGTGGAGTTCCGTTCGAAAAGTACAGAATAGACGTTGTGACTCGCCGACCGGACTGGCAGCAGGTTCCCGCCCTCCAACACAACCGGGTCATCCCAATTTCAGAAGCGTGGCTCGGGCGCCCCGGACCGCGTCTATTAGAAGGTTTTCACGCCCTCAAAGCGGTGGTGGATAGCTGCAAGACTTCCGGACCGTGCCAGGACACACCGGACTGAGTATGAACGCTGCCGCCTCGTGTTGAGCGGCACACACGCGGAGTCCAGATGGAACGCCTACAACGTCGTCTGATGAAGCTGATTGCCCGTGCGAGCAAAGATCACGACATGCTCGAGCCCGGCGACCGAGTCATGGTGTGCTTGTCCGGCGGCAAAGACAGCTACACAATGATGCAGCTGCTCGGAAACCTGCAGAAGCGTCTTCCATTCGACGTGTCCCTCGTTGCGGTCAACCTCGACCAAGGCCAGCCCGGATTCGACCAGAAAGTCATTGCTGACTGGTGTGACGACCACGGGTTCCAACACCACATGGTCATGCAAGACACCTACAGCGTTGTACTTGAAAAAGTACCGGCAGGGCGCACCTATTGCTCGTTGTGCTCGCGGATGCGACGCGGAGCGTTGTACAAAACAGCGGTGGAAATCGGCGCCACCAAGATTGCCTTGGGCCATCACCGCGACGACATGATTGAGACGCTGCTGCTCAACATTTTCTACTCGGGCCAAATCAAGTCCATGCCGCCTCGTCTGCGCAGTGATGAGGGTAACAACGTGATTATTCGCCCTCTGGCCTACTGCCCTGAAGTGGACATCGCGAAGTATGCCGAGCTTGCAGCCTTTCCGATCTTGCCGTGCGACCTGTGCGGGTCCCAGGAAAATCTGCAGCGAAAGCAAGTCAAGCGCCTCATCGCCGACCTCACGGCCCAAAACGAGCATATCCCCGGCAACCTCTTCGCATCCTTGTCGAATATCCGTCCCACGCACCTCATGGACCGCGCGCTCAGGACGGCACTGGGCATCGATCACACCACGAGCGGAGACCCGGATGTCGGTGTGTTGAGCGCCGCACTTAGCCCCCCACGCATCCCATCGGCCTAGTCGTTTTCTGACCGAGTGGAGCGCGTCTGACAACGCTGATACACTGACCCGATGTCAGTACCGTCGTCCATCCCAAAGCAAATCGGACGCTACCGAGTTGTTCGTTCGATCGCCCGCGGCGGAATGTCCGAGGTGTACGAAGTCGTAGAACCCGCAAGCGGCGAACGCCTTGCCCTCAAACTGCTGACCTACCCTGGACCGGTGCTACCCCGCTTCAACCGTGAATATGAGGCCATGACTCGCCTCAACCACGTGGGTATTGTTCGCGTGTTCGAGTATGGCTTTCACGACGACAAGCCGTGGATTTCCATGGAGCTACTCGACGGTGTCCCGCTGCAGAAAGCGGCGAAAGACATGGGTCGTCCGGGGACACCGGACCGTACCCGAGAGGTTCTACGCTACGGAACCATGCTCGCTGACGCCCTCGCCTACGTCCACCAACGTGGACTGGTCCACCGAGACATCAAGAGTAGCAACGTCGTCATTCTGCCAGACGGCAGGGTGAAGCTGGTCGACTTTGGCGCTGTTCACCTGCTTGATCCTATGGAACGCCTCACAGCAGACGGTGAATTCCTTGGCACGTTCGCCTACGCAGCACCTGAGCAAATTAGCGGCGGCGAGGTTGACGCACGCTCCGACTTGTACAGCTTTGGCGTGTTGCTGTACCGCTTGCTCACCGGTCGGCGCCCGTTTGATGACGACGACCCCCACATGTTGGCCCGCAAGCATGTGCACTCCAAGCCTCCAAATCCCAGAGACTTGGTCCCGGCGATTCCAGAGGAAGTCGAAGACGTCGTGCTCAAGCTTCTCGAAAAGAAGCCGGTAGATCGCTACCAAAATGCGGACGACGTGGCAAAGGCGCTCCGGCGTCTGCGGGGTGGAGCAACAGACGTTGGTC
Source organism: Myxococcota bacterium (assembly GCA_047626195.1). GTDB lineage: Bacteria > Myxococcota_A > UBA796 > UBA796 > CAJXTB01. The sequence goes on from JBLHSN010000073.1 coordinate 14,879, forward strand.
ACCGCGAATTCATAGTTCGGACCTCACGTCCTCTCCAACGCTACACGGAGATTCGAACCGTAGAACTAGCCCTGGAGACCGAAGATCCGGGAGGCATCTTAGCGGTGGTGGGCGCCGACGGAAGTGGCCGGCTGAAGTTCGTCCAAGCTATTGCTCAAGACGCTGCTCGCTGGCCCCTTCAAGTGTACACCTGCACCATGGCTAGGCGCCGCGGAATCCAGTCGTTTGCCGCCATGATGTCGAAGATTGGCGAGTCCCTGGACCCCAAGTCCTACCCCGAGGCCATGGCCGCTACGGCTCGCCTGCGCAAGGCGACAGAAGGTGGGCAGCTGTCGGATCCCGACTTTCGCCAACAGCTCATTCGTGGCTGCTACACCATCGCTCAGTGCCGGGCGGCAGCCGCCACTCGTAAGGTCCTCATCGTCATACAAGACATCCACCGTGCGGACCCTGTCGTGCTCAAGGTGGTGTCGTCTATGGCGGCCTCGGCAAAGAAATCATCGACAGCACTCCGCTTCTTGGTCAGCTCGGACGTCGAGATTGCCGACGGTGAGTCCGAGCTCCGCACGATGTTGGTGGACCCCACCATCGTGATGTTGGAGCCGCTCGCGGTTCGTGACGTATCGCTCGCTGTTGGCGGCATGCTGCACCGACGTCCGCCATCGCTTCGCCTGTCCCAGCTCATCCATGACGCCAGCGGGGGCCAGCCCGACTACATCGAAGCTGTAGTGCGTGCCCTGCTCGACGGCGGCGTTCTCCAGGTCCACGGCAATGAAGGCAACCGTATCGACTGGGTCGACGGCGCGGCCCCAGACATCCCGCGCACTGCACTGCGCCAAGTCCAGCACAGCATTGACCAGCTCTCGGTCGATGACCGCCGCATCCTAGAGACCCTTGCAGTGGCTGGAGAGCCGCTAAAGCTGGTCTTGCTCGGCGGTGCCCTAGGTCGTTCGGAGCTCGAGCTTGGCGTCAGCCTCGAGCACCTTGAGCGCCGCGGCTGGGTATTGCGTGTGGAGTCGCTGGGCAGCACCCGCGCCATCTTGAGCCGACCGCTCGCCAAACACGTCCTCCTCGAAGGTCTCAGCCCGCTTCGCAAGCGCTACCTGGCCAACTTCCTCGCTAGCGGTTTGATCGGAGCCACCCCCACTCCCGAGCGCATTCGTCTCCTCATCGCCGACCAGCGTCTGACGGAAGCGGCCGAACGCGCCATTCCCTGCGCACGCCGCTACATGGAGGTTGGCGAGCCGATACTGGCCGCAGACGTCACCTCTCAGATCCTTCCGCTCCTAGAAGACGCCGACATCTTGGCCGATGACGAAGCCGAGCTTCACCTGCTCCACGCCAACGCCATGCTGATGGTTCGGCCCACAGACCCGTCCATCGTCCGCTCGCTAGACCGCGTGGAGGAACTCGGCTTTCACCCCAACCGGGCGGCACGCAGCGACCTGGCGCGCGCCGCCCTGCACTGGGTCATCGGCCACTACCCCAAGTTCCACAAGACCCTGCTCACAGCCTGGGAACGGGGTCCAGAAGACGTCGAGCCTCGGGTGAGCGCCTCTATCGCCTACCAGCTCGGATATGGCTGTATCTGGTCAGGCAAGCCCCGCTCTGCTGGCGAGTGGTTTGAATGCTCACGCCAGATTGCCAACGAAGCGAGTGACCCCCTCGCCATTGGCTACGCGCTGCTCGGACGCGGCACTTTGCTGTATTCCTGGGGCGACATGATCAACGCCGAGCGCGATGCCAAGCAAGCCATGGAGACCTTCCAGCGCATTGGTGATCAGCCGGGACACTGGCGGGCTCTGTCGCTGTGGACCCGAGTTCTACGTCTGCAAGGCCGCGTCAGCGAAGCCCTCGCCATTCTGTACCAGCGCATTCCGGAAGCACGGAAGAGCCAAGCCTCCTCTCTCCATGTACAGCTGCTACTCAACGCCGCACAATGCGAAATGGTGCTGTTCCGCTTGGGTCGCGCCCAAGAATGCGTAGATGAGCTCGATGCAGCCACCCAACGCGGCGACCACCTGCACCTCCGCCTGCAAGCCATGTTGGTGCAGGGTGAAATAGCGCTGGCATCCGGTCACTTGTCCGAAGCCGCAACACTGCTCCAGCAAGCGCAGCGCCGAGCCACCACTGCATCGCTCATCGTCCCTGCAGAGCAAGCCCGAGCACGACTGGCCGAGACGCTGTGGCGGTTGGGAGACCACACCGAGGCTCGCGAGATGTTCCGCGGCGCCATCTTGGGTCTAATTGGGACCGGCGACATCACTGCGCAAGCAGAAGCCTGTGTGTGGTGTGCACGGAGCTTGGCTCGCAACTACAACCCGTCCGGCATCTTCAATCCGGTACGCGGCTTCCTCGACCAACAGCCCGTTCCGGTGCTTCAGCTAGAAGAGACCATCGCCAAAGCTATCTGGTCGGAATCCCACGGCGAAGAAGAGGTTGCAAAGGAGTTCTGGCGAGACGCTGCCAAGACGCTCAACCAACTCGCTGACAAACTTAATGACACCGATCAAGCTGCTCTACGGGTTCACCCGTGGGCGCGTCAGATTCGGATGGGAGTGGAGAGTTGAGCGACGAGTGGCAGCGCCTAGATCCGAGTGCTCGCTGGTTATTTCACCTACAAGCGGCGGCCCGCTGGATGCTGTTTCAGGTGCCGCTCTCCATCGGCCTAGCCGTCATGGTCACCACCTTCAGCACCCTTGTGATCGGTGTTGTCGTCGGCAGTATATTCGCCTTCGTCCAGCTTATGCTCGCGCTGTGGATGCCAAGTCTATCGTTCAACCGCTGGCGCTATCAGCTACGCGAAGATGACATACTCATTGAGCGCGGTGTACTGCTTCGGCGTCTCACCTCCATCCCCTACTCGCGCGTCCAACACGTCGACACACACCAAGGCGTTCTGGAACAATCCTTCGGTCTGGCTCGCGTGCATGTGTTTACCGCAGCGGGCGTGGGTGCAGACGGTACTATTCCCGGCTTAGACCTAGAAGACGCCGAAGCTTTGCGCGACGCGTTGGTTGAGCGGGGCGGCGGGGACGACGGGCTGTGACCACCGGCGACCCCACCGAAGACGACCCCACCGAAGAGATCGTTCGCCCAGATCCCGATGTCGCAGACGACGGGAGTGAGTGGCGGGGTCTGCATCCGCTGTCACTCGTCGCCAATTTAGCACCTCGCACGTGGCGAACGCTACGTGGCACCTGGCCACTATTGGCGGCGTTTGCTATTGGAGGGCGGCGGGACAGTGTGGCCATCCTCTTCCTGGTCGCGTTGTTCTTCGGACTCGCGGTGTGGAGCACCGTCCTCCACTTTCTCACCCTGCGCTACCGGGTCGTGCAGGGCCGTCTTGAGATGCGCTCCGGCCTGCTAAACCGTCAAAATCGAGCCCTAGACCCCAGCCGTATCCAAAACACCGAGCTTGTTCGCAATCCGCTACACAAGCTGCTCGGCTTGGTGGAGTTGCGTGTCGAGACCGCCTCCGGCCGCGAGGTGGAAGGATTGCTGTCTGCGCTATCAGAGGAAGAAGGTGAACGCCTGCTCGGCCTGCTGGACGCTGCACGGGCACGCTCGAAGTCCCGTAGCGAAGACGGTGACAAAGAGGAGGTCCTCGCCAGCGCCGACCTTAGCGACCTGCTTCGCCACGGTGCCACAGGTCTGCGCCTCGGAGCGGGTATCGCTATTGCCCTGGGGTTGGGCATGGAGGCGCTGCAGTTCCTCGATCCCGAGCAATACGAGCGGGTCCCAGGCTTGGTCGGTCGCGTCGGTGGAGCGGCCGCGGTCATCGCTTTTGTGTCCGGTCTCTTCCTGCTGGCAGTCGCCGGATCTGTTCGACGCTTTTGGGGATTCATCCTCACCGTGTCCGATGGTCGGCTCGTCGTATCGCAAGGTCTTCTGACCAAGCGACGCATTGAACTTCAGCTGTCCAAGGTCCAGCTCGCTACCGTTCGCCAGCCGTGGTCGAAGCGGCTGTTTCGGTTTGCGTCGATTCATGTGGAGACCGCCGCCGCACATGTAGGCGACGGCGGTACGGCCTCGGCCGAAGCCATCATTCCTGTTGTAGAAACAGAGGATATCGGCGCACTTCTGGCCAACGTCATTCCCCACGCAGACACTGTCTGGGGTACCGTTCTGGAGCCGCCACATCCCCGCGCACTACGCCGAGGAATCTTGAGTGCCATCATCGAAGGACTCGTCATTGGGGCGGTCATCGGGGCATGGTTCGGCGGTTGGGCGTGGGGATTCTTACTGCTCGCCCCCATTCTCGACGTGATGTTCGCCTGGTTCGACCACCGCCACCAAGGCTGGCGTGTCACCGAGCATCTGATCATTGCCCGCTCTGGCTACCTGAATCGTCGTACTCACGTAGTGTCGCGAAAGAAAATTCAGTCTATTACCCTGCGCCAGGGTCCTATTTTGCGACGGTGGGACCTGGCGAAAGTCGTCATCCGTGTGGCCGGTTCACGCGTGGACCTTCCGCTTCTCGCCGCCGCCGAAGCCCGTCACTTGGTGGATACCCTCACTCCGCAGGGACAACCGGTACCGGCGGACGCGACTGCAACCACAGCTCTGTCCCCACACTGAACGCGCAGGCAATCAGCAGCCAGCGAATCGGTGTTGGCGTAATGAATCCATAGAAGATGGACAGGCCCAGCAGTGCCAAGCCCGAGGCGCGCCTGCGGTACAGCCATCCAATAGACGAGACGCCTTGTACGACCGACAACGCAACCATGATCGGAACGACGATAAGCCCCGCGGTCGTCTCCGATGACACCTCACCGTAGAAGCCCTGTTCCCACGCCATATTTGCGCGAAACTGAACGGCTGTGATCAGTACCGCAGCCCCCATGATCAAGGCGATGAGTCCATGGAGAATACTGACGAGGATACGCATAGACTCTGGCCGTATCCGAGGCTCACACAATCGGCTCGTAGGATAAGAGTACGGGGGAGGTGCGCGATGGCCGAGTGGTCACTGACAGTCCGTTCAACCTACATGGCAACGCCCGAGCAAGTGTGGAATGCCAAGACCGACCCCGCCGCACTCCTGCGTGAGTTCCGTCCATTCTTCACGCTGACCGTTCCCGACCCCAACGCTTTGGCCCAAGCCATGCGCGGCGATTCACCCCAACAGTTTGAGGCCCGACTCGGGGGTCCCATCGGCCTGCTGACCATTCCCTGGCCCATGCGCATCGACGCCAGCACACCCATCACGTCGTACAGAGACTCATCGGAAAACCTCCTGTACAGCGCGTTCCACCACACTCACCGAGTGCAACCCTCCGGCCGACACCGTGTCTGCTACACGGATGAAGTGGTGTTCACACCTCGCATCCGACCCAGCATCCTCACCGCTCACACTACCCGAGCTCTATTCCTCCACCGTCATGCACAGTCGGCAAAGGAGCTGGAGCTAGATGCTGTCGAGGGCACGCGAGCATGGCTGAACCGCGCAACGGCCGCCGCAGAAGTGGCGCTCGCGTAAGACGTCGCGCATGCCCCCCTCCAGGACCTGTCTAGGACTTAGCTGCACGCACTACGAAGTGCAGGCGGTCGTTTCCGAAGTACATTTTGTCGCCCACAAAGAACGTTGGCGCGCCAAAGGCTCCACGACCAATGGCTTCTTCCGTAGCTTC
>JBLHSN010000074.1:0-20489 GCA_047626195.1 Myxococcota bacterium
GGGATGTCTCCGGGGGGTGATTAGCATGTGCAGGCGCTGCCGTGTGGCTGGCTGCCTTGTGCATCGGGTTTGTATAGGTCTCGCGGGTCAATGCGCTGTCATGGAACGTCATCTGCGAGGTAGCAATCGCGATATACTTCCGATTGCTACAGATGCAACGCCGCGATGAAGGTCTTTTCTCTAAATGTCACAACATCGGTAACAGTGCGACGGGGCACTGTTTTAGCGAGAAGCGGCGAACAGTCCGGTCAACGGAACGGTGTCTAAGGCGCGACCTTTCGTACCACGTGGCTCCAAAATGGCATTGGCGGCCAGCACTCCGGTGCTGTACGCCGCCTCCATCAACATGGCCGGGAAGGGAACACGAACCCAGTCTCCCGCCAAGAACAGGCCTGGTATCGGGGTCTTCACCCCGGGACGGTTCGCATAAGCGCCGGTGTGCAATGCTACAAAGTCGTCTTTGACTTGAAGAAGCTCACGCGACACGACCTGCCCGGAGAGTTCTGGGAAAAACAATTCGACTTCGGCCAAGAGGGCGTCGCGGATCTCGTCGTCCGCAATATCATCGGGCACCGCATAGCAGTGAAGCTCGTATACGCCGCCGCCGTTCGCCTTTTGGTAGGCCATAGCGCTGGCTTCCATGCGGTGGTAAAGCGCTACAGCATCCAGCATCCTTGATCGATCGGTGACCAAGTACGGAGGGATACCCCCGCGTACGTCGCGGTCGGACCAAAAGCGCAGGACAGCGTAGCGCTGGCCTTGAGGGAGCGACTTCAGCTTGCTGCGCGTCTCTTCGTCCAGCCACTCTCGGTCCGACAACAGCCTGCGTGCGGCAGGCATGTCGCAGGCGATGATGACCGCGTCAAAGCGCTCGCCATCTACGCGGAAGACATCACCATCACGCTCGATGACCTGGACCGGATGCTCCAGGCGCATCTGAACGCCGACGTCGGTCAGGTGCGCGCGGATGGGGGCTAACAAGGCCTCCTCCCAGTCAACGGTTGGGAAGTCGTACAGCAGCCCGTGGTCGTGCGAGAGGTAGTAGCTATGGAAGCTCTTGAGCATCTCGGCGAAGGACATCTTGTCGGTATCGGCAAAGAAGGCACGGGCGAAGTTGTTGAAGACGACCTGGAGGTCCTTAGGCAGGTGCGCTTTTTCGGCGAAGGCTGCGTACGACGTATTGTCATACTCCTCGAAAGTGGCTTCAGCATCGTAGCGTAGGAAGATGTGCATGTAGTCGCGGGCCGGCGTGAACAGCACGTCGCGCATCTTGTACGCACCTGCCCGCCACAGGCCGTACAGATTGAGCATGGGGACGGTGTCTACGTTGCGAAAACCAGTCGATGTGCCGTCTGGCTTGAGAACAAAATAGTCGGCAATCACGCGCATCCCTTCGCGTAGCTTCATGGAATCGAGGAACGTATTCCAGTTGTAGTAGTGGCGGAAGAAGGCATGAAAACCGTGCTCTACGACTTCTTGCGAGCCATCTTCGAACGTGTGTGTCCAGGCACCGAGCTTGCCACCCATGTGGTTGTTGCGCTCGTATAAGACCACGTCGACGCCGCGTTCACCCAGAACACTCGCCGCGCCAATTCCGGCAATACCACCCCCGATGACCGCCACGCGCAGGGGTTTGGAGACGGTCTCCGCAAGCGAGCTGGCCGGTTCATGAAAGCGATGTCGGTAGCCACCAAGACGACGTTCAACCCACCACGCAACCACGCCGCGAAAACCGAACAGGCCACGGTCTAGCGGGGATAGCAGTAGCCAGCTTACCGCCCAGCCAGCGAGGGCCATAGCGGGAACGGCGAGACAGAGAGTAGATGCGATGGACATGCGCCGCGTTTAGCGCGGTGTAGGTAAACTGGAGCGTACGCGGAGGTCTCGTGACAAGCAACAGCACTAGTCGGCAGTCGGCAGTCCCAAAGCACCGCGCTCAGACGTTCCCCAGCAGGTGACTGCGCCCAGTCCAGTGCGCGCGCAGTAGTGGCTTTGGCCGACAGCCACCTCGATAAACAGGTCGCCATCTGAGCCCGTAGGCGGAGTGACCGTAGTTCCAAGGCAGCTAATTTCGCCGTTAAAGACCGAACATAGTACGCCATTTCGTCCGAGATCGAACTGCTCCGCGGTGATTGGACCGGCATCCGCAATGGCGCCATCGCAGGCCACGGCGGGAACGAATCCCGTATTGTCCTGCATGCAGCTCTCGCTCTGGCCAGCATCTACGGTTGCGAAGGTGCCCTCACGGAACGTGGCCCACGAGCCCGAGTCTCCCCAGCACTGACGGTCACCGTCTGCGGTGAGGGCGCAGCTGTGTTGGTCACCGGCGCTCGCGTTGAACAGCGGCAGATCGGTAGGTGGAGTGGCCTTGTCAAAGGCGTTGCTCCCCCAGCACGTCACAGTTCCGGCCGCTGTAGTTGCGCATGCGTGGGCGGTTCCAGCGCTGACGGTAGCAAACGCTCCGGACGGTGCATTGGCGGTGATGCCGAAGGTGTCATCTCCCCAGCACACGACAGCATCGTTGGCGGTCTCGATGGCACAGCCGAAATCCCAGCCGAGGGTCAGGTCGTGGACCGCCGCGGTCGGGACACCACTGACCATTTCGAATCGGTCGTCTCCCCAACAGGTGACTTCGTCGTCAGTGATGACGCAGGTGTTCGACTCTGACACGGCTACTGCGCTGGCGATGATGTCGCTGCGGACCACCCCGGTTGTTGGTACGGAAGGCCCCGTGTCGATGTCCGTATCGGAATCGATGTCCGTATCGGAATCGGAGTCCGCATCCGTGTCGAATTCAGAGTCGGTGTCCCACTCTTCGGCCTCGGTGTCCCACTCTTCAACTCCGGTCTCCCACTGCCCGCCCGTCTCCCAACGAGGAGGAGGGCCGTCCTGTGGACCACGGACTCCCGCACCCGGGCCCCAGCCACAGAAGGAAAGAAGTGTGAGACTTGCGATGCTCACTGCTGTTGTCGCTGTTGGCAGCGCCATGAAGAACTCCTCGTCCTGCCTGAAGCCACTCTAGCTCGGTGTAAGATGGTCTGTGGAGGTGTCTGTGAGACGTGTTTGGGGCTTACCCGCTGGATTGCTTCTGTGGAGCGGCTGTGGGGACACCGGCTGCCTGTCTGGCAATGACCTTACCTGTACCGTTCCAGCGGCGTGCGACAGCTTGGCCTTCACCTGTGACGGCGGCACGGCGACGGTACGCGTGTTGGACTCACTCGATGGACTGCCGCTCTCAGCGCAGACCTTGGCGTCTCCTGGAGACATCTTGCTGTCCAACGACCACGTCTGGGTGGTCATTGACGCCCTGGACCACCCGCACTTGTTCTCGGAGAGCGGTGGCAGCATCATCGACATGGGAACGTGGGGTGGTGCCGGTGACACTATGCAGCAGGCATTTCAGGCCGCTGGTCTGCTCCCCAGTGAAACCGCTGTGTACACCGATGTTCGACTGATTGACGAGGGCGACGTGCAAGGCGTTCAGTTTCTCGGAAGCTTGGCAGGGAACACCGACTTAGCGATTGCCACTCGCTACGATATTCGTGCCTGTGAGCCCGGAATTCGCGTGCGTACCGAGCTTGTGAACAGGGGTACAATACCGCGTGCATGGATGCTTCTCGATGCTTTTTGGTGGGGTGGACGCGGCTTACTGCCTTACTCCCCGAATGAGGACGGTGGCTTTTCGTGGCCAGATTGGGACTTGCTCACGATTGCAGACGGCTTTGTGACCGCTCCCTACATCGCGAGCGGTCTTCATGATGGAACGGGGGCTAGTTACGCAACCATGGCGTGCGACCGCGAGGACTTTGACGCCATTCACAGCGAGTCGGTCTCGGCTGCCGGCCAAGCCCCCGTGGTCATACAACCGCGTGACTACCTGACTTATGAACGTTTCATCGCGGCAGGTGCGGGCCCCTCGGTGTCGGCGGCCACCGACCCCATCTACGAGCTCCGTCGTCAGCTATTCAACGAGCCTTATGTCACGGTGACTGGCGAACTTTTCACCGGCGGTGTGCCAGCAACTGGTGGGGCGTTGCGAGCCAGTGTTGAGATTCGTGCGGATGGACGCCCAGTGACCCAAGTCGTCCCGGCGACCGACGGCACCTTCTCGGCGCGTGTTCCGGCAGCTGCGGCGTTGGAGCTTACGGTGAGTAGCTTCGGCCAAGAGGTGGTCTCCTTCGACGTCGTCGGCAGTGGGTCCGATATGGATGCCGGCCGATTGGACATTCCCGAGGTGGGCGCTCTGGACATCACCGCGACCTTAGATGGTGAGCAAGACGTGCTGTTGGCGTTCGTTCTTCCCGCAGACGACGCGACTGAAGCCGCCGTTAGAGGCGATGTGTACGGCCATTGGGACACCTGTGCACCCTTGCTGGGGCTCCCGCACGGAAGCTCTCCGGCGTGCAATCGCGTTCTCGTCGAAGGGCCAACTACGGTTCCCATCCTCCCTGGTGTGTACGATATTTTCGCCACTGCAGGACCGTTCAGTTCTTTGGGTGTTGCCCGAGGGGTGCAGGTGACCGCAGGCGGGATTTCCTCTGCGCAGTTGGAGCTGGTGCGGTTCGATTTACAACCGGAAGGAACGCTCTCTGGCGATTTCCACGTGCATGGCGGCGCCTCATGGGACGCAGGGATGGAAGACTTCGACCGGGTCCGCGCGTTCTTGGCAGCAGACATCGACGTGATTGTCAGCACCGAACACAACGCTGCGTGGAACTACGCCGACGCCATCGAACGGCTTGGGGCGGACTCCCGTATTCAGCTCATCACCGGCACCGAGAACACCGGAATTATGCTGTTTGACGTGCTCCCAGAGACCCTCATTCCCAAAGTGACGGGTCATTGGAACTTCTGGCCAGTAGTCTTCGACCCGGAAGGTCCGTACCGAGGCTCGTGGTGGGACCAGAAGGCGCTGCCGGGAGAACTATTCAACCGTGCGTCTGCGGCTGGTTGGCCAGCAAGCACAGGCATTGCCCAGCTCAACCATCCCACCAGTGAGCTGTCTGTTGGTCGCGACTTTGGCTGGGCAGACACCATCGAGCTGGACTTGAACCGGGATGTGGCCGACGCCTACGACGGCACCCCGCACAGCCTGTTTGCAGATGCTCCAGATGGCGGCATGCGCAACTCGGACTTTCATACGACAGAAGTCATGAATGGCACGTCGAATAGCTATTTTGCTGGCTACCGCGCCATCTGGTGGTGGATGTTGGACCAGGGACTGCTGCGAGGCGGGACTGCCAACAGTGACAGCCATACGCTGACGGAAAACGTCCTTGGAACTCCTCGAACGCTTGTGTGGACCGACCAAGAAGTGGGGGTTGGCTTCAACATTGACCGGTTTAATGAATCGGTGCGCGATGGTCGGATGGTTGGAACGAACGGGCCGGTCATTGAGGCGTCCATCGTGTTGGGAGATGCTGAGCCGCGATTGCCATCGTTGACGCCCTTTGTACCGGATGCCGACGCGGTGCTGCACATCGAGGTCCGCGCCGCACCGTGGGTACCGGTCAGCGAGGTCCGCGTCATCGTCAATGGTCAGGTCATGGACACCTTCACTGATGTCACCGTTCCGAGCGACCCGACCTCCTCCTCTCCAGATGACCTGCTGCGTATTGAGCTCGATCTGCCGGTCCGCAGTCTGCTTCCCACTACCGGAGATGCTTGGATTTCGATCGAAGCAGGCGTGGCAGTACCGCTTTCTGGCGATCTCGACTGTGACGGTATCCCCGACACAGGCGATACCAATGGCGACGGCACGGTGGATTGGCGGGATGTTGTGGACCTCGAAGAAGAGCCGGAAGAGGCCTGCTTTGATGACACCGGTCCGGTGGCGAGTGTCGGAGATGCCGAGCGCGACACACCGCTTTGGTTTTTTCAGACGACGGTCCCCAAGGGCTACCCAGCGGCCTTCACCAACCCCTTTGTCTTCGACCTCGATGGTGGTGGATTTGAGGGGGTGGCCCGATGATTGTAATGTGGATTGCGTTGGCCAGTGCAGGGCCGTGTGACTCGGACCCCATTGCGACAGGACCGGTCAGCGTTGCCTTGCGTGACGGTGCTTTGGGCAGTGGTCGACGCGCCTGTCCACGCAGAGAAGTGGGGGTGAGTGGACATGCCTTGCTGCTCGATGACACGGGTAATCTCAACATCTACGGGCAGATTCAGCTGCAGGGCGTCGTGGATGCGAGTGTGGCGGTGTCCGACCGTGTGGAGGTGTTTGCACGACTCGAAGCGATTCGCTCACAGCAGGCGATTTCGCTGGCCGGTGCGTCGTACACAGGTTTGGGTCACACCACGCTCGGAGTGAGTGCGTTGTTGGTGAATGACGTGGACACTCACGTGGCTTGGCTCAACCGAGTGGTGCTTCCAACGGCGGTCGGCCTGTACCGAAATCAGCATCCGGTGGCATTGGAATCGGGTCTGTCTGCGCAGCTGGACGTCGGTGAGGCGCTTCAGCTCTACGGCCAGCTGTCGGTCATTGGCTCGATGGGGCTCGGTGGTGGACCGACTCAAGTGCGCGTCGGCTTGGCTCCGAGTCTTGGAGCCGAGCTGACGGTCAAGCCGAGCTTCGGTGTCGCTGTGGGAGTGACAAGCGGGCTGCTGCACGACCATCCCTTTGAGCAACTGTCACCCCAGGTGTCGCTGCGAACGGCGATTGGCAAGGTAGGTATTCAGCTCGACGCGATGGTCCCTGTGACCGGTCCAACGCCGCGTCCGCTTGTTGTGGGCCAGCTAGGAGCCACCTACCGATTCGACTAGCCTACGTTCACCCGGATGGTCTTTACCCGCGGTGCACCGGGTGGCGGAATGATCTCGACGACCATGCCATTGCCGACACGAAGGATGCGTATCTGGGCGCGTCCTAGGCCATGTTTCATGCAGGCTGTGCGCGCAGCAAGCCGTAAAGACTCGGCGAGACGGGGGCCTACGGGCGAGCCATCCATCGCCATATGTATAAGTCCTTCCAGCTCTTCTTCGAAGGAATAGGTCCGGCGCATGCGTGTCCTCGTGGGCGATACGCGGTAGTGTACGCGCGCTTGGTTGGAGTGGCCCATGATTCCCCGTATACTTACGCTTCTGCTCCTCCTGTCGCCGGTCGCTGTGGCAGAAGAGACCGTGTGGAAGCCGCTTCGTTCTTCGTCTGCCGAGGCCACGTCCTACCTGCAGACCAACTGGAACCGATTCAGCGAAAACTACCATCCCATCTACGTGCTGGACGAAAATCCTCGTACCGCATGGGTGGAGGGAATGGATGGTAACGGAGAAGGAAGCGTGCTGACCCTGGCGCTATCCGCCGTGCCGACCGCTCGCGCAGTTCGGGTTCGGGTGCGCAATGGTTACCAAAAGTCGACTGGATTGCTCACTGCTAATGCCGCTCCGGAGCGAATTCGACTTCGCGTACGCGACGCTCGCGGAAACGTCACCGGGGAGTTGGAGGCCACTCTCGCGCGGCAGATGGGCTGGCAAGAAGTCGTCATTCCGCTGAACGGCGGTGGGGTCGGCCAGGTGGACCTCGAAGTCCTCAGCGTGCATGCGGGCTCTCGCTACCGAGACACCTGCATCAGCGATGTGCTGGTAGAGGTGGACAGCGACTCGGCGTACTCCGCGCAAGCCGAGGCTGGACGCCTACATCAGGCGAATACTTGGATTGCCGAACGTGTGGCAGCGGCCCAGTACTTCGCCGGTCAGCATGGTGATTATCCGTTCCTGATGACGTTGTATCCCTACGTTGATGACACGGTAGACGTGGCCATTGCCGAACAGCTCATCTCCGGTGAGCGGGGGCGGATGGAGGCGCTTCGAGCCAGCGGAATTCGGTACGATGTGGCGCACACTCGTCGTATGGAAGTCAGCGATGGCAGCCGAGAATACAAAAATATCTTCCAGCATTTCGTCCCAGAGAACTTGGCGTGGTTTGAGACGGAACGCGAGCAAATCACCCACGAGCAGGACTACGCTGACTGGGGAGACGACGAACGGTTTCTGGTACGCGAAGAGTGGCGGTCCAGCGAGCACGTGGAGTGGGCGGACGACGCCCAGACAACGCCGCGTCGCGTGCATCTGAATGTTCGGTCGGTCGAGTTCGGGCGTGGCACCTACCTGTCGGACATCCACTATTTGCTGACCTACAACGCCGCGGGTCGTGTGGCTACTGTGTACACCCATGACGTTGGTAATAACGACATGGACCTGCGCGCGACCACCGAGTCGGTCTACCAACTCACCTACAACGGGACGGGGAGCATCACCGGGTGGACGCGGACTCGGCGTATCGAAGGGCCGGACTATGAGGCCATGCAGGCTGCTGACGACTTCAGCACCGTCATCCCAAAGGTCCAAATCTCCCAAGAAACTGCACGTGCGCGGCGATAGGCGTGCGTTTGGTGTGGGGCTTTTGGTGGCCGCAATCGCTGTAGCGACGGTGGCTGTGGCCACGGTTCCGATGGACATTGGGTTCTCGCGCGGCAGGGACTCCGTCGATGAGCCCTTTGTGTCGGCCCTGCGATGTGGTGTGTGTCATGCCGAGCAGCTCGAGCAGTGGTCTGGTAGTCGCCATGCGGTGTCACACAGCAATGCGCTGTACACCCAAGGCTACATCGATGAGCCGCTCACCTTCTGCGTGAACTGCCACAGCCCGCTTGCCGAACAAGTGGCCGAGGTCGTGGCGAATCGTTCGTGGTACCTGTCGCAACGTCGTCGGCCCGACTTGGTGGCTGAGCGCTCACCCGAACCGATGGCAGACGAGGGCATCACCTGTGTGGTGTGTCATGAACGCGCCGGTGATATTGTGCACTCGTCAGACTCCGGACGCTCCCCTCACCAAGTCCGTGTGGAGCCTGACTTTGCCACCGGTGCCCTGTGTGGAAACTGCCACGAGTTTGAGATGTTCGCCGCCAGCGGTTCTGGGCTTCGATTCACGGGCGAGCTGATGCAGGCGACGCTCACTGAATGGCAGGCTTGGCGGGATGCCGGGGGAAAAGAGCAGTGCCAAGACTGTCATATGCCACAGGGTTCACACGTATTCCGCGGTGTACATGACCAAGAGTGGCTGCGGGAGAGCGTAGATGTTCGCACGCGTGCGGGTCTGCTGCGGATTCGCTCTGTGGGGGTTGGCCACCGGCTTCCAACCGGTGACTTGTTTCGCAACATGACCGTCGAGGTCGACACGGGGAGCGGCTTTCGCACGCTACACCGGATGGGACGAACCTACCGAAGTGAGACCCTAGACGGCGAAGTGGTGAAGGTTATCGCGACGGATACTGCTTTAGAACCTGGTGAATGGCGGCAGGTAGAACTGCCCGAAGGACCGCTGGATTGGCGAGTTCGTTACCACTACGGGTCCCCATTCGATGAGGCCCGAGGGCACCTGTCACCAGACCAACTGGTCACCGTCATCGCGGAGGGTCAGCAGCGGCGGTAGACGTGTCCTAGCTGCCCTCTAGAAGCAGCGCTCAATGAGTCCGGCTACACGCCACGCCCGACAGCGAGCCCTCAACACAGCGGCGGCAAGCGCCATCCGTTCAGGTCCAGCCGGCGGCATGTCCATGTTTTCTTTTACGCCGCCAATGGGCCCTTCACCGAGCCTTGTCTCGAGCACTCGTGCGACGTCGTAGAGGTCGTGTTCGCCGTCGAGCATTGGCAGCAACAACCGGTCGACGTCATCTAGGTCAATCATGTTGTGGCGGTCACCAACAACGGGGTGTTTGCCCTGTGCGGCGTGCCGGACCAGTCGTTCAATGACGGGGGTTCCCTCGAGCTCGACCATGATGGGACCCGGCTCCACATCTGCGCGGACCACGCCGAGCTTCGCCCATTGGAAGAGTGCTTTTTGGACCTCTTCGATGTCGCTGTCGCTGACGAATTCAGCGCCAACATGCTCGCGCAGATGCACGGCGAGCTGCTCGATAGTCACGGGCTGCCCCAGTCCCAACGCGCGAAGGGTTTCTTTGTACAAGCGGGACTGAACTTCCACTTCTGGGCCATCGACGGTCTTTACGTTGACGGCTTCGGCGGTGTCGAGCTTCATGTCGTCCGGCAGACTCAATCGAGCTGACCAGAAGGCTCCCGGAAACGGTACGTGCGGAATGGAAATCTCGTGATGATCTCGACAGACCACGACGTGTGAGAACGTTCGTCCGACCACGGAATCAAGGAGCGTGGCCCGCTCGATACGGTCTACGACGCCGTCGATGAGCTCCCATGTGTCGGCGGGGCGTGCTGCAACGAAGTTGTCTTCGACGTCGACCTGGCCCATCCATGCAAGACCATGGGGGGCTAGATGTTCGGCAAACTCCCTGTTCCACAGGGGTTGCATGACGGGCGAGAGCTGGTCATGGGCCATATTCGACAACCCACCGACTTTGCTGCGCATGTTCTGTGACTTGACCGCTGTGGCCCACCATGAGTCGCCGCCATCTTGACTTTCGTCCAACCATTCGAGGTAGTCGAGTGCATGTTCGGCCTGGACGAAGGGGTCGGCAATGTGCGAGAAGCGCTCGAGCAGCATTTCTCGGAAGACGCCCCACAGTCGCCACCCGGGCAGGGCGTTGTAGCTAATGTGTGCCACGCCGTTGTCGGACAGACGCGACGCAAATAGCGCCAAGATGTGCTGCTGGACTTTGGGAGGAACCCACGAATACAGACCGTGAGCGATGATATAGTCGTATGCCGGTCCCTCGATGGGAATGGCGCGGATATCACCGGCCATCAACGTAATGTTGGTCAATCCAAGGTCGGCAATGATGCCCTGACCAAGCGCAATAGCGTCTGGATTGAGGTCAACACCGACGAAGGTCCCCTGTGGATTACGGGCTGCAATTGGGATGAGATTGTCCCCGACTGCACAGCCGAGCTCTAGGACCGTTGCGGTCGCGGTCTCGGGCGCGCTCAGGCCAAACCACGCCGCGGCGGTGCGCAGGCGTGAGGGGTGGGTGCAGTCGTGGGCGTAGCGGGGGTAGCGGTGGTTCCGCCATCGATCGGCAATAATGTCGGTCACAATCTTACTTTCGCTCGCAGAAGTCTGGAAGGCCGGTGAGCTCGCCTTCAAGGAACGGAGAAGCCACGCCGAAGGTATGGCCAAACAACCAGGTGCTCACCATGTCTCCGGCCGAAGCTGGAAGGGTGTGGCCGAGGCCATGGTTACAGCTCACGACTAGATGTTCGTCTTCCATTAGCTCTGCTTGGAGGTCTAATGTGGTGACCTCAAACTCTACTTCGAACAAGCCGGGTTGACCCCAGGTATCGTTGGAGCCACCCCAGGACAACAAGACCGGAATGTCCCATTCGAGGCGGTTGTACTCAATAATTGGCTCGGTTCCACCGCTGAACATCAGCACCGCCGCGAGCACATCGCTGCGGTTCATGGTCAGGAAGGTAGTCCACAATCCGCCGCCGCTGAAGCCGGTGCTGTAGATGCGAGACAGGTCTACGTCAAAGTCCCGGTGCAGGCAGCTTCGCATGTCATCAAACAGGGCCAGGTCGTCTTCTCCGCCGTTAAGGAAGCCCCACTCCAGCGGATTTTCGTCGAGTGATTGTGGAATGACAATGATGGCATTCTGGTCTTCAGACATGGCACGTGCACCGAGGACACGTGGCAAGATCGTGCCGGTATCGCCAACGCCGTGCCACATAAATAGTATGGGTTGGTCCGAAGCAATTTCGTTCGGCAGGTACACGATGACCTCGCGCTCACGACCGTTCGACTCGAAAGTGTAGGTCCCGTCGCCTTCGATTGCGGGACAGGTGCCGGAGGGGGCCAGCGGTAGCGGAGGCGGGGTGACGTTTGCCACCTCTGGCTTGGGTTCAACGCACGCGGCGAGGAAGGCAAGTACGGCGATGTAGCGCATGGTTCCGTCCAATCAGACGGCAAGGGTATCGCGTTTGGATCCACAACCACAAGCCTTAGCCGCAGCAACCGCGGGTCATCGACAGCTTGTGGGGGGCCACCGTTGCAAACGATGGCTTCATCCTATGTGCATCAGTGCCCGGGCGGACGGTGGTCGGCCAGCATGGCTATGCCCATCCACGGCAGCACCATGACCGGCGACAGCACGAGCACCCACCACCCGGGAACCGCGCCATGTCCCGCTTGGGCGATAGCGCCGTCGACCCCCAACCAGAGCTTCAACCACCAAGCGGCATACAGAGTGAGGACGATCCAGATGTAGTTCCGACGCACCCGATTCGCGACGGCTTGCCTGAGAGTCATCTCGGGACCGAGATCGACCAAGCGTGCGGCCATCTCGGCGAGAAAGTCCTCTTTGATGGGCTCGTTTCGCAACAGGGGTGCAAAGAATCCGCTCTCGAGCGCACACACCCGAACACGCGACGCCTCCATGTCTAAGTAGCGACGACCCTCAATGTACGCGAACACGATGGCCAGCACGTACGGCAGCAACAGCACCTCAGCCGGCGCATTCGGTGTGCCCAACGTGAACGTGATGACTGCCACGGAGGCTCCAAGCGCCCAGTTCGTGGTTGTATCAAGGCGAACCCTGTATATCGTCAGCCGTCCGAGCTCGCCGCGGTACAGATGAATGATGGGGGTGTTCGAGATTGGCATACGGACTCCAGCGTGTCCTGTCTAACCGAGGCCGTGCCGAGACCTTCGCAAGACAGTGGCACGCAGGGTCTGCCCGCCAACCCATGGTCATTGCGAATCTCTGGCTTTCATCAGTGTGACTTTTGTTTTGCATCTCGAAATCACCAGTGGTAGGCCGAAGTATGCGGTCTATTGAATGGGGGGATCTCTTGCGGGCGCCAGCCATCCCGAAACGCGAAAGTGAGCGAATTCGGTTGCTCGAGAAGCTCGATATTCTCGACACTGATCCAGAGGAAGTCTTTGACCGAATGGTAAGGATAGCGGTGGCCATTACCGGTGTGCCTACTGCACTTGTGAGCCTGGTGGACACCGACCGGCAGTGGTTCAAAGCGCGCGAGGGCCTCGACGCGCCACAGACCTCGAGGGAGGTGAGCTTTTGTGGTCATGCGGTGTTGAGCGACCGACCATTTGTGGTGCCGGATGCACGTGTTGACCCTCGATTCTGCGACAATCCGATTGTGGTTGGGGGACCACGGATAGTCTTTTACTACGGTGTGCCGCTGGCTCTTGCAGGGGATGTCCGGGTGGGCACTCTGTGTGTCATCGACTACCAGCCCCGGGAACTCACGCCTGCTCAACAGCATGCCTTGGCGGACCTAGGGCAGATGGTTGTCCGAGAACTGGAGCTGCGCAATGCCGCGTTGACCGACCCGCTGACCGGGGCTTCCAATAGGAGGCTGTTGCTGGTTATGGGGAACCGGGAGATGGCGCGCACCCAACGCAATGGCCAGCCGATGGCCGCCGTGACGTTCGA
The DNA here is from genome assembly GCA_047626195.1 of Myxococcota bacterium. GTDB lineage: Bacteria > Myxococcota_A > UBA796 > UBA796 > CAJXTB01. The sequence goes on from JBLHSN010000074.1 coordinate 13,359, forward strand.
CTTGGACCACTTTAAACGAATCAACGATACCTGGGGTCATGAGACCGGAGACCGGTTCCTTCGAGCCGTTGCGCAGGCCTGTCGCGATGCACTCAGGATACCGGACATGCTGTTTCGACAGGGCGGAGATGAGTTCACCGTGTTGATGGTAGAGGTGGCGCTGGAAGATGCGTTGTTGGTGGCAGACCGCTTGCGTGCCGCCTTTGCCGCCCTACTCGTCGATACCGCGACGGGACCGGTTCAGATTACGGCGAGCTTTGGTGTGGCGGGCTTTAGCGGTGGAGAAGAGTCGCTCGATGGGTTGTTAGCTCGGGCGGATGCGGCCTTGTATACGGCCAAGTTTCGAGGGCGAAACTGCATTGAGGTGGCGCTTCCAGTGTGAGAAATCGTCGGGTTCGCTTTGTATTTCCATCGCTTTTCGGTGGTCAGTTGCCGGCCCTGCGGGGACGTCGGACTGGTAGATAGCTGCTCTGCTAGATGTTCGGTTCGGATGGCTGTGGCGTCTTTGCCTAGTCGTGCGGAACAATCTCTGTCACCGTTTCGTAGGTGACCTCATGTCCGTCGGACCAAACGTCTACGATCCGTACGGTGACGACGTCATCCCACAGGGCATCGGTAATCCAGACGTCTAAATCGACCTCTGTGTCGTACGCGCGAAACTCGCTGTCCTGGTGCAAATGCCCCGCTACGTTGACGCCGAGGAGGTGGTCATACGGCAGCATCGCCTCAGTCAGTGTGCCCCAGTTCCCAAGGAAAAACCCGCCGGCCCCAAGATACATCGGCTGGTGGGTCAGCATGACCACGGAGCTGTCCAGTGCATGGGATGCCGATGCGAGCTCGTCCACCAAGAAGGGGAGTGTGCCGCCCTCAAGGTTATGTAGCGTGCCCATCTCGGCCAGCACCCGGTCGGGCTCGTTTCGCGGGGACCAGTCGAGTCCGATGAAGCGCACGTCCCGGTGTTCGAACGCGAAGTTGAACAGCCAGCTGTCGAGTTCGTGCTCTGGATTGTGCACCGGTCGCTCGGTCATCCGCCAGCCGTCGAGGGTAGACTCTAAGGCGACGTAGTGGTCTGTGAGCGAGATGTGGAAGGTCTCTTCGTCGCCGGATGCGACCTCGTTGTCCCCGATGATGGGGGCGATGGGTAGGATGGCATCCGCCAACAGGCGCTGGGTATCGGGGAAGCCGTCGCCCCAGGCGATATCTCCGGCCAGCAGCACCACTTCGATACCGCGGATGTCGGATTCGGCGTCGATCCAGTCCAAGGCATCGCGAAACCGGGCGACGTGGTCTTGGTTGTTGTTCAGGTGTGGGTCGGCGATGACAGCGAAGCTAAACGGGTAGGTGGCGATGGGGGCGGCTTGGGTGCCGGTGTCTGCGGGGGGGGGTGCCCGCGCATGCTGAGAGCAAGAGGAGGAGTGGAAGTTGCATGTGGTTCCGTAGTGTGAATGGGTGACCAGAACGTGCCTTCCCGGCGGGGATCGGCGCGTGGTCATTCCTAAGAGTCGGCGGCTGTTGGGCCTTCTTCGAGGGTCGACAAGACGAATGCGCCGATCAGGACCGAGCAGACACCTCCGTACAGCACACTAAGCACCTCAAGAATAGCGATGAAGCGACCGAACTCCCGATACCGCTTGGGGTCGGTCAAGATGGCGGCGCCGCTGACAATTCCAAGGACGCCAATAATTAGCGGTAAAACACCGACAAGACCCCACAAACCGCCGATGGGAAGTGGGCACATTCCCAGAGTAAGTAGACCAATAATGATGGTGGAAACCGCGCCACCAATGGTTGTTCCAAGCAGTAACCACCCCATTGACATGACTATCAAGTTGATAATTCCAGAGATGATCTGTGCGACTCCGACACTCGTTGCTTTTTCCTCCACGCGAATCATCCCTGTTGCGTGTGTCTCGTACCGGCTCCACTCTACCCATCACCACACGTTGAGCCTTTGTGGCTTCAAATTTGGGTTTCGAAGATTTGTCCGTCGCGGTCTCTGTGAGGCTCTCGGTAGGAAGAGCTAGGTGCCGTAGATTTAGTTGGCATTTCCCCTGCGCTGTCTGGGCTTGCGCTCGCGGATTGCGAGGGCTCGTCAGACCCGGAAGCGCGGTAGTTCATTTGGATAGAACAGCGTGATTCGCCAGTGGCTGTTGTTCGACCCGCAGTCATCCCTTAAGTGGCCGGTCTTTTATGGAGCTAAAATGCGAATTGCCTACTGGATTGTCACCGTCTTGGCTGGAGTCGGCCTGTTTCTCGGTGGACTTGGAGACCTTGCAGGCGCGCCCCAGGTCATCGATGGACTGACCCACATGGGCTACCCGCGATACTTCGCGACTATCCTTGGATTCTGGAAGGTCTGTGGCGTTCTGGCCCTTCTGCTGCCAGGGCTGACACGTCTAAAAGAATGGGCATACGCTGGATTCTTCTTCGTTCTCAGCGGTGCCATCACCTCACACATCGTGGCAGAGGGCACTGCGGCCAACGCCATTCCGGCTATGGTTCTGTTGACTCTCGTACTGCTTTCGTACGTCTTGCGTCCTGAACAGCGCACACTCGCACCGTCGGGCACCTGAGCCTTACTTGCCGCTGAATTCGGCAACGAATTGGCGGCCTGTTGCAAGGAGCCGTCCGCGGCTGTCCCACAGCTGTTCATCCACGTCGCTGTAGCCATTGCCGGCGACAGTGGCGGTGGATGAGTAGCGGTAGGTCTGGTCTGGTGCCGGGTCGGGCTCGGCGTACAGGTTGACCATCCATGTGACGGTGGACGCGGCGATGGGTCGGCTGACCAGTCCCAAGACAGGTGCGGGCCACGAGTCGATGAGCGCCAAGACTGCCGCTGGTGTGGGTACTGTGGGCTCGCGGAACGCTACGTAACCTTCGATATTTGCCCGGCCTCCACCCTGGAAGGGCAGGCTGTCCAAGGTGGCCCAGTGGTAGCGAAAGTGCTGGGTGAACTTTGGGGTGATGCCGTCGATGTAAGGCATCTCGGTGCACGCGTCGCGCTGCGCAATCTCTGACGGCGCCGGCGCATCGATGTGAATGTCGCTCGGGCGATCTGCAGCGATTGTTGCCAAGACCGACACGGCGAGCTGGCCGTCTGTGAAGACCTGAGCGTGTGCTTGAGTGACGGCGCGCCCCGACCGATGGATGCCCGCGGTCGCTGTGACGGGTCCGGGCCCCATGGGAGCGGTGAACTGCATTGTGAGCGAGCGAACACGACGTCCTTCGGGGATTAGCGGAGCGATGGCTGACAGAGCAAGGCCAGCGCCAACACCACCAAAAGCGGAGCGACCTTGGGTCCAAGTCGGATGGATAGCTCCGGTTAGGGAGTCATCTAGAGCGGTGGCGTGTGCGAAGTCAATCATGCTGATGTGTAGCGCGACGGACCGGGTGAGGCCGGGTCCGTTAGAACGCCTCAGGGAGGGTATCGATGCGTCCGCAGCCGCTATCTGTGTCGGAATTGCAGGTGGTTCGCGGTGGACGGGCGTTGCTCGATGGCATCAGCCTAGACGTGCAGGCGGGCGAACTCGTGATCGTGGTTGGGCCCAATGGCGCTGGCAAGAGCACCCTCATTGGAGCGATATTCGGCTGGATTGCGATCGATGGTGGTGTCATCCAGTGTGAAGGGAAGCGCGTAGCTGATTTGTCCGGAGGTGAGCGTGCGTCACGGCTCGGATGGTTGCCGCAGCGTGCATCCTTGGCGGAGCCCACGCCTGTGATTGAGCAGGTCATGGCAGCTCGGTTCCGAATTCGCGAGAGCCGAGGGCAACGGCGTCAGCACGCACAGCAGGCGCTCGAACGCGTGGGCTTGTCACATCTCGCCGAACGGAATGGTACGTCGCTGTCGGGTGGCGAAGCGCAGCGTGTGTCCCTGGCGGCACTCATCGCCCAGGAAGCCAGGACCTGGCTACTCGATGAGCCCGCCAATCATCTGGACCCCAAGGTGCAGACTGAGTTGATGGAGACTGTTCTCGGTGAATGGCGTGCCGGCAAGACCGTGGTTCTCGTTACCCATGACCCCGACCGAGTCTTGGCTCGGGTGACCGAGGGACCGGCTCGGGTGGTCGGGTTGTGCGAAGGGCGTGTCACATTCGATCTGTCAGCCGCGGCGGACACTCTGGCAGACGCCCTGAGCGACTTGTACGATGTTCCCGTGACTGCCATCACAGTGGCTGGTCGCCGCCGCTTTTTGTTTGGTGTCCAGGCATGAGAGTCGCGGTCCTACTCATTCTTTCAGTGCTTGCAGTGGTTTCTGCGCCGTTTGTAGGGCCTAGCGTCGACGACGCGGTCTGGTCTTTTGTCCTTTGGGAACTTCGGGTTCCACGCGTACTGATGGCGGCCGTTGTTGGAGCTTGTTTGGGAACCGTAGGTGCGGCATTTCAGGCAATTTTCGGGAATCCGCTCGCCACGCCTTCCACCACAGGGACCACAGCCGGAGCGATGGTCGGTGCCCTGGCAGCACTTGTGTTGATGGCCACGCCTGACCCTTCCGTCGTCGCCGTTGCTGCGTTGGTCGGTGCGCTCGCCGTCGCACTTCCGGTCGCAGCGCTCGCATCCCGTGGCACGCGGCGCATCGAAGACGTACTGCTGGCGGGTGTGGCACTCACTCTCGGCGCCAGCGCTCTGACCACCGGCCTCCAGGTACAAGCTGATCTGGCGACCACCTTCCGTGCAGTGCGCTGGAGCATGGGATCGCTCACACAGGTTGGCTACGGGGGAGTGGCGGTTGTTGCCTCGTTCTCAGCGGTGAGTATTGTGGGCGTTCTTTGGCATATTCGTGCCTTAGAAGCTTTGATTGCTGGTGAAGCGCTCGCGTTTTCGCAGGGAGTAGACGTCACCCGGGTGCGTACCAGCGTGCTGGTCTTTGGCGCGCTGGGCGTTGCTGTCTGCGTAGCGTGGTGCGGTCCGATAGCCTTTGTCGGCTTGGTCGTGCCGCATCTTGTTCGGCTCGGTGTAGGCACCTCGCGGCGGCTGGTGCTGACGCTATCGGCGGTGTGTGGTGCGGGGTTCTTGGTGCTGTGCGACACCGTGGCTCGAACTGTGTGGGCTGGGCGAGAGTTGCCGGTCGGAGTGCTGACTGCAGCGATTGGTGCGCCGCTGTTGGTGGCATTGGTATTGCGGCGGCCGGGACCCTCGCCGACTAGGGTGTCCTAATGATGATGAGAATCGGTCTGTTCGCGTTCACGGCAATTTGTGGGTGTTCCGTGGAGCAAGACGCTCCACCGCTACAGGTCTGCAGCGCGTACGAAGAATGCTTGAACTCGGCCGGTCTCTCCGCGCAAGAGTCGCAGTCCGTGCGGCGGCAGCTGGATGCACAAGAACGCTGTCTTGAGCTCCAGGACGACCCTTTCATCTGCGAACGGCAGTGCCTGTCTGACTATTCGAACTTTGTGAGCGCGCGGCCACCCGAGCCGTCGTGCGACCCGCTTATGACTTTGCAGTGGCAGTCATTCGCCGGCCGGGCGTACGCGAAGCCAGAGATGGATGATGTGGATGGATTCGTCTTTGCCCTCGTGGTTGTAGGCGTTGACGACCAGACCGTGACTCTCGAGATTGGCACACCTTCCGACGACGCCCCCGCCGTGTTGCTGTGCCCACGGTTCACCCAGGTCGGTTTTGCCTGTGACCCCGTCATTGGCTCCCGCGGTGAGACCACGCTGCAGGGTGCCATCAATTCGGGAGGCAGTGGTTTGACCGGCGATATGGTCTTGACTGAAGTCGATGGCACGGTCATCGAGTGGTGGTACACGGCGGCCATCAATGAGTGATAACGTAGTCACTGGGCGTATTATTGATGTGTTGAATGCGAGTGGTCACCCCTATGAACGGCGGAACCATTCTCTGTCACGTACTGCGGAAGAGGCAGCGCTCGTTCGCGGCACGGCACTGGGTATCGGTGGCAAGTCGCTGGTGATGAAGCTGGGTAAGAAGAAGGACTTCGCGGTGTTTGTTGTCAGTGGTGCGCGTCGACTCGACAACTGGAAGGTGCGCCAAGCAGTGGGGGTCAACAAGCTCCGCTTTGCCACGGTCGAGGAGCTGTTTGCCCTTACCGGGCTTCGGCCGGGCTGTGTACCGCCATTCGGACGGCCTGTTTTTGATCTACCGCTGTACGTTGACGCGGTCACCGCCGAACAGCTGAGGATTGCCTTCACGTTGGCTGATCACCGAAAGAGCGCGATTATGGCCACCGCGGATTGGCTGAATGTGGTCAAACCAACTGCAATTGCTGACCTTTCAGCTACCCCGACAGATTCTTAGATTCGCGCCAACACGGTGACGAATGTGAGGGCATCTGCGCCGAGAGCGTCGAACAAACGACGTCCTCGGTCCAGACGTTCGCGAAACTGGGGAACGTCAGGGTCTCCTGGATGGGCAGAACACCAGTCGTCGATGCTCTGTCGCCAGACTTCGTCGTACCGTTGCCAAGCTTGGGCATCTGCGGTGTCCACGTCAGCGGGACGCCAACCTAGAATCCGAATGGCGCTCTGCAGTTCATGGAGCGTTGGAATTTGCTCGGCGAGCTCGGGTATGAAGTTCCACGCTTCACGCTCATCGCGGACAGTCACCCCGACGAGGGCCCACTTACCTCTACGACCCACGTTATTGCACAGCTTCAGCATCTCGCGCCAAGAGCCGCCGAGGTCCTCTACACCGATGCACACCACGAGGTCGGCGGCGTTTCGGTGGGACCCCGCCCAGTCGGCGGCGTCTCCAACTACCCACTGACCGATACCGCCACTTCGTGAGCGAGCAGCATCGACACACCGAGATGCGTGGTCAATACCCACCGTCCATCCACGATTTGCAGCCGACCAACTCCTGAGAAACGCGCCGGTCCCACAGCCGAGATCGACGACAGTTCGTGGGGGGCGGCCCTCGAGGGTGGCGAACCAAGCGTCGGGCTGGTTGGGGGGAAGGGGAGCACACCATTCCAGGTCGGCGTGACCCACACTCTCGAAAACAATGGATTTCGCTGGGTTCATGCCTGCTGTATCGACGCACTAGACCTGAACCTGAAGCCGAAAGTGCCGGTTGATCAGTTTCCGACTTCGACGCGGTAGACGTAGGTAGTTCTTGGCTCGCGCGCGAATCGGTCTGCAACGACAGCGCGAATGTCGGCAAAGTGGCCGT
>JBLHSN010000075.1:0-19899 GCA_047626195.1 Myxococcota bacterium
GTCTCACGTGCGATTTGGTCGACAGGCTTGCTGTCGGCGTTGCGAATGACCGGCGTGATCAGTCCGCCGTCGACGGCAACGGCCATGCCCACATCCACTCGTCCGTGGCGGGTGATGGTCTTGTCGGACCACGATGCATTGGCTTCCGGTACCGCGCGCAGGGCGCGACCAACAGCCGCAATGATGAGGTCGTTGTAGCTGACTTTTTGGTCGAGAGCATTCTTCAGCTGGCCGCGGAAGGCCACCAGATTTCCGACGTCAAACTCGGCGGTCAGGTAAAAGACCGGCGTGCTTTGAGTGCTCTCGAGCAGGCGCTTGGCGATGGTCTTGCGCATGGGCGTGTTCTTGACGATGACGTCTTCGCGTGCGGCCACTGCTGCACCAGCGGGAGCTGCAGGCTTGGCATTGTCGACATCAGCCCGGACAATACGACCGTCTGGACCGGAGCCGGCCAGCGTGGAAAGGTCAATGCCCTTGTCTTTGGCGACGGCTTTGGCGAGCGGCGAAGCCACGATGCGCTTGGAAGTCTTCGCAGGCGAAGAACCCACCAGGCGGGCGTCCATGAGCGGCTCGTAGAAGTAGTTCGGCAAGGTCTTGCCATTCCACTTCCGTTCGAGAGAGCCGGTTGTGGGTGCCGGTGCCGGTGCAGCGACAGGAGCCGGTGCAGCGACGGGCGCCGGTGCAGCGACGGGCGCCGGTGCAGCGACGGGGGCGGCTTCTGCCGGCTTATCCACGGCGGCTCCACCAGCGTTTGCCTTCATCTCTTCGAACTGGGCAACCAGCGCGGAGATGTCTTCATCTTTGCTCTTACCCCAGATGAGGATGGGGTAGCCAGGCGGAATCTCCTCATCTTCTTCAACGAGAAGCTTGAGAATTACACCATCATCGAAGACCTCGGCCTCCATGTTGGCCTTGTCGGTCCCAATCTCGGCAACGACGGTCTGCGGAGAGACGCTGTCGCCTTCCTTGACCTTCCACTCAATCAGGATGCCAAGCTCCATCGTGGGCGAAATCGCTGGCATTTCGTAGAAACTAGCCATGATGGACTCCTAGCGATTCACGACGGCACGAGCAGCTTCGACGATGCTGCGCACCGAGGGCATGACGAGCTGTTCGAGGTTCGTGGCGTATGGTTGGTTGATGTCGCGGTTGGTGATGCGCAAGATGGGGGCGTCGAGTGCGTCGAAGGCGCCTTCTGTGACGCGGGCTACGATTTCCGCACCCACACCGGCGAAGGGGAAGCCTTCTTGGACGACGACCATCCGGTGGGTCTTACCAATGGCGTCAAACAGCGCTTGCTCGTCCAGGGGGCGGATGGTGCGCAAGTCGATGACTTGCGCGCTGATGCCTTCCTTCTTCAGCTCATCTGCGGCGCGACTGCAGTTCAGGACTTGTTTGTTCCAGCTGACTAGGGTGACGTCGGTGCCTTCGCTGACGATTTTCGCCTTTCCGAAGGGGATTAGGTACTCCTCATCGGGTACCTCACCCTTGTAGCCGTACATCAGCTCGCTCTCCATGAAGATGACCGGGTTTGGGTCCCGAATCGCCGTCTTCAGCAGGCCGTAAGAATCCGCCGGGTCGCAAGTGCTGACCACGTGAATGCCGGGGAAGTGCGCGAAGATAGATTCCAACGCTTGGCTATGCTGGGAACCTAGGTTCTCTGCGGCGCCATTCGGTCCACGGATGACCATGGGGACCGAGAACTCACCACCGGTCATTTGGTAGATTTTCGCGGCACCGTTGATGATCTGGTCGTAGGCCACCAAGGCGAAGTTCCACGTCATCACTTCGATGATTGGCCGCAGCCCGGCCATGGCCGCACCGACACCCAAGCCGACAAAGCCGTTCTCGGCAATCGGGGTATCGATGACGCGTTTTTCACCGAACTCTTTGAGCATGCCTTGCGACACCTTGTAGGCGCCGTCGTAGTAGGCAACCTCTTCGCCCATTAGGAAGATGCGTTCATCTCTGCGCATCTCTTCGGTCATGGCGCGCCGGAGCGCTTCTCGTAGTTGAAGTGTGGCCATTTACTCCACCTCCGCGGGGGCGTAGACGTAGTCGTACAGAGCGTCTTCGTCGGGTTCTGGGGCGTTGTCGGCGAAGTCGTAAGCATCTTGCGCTTCTTCGTCGATTTCCACTTTGATGGCGGCTAAGTCGGCATCACTGACCCCGAAGTCGTCGCGCAAGCGGTTGGCGGCAAGCTCGATACCGTCGGAGCTCTTCTTCTTATCTTCCAGCTCACCTTCAGCCCGGTACTTGGCGGGGTCACTCATGGAGTGGCCGCGGTAGCGGTAGGTGACACCTTCGAGAATGACTGGGCCCTTTCCGGAGCGGGCGTATTCGGCGGCAGCTTTGACGTTCTTGTAGACGTCAACAACGTCGAATGCGTTGAATTGCCAGCGGGTCATGCCCACGCCATCACCACGGCGGCTCATGTCGGTCAGATAGGACTGACGGTCGAGGCTGGTACCCATGGCGTAGTAGTTGTTCTCGCAGAAGAACACAGCAGGCAGCTTCCACAGCTGAGCCAGGTGCAGAGACTCGTAGAACGCGCCTTGCTGAGCCGCTCCGTCACCAAAGAAGGTGAGCGAGATCTGGCCCGATTCGGTGTAGCGGTGTGCGAATGCCGAGCCGAGGCCGAGGGGCACGTGACCGCCGACAATGCCATAGCCACCCCAGAAGTGCAGCTCTTTGCTGGCCATGTGCATGGACCCGCCAATGCCTTTGGTGATGCCTGCTTGCTTACCAAACAGCTCAGCCATGACTTGACGGGCCGTGCCACCACGTGCCAGTACTTGGCCGTGGATACGGTAAGCGCTGATCATGTCATCTTTGGCGTCTACAGCGGCATGTGCACCGACTGCAATGGCCTCTTGGCCAATGTACAGATGGCAGAAGCCCTTGATTTTACGCAGGGTGTACGCCTTGGCGGCGAGCTCTTCTACTCGGCGAATGCGGACCATTTGGCGATACCACCCGAGCAATTGCTCCTTGGTGATCTCGACCTCGGGGACCTCAACCTCGTCGGCCATGGCGACTCCAATTCCGTAGGGGCGGCAGGTCTACCACAGAGGCGCTGTCCGAGCATGTTAGGAGACATCACATGTCTAGGATGCCGTACGGAACGGGCAACCAATGCGGCTGTTGCGGGGCACAATGGAGCGCCCCTCGCAGACTGAACGGCGCTTCAATGTATGGGTGGCGCACCGATCCCAGGGCTACAGGCCCACTGAGCGCCCGCTATCTCTGCCTCTTGGCAAGGAGCTTCGCGTAGACGAGTTCGTCATAGCGTTGCACGCTTTCCCACCCTGCCATGTCCTTGAGGGGGTTGGCGTTTGGAGTCGGTGAGTTCATTTCAGCGAGCGCGATGTGCGTCCAGCGTTGCACACGGTCGGTCCATCGGTCTTCGCGCTTCTTGGCACGGTGCAAGATGGCGAGGGCACTCTCCGGGCGCCCGCACAACAACTCGGCCTGTGCCCAGATAAGCTGTATGGCACCCGTCAGTGTGCTCGTGGTCTGTTCAAAACCGAGTACCGACCGTTTGGCCGTCATCGACGCTTGTTCAGGCTTGCCAGCCATTACCTGGGCCTCTGCAATATTACCCAGGAGTAGGCACTGGACAGGGTCTACTGGGACGTCCGGCAGTCCACCTTCTGGCACCAAGGACTCATACTCGCGCAGGGCCTCGTGACCGCGGCCGAGCAACACCAATGCGGTGCCCAGGTTTCCAGTAGCAATCGTGCGAATATTGGCATCATCCGGGACCAAGGCGCGCGCGCCTCGGCTGCACCCGAGGGATGCCTCGTAGTCGCCGACATCGATGTGCATCGCACCAATGGTGAGGAGGGCCGACGCAGCAGGGTTGGTGAGCCCATGGTCCATCCCGACGGCATACGCCTCTCGGATGTCCCGCATGGCCGCATCTGTGTGGCCTTGGTTGCGTTCTAGAAGGCCTGCCCAAGTGACAGCCCACACCAGCTCGGCGGGCGAGTCGTTCGCGCGAAACCAGTCGACTGATTGTCGGATTTGGCGGATGGCACGCTCGTGGTTGCCATCGCGTTCGTCAAACAGGGCAAGGTCGACCCGAAGCCCTTGAATAGCCGCAGGATGCTGGGTCTGTGCGAGAGCCCGGGACACGATGTCGGGCTGTATCGGGGGGGACTTACTGAAGTTCGCTATGCGAACAAGCGCTTGGGTGAGTCGAACGATGTTGTACGGAACTGTCTCGCGGCGCAAGTGGCGGGCGAATGTGGAGCCTGTCCGGGTTTGCAAGGCCCATTGATGGCCAAAGCGCGGGTCTGCCACGCACTGAACGAGGTGGTCCCGCCAGCCTTCTTGTTGCTGGTCATCGATGGGTAAGACATGGGTCAAGTAGGGGAGCGCACACACTTCTGTGTCCTGTCGTTGCACCAGGCCACGGCGGAGTTGCCGGTGCAGACTGTTTTGCGCATCGGTTTTATGTCCAAGGATGCCTTGGATACGTGCGATGTCGACCCATCCCAAGCCGGACAAGAGGCTAGTGAGCAGGCTGCGGTCGGTTTCCGCTAGGTCGACAAGAGTCTCGGCAGCCACGGAGCGGGCATCACGGTGGCGAGGGAGGGCGTCGGCGAGCACTGCCTGGGCGGACCAAGTGCCCGAACAGGCGCTAGCGACGAGAAGCCATGGCATTCCGAACAGGTGGCTGATGTCCTGTGGAATGAACACGTCGTCATCCGTGCGGTCGTCGAGCACAGCGTTGACGAGCTGTCGAGCCTCTACCGGGGGAAGGTGCGGGACGCGTACAACGCGTTCCATGGCTAGACCCAGGGGATATCGGGTCGACACAATGACGCGAAGGTCTTGGGCAACATGGCGGTTGACCATGGCGCGAATCTCGGAATGGTAGGCATGTGCGTTGTCCAAAACCACCGCCCGTCCCGGCTCCAACGCGTCTGGAACACCGTGTTCTTCGAGGTCTAGGTACTGAACGCTGACCCGGTCACGGGCGAACTGTTGCACGAGGGCGGACTTTCCAATGCCCACGGTGCCGACGAGCGTCAGGATCCCTCGGCGTGTTTGAACCCACGTATGCAGGCTGTCGAGAATGTCTTCGCGCCCGACAAACCGGACGATGGGGGCGGGTGGGCGAAGCTGGGGTCGCAGCTCTGCCCCAACGTACCGGTACCCAGCACCGCGTACCGTTCGAATCTCAGCACCCGTCTGGATGCCGGCGTTAAGCTTGCGTCGAATTCTGCCGACGGTCACATCGACGGTTCGACTTGTCGTTTTGTAGGGTTCTTGCCACACCTCGCGCACCAGTTCGTCGCGCGAGACCGGGCGGTCGCGGTTGTCGTGCAAGTAGAGCAGCAGTGCTTGCTCGGTGGCGGTCAGGAGGGGAGATGTCACTCGCGCATCATACTGCTCCTGCCACTGTTACAGAGTAACAACGGCAGGAGATTTTGGGCGGGTACGGCTACGGAGCCGTGCTCTCGCCGTAGGAGTTCGAGCCCCAGCACAGCTCGGTGCCGTCGTCGCGCATGGCACAGGTGTGGCCAGTACCGATTGTCACAGACGCGAACGTTCCGGTCGTGGGGCGGTCCGAGACTCGATTATCGGTGTTGTTGCCCCAGCACATGACACCACCGCCGGTGGTCGGAATCGCACACGCATGCCTGTCACCCATCGCCAACAAACGGCAGCGTGCCGGCCTGTGTGCTCGATTGGCGGGGCGGTAGTAGTCGGCTCGCCAGTAATCTCAGTCAGGCGGTGGCTTCGTCGGCCGTTCTGAGCGTGAGTACGACCGTCGGACACCGAAGGCTTTTCGTTCGAGCGACGTTCGTGCATCGCTTCGCTCCATCGCATTGGACGGGGGATGAACGACGCAAGGGCTGGCGCTCGTGCACATGATTGGCGTGGTGGAACCAGGAGCGGCAACAGCACCAGCCCGCGGAGTCGGGTACATCGGCCGTATATTTTCCTGACTTGCCCCGGTGCTTTCGGCGGGCGTGCACGCTTCTGCGCTCCCATTGGGAGTTTGCCATCGGCCCTATGTCTCGTGCGTGACTGCAGCGCCGAAAGACAGCGCCCTTGTGGTGGGTGACCTCATCATTGGACAGGGTGACCTTCACGATGACGCGTGTCGCGGAGTCGAGCGCTGCACAGCCGTGAGGGGGATGCTCTGATTCTTGAGGGGTCAGGCGATGGAGCCGTGCAGGCCTTGACCGTCGACCACAGTCGGCCCGCTAAGGTTCGTGCCACCCTCGAACAGCAGCACGCCTGCGAAGACTTCTCGCGTGGGCGGGTGCGCAGCGTGTTGCGGTCGTCGGACACTCGTAGGGAGGGCCGGTGGTGCTGGAGTACGCCATTCGCCATCCAGACCGTGTGTTGGGCGTCGTTGAGCCCCATCACCTAGCGGGTACTTGTCATGATGCGATTCAAGACCAAGTACGGGTACCCGTCGGGCAGTTCGACCTGCGCCCGGCATGGCGGGTATCACCGCGGCCGTGCTGGTTTGGTAGGGCGAGACCGACCCTGACTGGGTGACCCTCCCGCGCATTGTCGAAGCACTGTTACAGGCTCAGGTCGTCGATTACTTTGAACGTGCCTGCGGTCACCGTCCAATGTTTTCATACCCGGACCGCGTTTACGACGTTCTCGTCCCGTTCCTAGACGGACTGAACAAGTAGGCGTCAGTCGGTCAGACCCGTTAGACGCGACCCCTTCTGGAGTCTCCATGGCCAAGCCTGCGTTCACGCTCACCGTCACTCACGTCAAGCACTACACCCCCACGTACTTCCGCTTTCGGGTGGAACGTCCGGAGGGGTTCCAGTTTAAAGCTGGGCAGTTCGTTATGATTGGCCTGCCTGGAGACGACGGTGAGCCCATTATGCGCGCCTACTCCATCTGCAGCCCCGTCTGGGATGAAGAACTGGAGTTCTACAGCATCATCATGCAAGATGGCGCGCTCACCTCCCGGCTACAGCACATCCAAGCAGGCGACACGGTGTTGATGGCCGCGAAGGCGGTTGGAACGCTGACCTTGGAGCACATTCGCGAGCACAGTCCTGAAGAAACCGGCAAGGGCCGCCGCTTGTATATGGTCAGCACCGGAACCGGCATTGCGCCGTTTATTTCGTTGATGCGTGACCCAGATACCTACGACGCCTTCGATGACATCATCGTCACTCACACCTGCCGTCAGGTACAGGATCTGGAGTACGGCAAAGCCCGCGTCGCCGATGCGATGACCTGTCCACTCGTCGGCGAAGAGGCGGAGAATAAGCTTCGTCTGTACAGCACTGCTACCCGGGAAGACGCGCCGTACACCGGGCGCATTACCACTCTCATTGAGAGTGGAAAGCTGTTCACCGACTTGGGCGTTCCCCCGTTGAATCCCGCCACAGACCGCGTGATGATCTGCGGCAGTCTAGAGATGTTGCGCGATCTGCAGACCTTGATGGACGCGAAGGGGCTCAGTGCCGGTACCAAGCGCGTGCACGGCGAGTATGTGTGGGAGAAGGCCTTCGCCGGTTGATGAGAGGAGCGTGGTCGACGCATGGCCGCTGTTGCGGTACAGCGCGGGCCCTCCATTCTGCCCCGGAAGACCGCCCATGGGACTCCTCGAACTGCTGCAAGCCGGCGACGTCGACACCTTCAACACCACTCGCGGCGAGCGTACCCGCCTAGAGTTCTTCGCCGCTGATTTGCCTGGCTTGGACTTGTCTCGCGTAGACCTGAATGGCGCCAACATTGAAAAGGCCGATCTGACAGGCACCAAGTTGGTTGGAGCTTCGCTGTTTCGCGCACGCTTCACCGGCATTGACGGTACCGAGATGGATCTGACGGATTGTCTGGGTCAACGCTCCAAGTTTGCGGATGCGTGGCTTGAGTCTGCCGTCATTGAAGATGCTGAGTTTAGCCAAGCCAACTTCTCCGAGGCCTACCTGAAGGGGACCAAGGGGGCTGGCGTACGCTTCTCGAAAGCGAAGCTGACCGACGTGGACGCCACAGAATGTGTCTGGCCAATGGCGGACTTGTCCGAGGCGTCTATGCACAAGGCGAACTTCACCAAAGCGGACCTTGGACAGGCTGACTTTACGGATGCTAATGCTACCGGTGCGGACTTCACCGACGCCAAGCTCGATGGCGTGCTCGGCTCGCGCGCTCGGTTCCAAGGCGCGATTTTGGTGCGAACGTCTTTGGTTGCGGCGCGGCTGGACGAAGCAAACCTGGCAGGTGCTGACCTGTCGGGTGCGGACCTCTCTGGGGCCGATTTGACGGGTGCCAACTTGGAAGGCGCCATCCTGACCGGTGCCACCATGACCGGCGCTGTGCTGGCGAATGCGGTGCTGGAAGACGTCGACTTTACCGGCTTGCAGCTGGTCGACGTCGATCTTACCGGCGTTGACCCTGCAGCACTGGGCCTGAGCGAAGAACAGCTCGCTCAAGTCGCTGCGGTCGGCTCGACAGCAGACCTGAACGCGCCGTTGGTCTTGGATGACGTCCGCGCGGCGGCAAACGGAGAGACCGTCCTGCTGTTCTGGGAAAACGCTGACTCCGAAGCTGAACGCTCTCTGCGGTGGGTCTTGTGCAAAGGGGAGATCACGAAGGGTATCCTGCCAATGGGCGCTGACGGCATCTTGGCCAAAGCGGTGGTTCCAAAGGGAGATGGGTTTGAGCTGATCGTTCTGCAAGACCGTCCCGGCGGATGCGTCTGTTTGGCGATTGAGCTGGGGCCCGATGGTGCCACTCGCAACAGCCGCAACTTCCCCCTCGGCTACACCCCGGTGCTCACGCCCATCGTCCGTAGTGACGGTAAAGCGGTGCTCATCACGGGTATGGCGAGGCGCGGACCCACCTTGGTCGTTCAACGCTTGGATGATGAGGGCCTCACTCCTGTGCACTCCGAACGCATTGCCACCGCCCGCGGCTTCTTGGGACGGCACTCAGCGGTGGTCGCCTGTAAGGGCGATGTGTGGATGGCTGTCGACCGCAACGGCTCGTCGCGCCCCCTCGGAAGCCCAGACGGATTCCCTGGTATGCGCGGTGTCGCCGCTCCGGTCAGTGACGCGGTCTGTGCGGTGTGGGCCGTGGCTCCAACCAAGCGCGTTCCCGGTGTACTGATGGCGTCCATGCTCGTGAAGCGCGGTGCCCCGTTTGAGACCAAGCTCGCACCCATTACCTCGGTTTCTGCCCTGGACATCGTGGTCGTTGGACAGGAAGTGTGGGTGGCTTGGGCCAATCAATCGGAGGATGGTCTGGCGGTGTTCCGTTGCCGAGTCGGTGGTGACCCTGCCATTCTTCCGGTGCCGTACAACAACGTTCGCGACGTGCTCTTTGCGTCGGATACACTGGACTCTGAAGGGGTTCCATGCGTTCTCGTCACCAGCAGGGACGGACGTGGAACCGTGCTCGGCCAAGCCAGCATTCTCGGTGTCATCGAGGGCTAGGCGAGACGAAAGTCCGGAATCTCGACAATCTCCGCGTGCAGCGGCTCGGGGTCCGGACTGTGCTCGGTCTGAAGCAGGAAGTGAGCGCCTTCGGGGAACGCCGCGCGGAACATATTGGCGTTCTTGGGCTCGTTCTCGAAGGTTGCGATGACCGGGCCGAAGTGGCTGCGGATGTCGTTTAGGGCGTCGCGCTTGTACTCGGTGTCGTCCATTTCGAAGGACGGCTTGAGGTGCAGAGATGTGCGTCCGCGCCAGTAGGGAAAGTGGTTCGCGGTGAGCGAGGCGACGGTACCTTGAGCCATGCCGTGCACGTCTCGGCCGGTCAGGTAGTAGACGAAACCGCCACGGTCGTGGACGGCTTGGACGAACGTCACCGAACCTAGGGTCGGTGTGTCGCTCTGCACGTACTCACTGGTGAAAAAGCGCTCGAACCAGTAGGTGGACAGGTCCTTAAACAGGGCGGCGTCGTTCAGGCCGCGGTTGGTCAAGGGCAGGGTCACGTCCCAGGCAAAGTCATCCGGGACCAAGGTCGGGACGATGGCCTGCAGCGCCGCATGCTCAGGTACAGTGGCTGCGAATTCCCGAAGGATGCGCAGGTTGCGTGGCCGGGTAGAGAAGAGCGTACTGTCTAGGTCAAACACCACCACCGGGAGCGTGCCCTGGGTGGCGGAGTGAGAGACGGCATCGAGAACGGACTGTAGGGTATGGCTCATGCCGTCCTCATAGCGTGCGGGAGTGCCGTGTGTGCATGCCGCTAGAAGCTGCCGCCTACGTAGAATCCCTGCTGGATGCCTCCAGCATTGTAGCGCCACGTGTAGCCAGCCCCAATCACGGGTCCACCCTGGTATTGTGCACCGATTTTATAGACGAGCTCGTCAATGATGGCGATTGAGTCCACTTTCCGGGTGTTAGCAAAGAACACCGCCGGCTGGATGGAGCCGATTATCCATAGGTTTTCTAGTGGCTTAAGCACGCCGGTCACTACCCAGCCCACGCCAATTCCTGGACGAAGGATGTAGTCTTGACCTTGGTAGACGTTGCCAATGAAATCGGGTCCCATGGTGACCCGGTAGCGAGTCCGGTCAATTCCCCAGAAGCTGCCAATACGAACTTCTAGGCCGTAGCCATTGGACAACAGACCGTAGCGGAACTCGCCAGCGACGCGGACCTCGCCGAACCAGTCGGGAGCCTCTTTGTACCGGAACATTACCCCAGCCGATGCGGCGGCCGCCAAGTGGACGGTCAAGCAGTCGGTTTGTCCTGGGGCCTGCGCTGCGCACAGGACTTCAAGACCGGTATTGGGGGCCGTGTAGGTCTGAACGCTCCAGTCCGGGACGCTACTGTTTTGAACGGCTTCACGCCGATTCGCGATGTCCGGGTCTTGGGCAGACGCGGTCAGTGCGAGTGCAAGCAGGGTAGCGATCACGCGTGAACTCCAGGAAAGTCAGGGGGACTCGGTAGCATGGACAACCGGTTGTGTACCAGGATTCCCACTTCGGCTGCTGTTGTGCTGTCTTTGTCGGTCACGACAGGGCTCCAATCAAGCCGAGAAGGCCGATAAATGCCGACCCGGCACACCAAAAGAGCGCCATGAACGTATTCATCACGCCAAGGGTAATACCAACGACCGCCGGGGTGAATCCATTCAAATTCGACTGCTCGGACTGCCGGTACCCTGCGATTCCAAGGGCAAGTCCCATGCAGCCAATCGTGAACACCACCATTGGAGCGACCACCGGCAGGCAACATCCGAGTGATTGTGAGCCCATAGCAAGGGTGCCTAATGCGACAGACGCAAGGGCCAAGATATTGGTGCGATCTGCGCGGTTGTCGTCGGTGTCGTACACTAAGACCGGGTAATGCGCCTTGGCGTATTTTGCCCCGTTCGGTGCGCCCATCGCCCGCGTTCACTGTCTGTCTGCCAAACCCCTGGGTCCTTGTTTGTTTGATGCCCTCCACCGCACCTTCCATGACTCGGCTAGCCTTAGCTACCGCGTCGTTGAAGCGGTCATTTCCATTCTCATTCTGGTCTCGATTGGGCTGTTTGTTGCAGAAGTATCCATTGGAGTTGGAGAGACAGAACTTCGCTTAGACCGCGCTATTTTGGTGGTTTTTGCGGTCGAGATTGTGCTGCGCATCCTGACGTTTCGACCGCCGGCACTGGCCTTCTACAAACGAAATGCGAGCTGGCGAATTCGCGAGCACATCATGGGCCGCCTTCGCTTTGCACTGCGTCCGATGAACCTCATCGACATCTTTACAGTTCTCGCGATTGTCCCACTGTTGAGAGGGCTTCGCGCGCTCCGGCTTCTGCGCCTGGTGCGCACTACGCGGTTCTTCAAGTACAGCAATCCGTTTGGCGGATTAGCCAAGTCTTTTGAAGACAATCGGCTGCTGTACACCCTATCGTTTGGTTGGCTGGCAGCGCTGGTCTTTCTCGGCGGCTTGTCCATCTGGCTGGTGGACAAGGATGACCCCGAGGCTAGCGTCAGGACTCTGTCCGATGGTCTGTGGTGGGCCCTTGTGACGCTGACCACTGTTGGCTACGGCGATTACGCGCCAAACGACCTACTTGGCCGAATCATCGGCGGCGTGTTGATGGTCGGTGGCATGTTCACCTTGGCGCTGTTTGCTGGCGTTGTAGGCCAAACTTTATTGGGCGCTGTGCTGTCCATTCGTGAGGAGCAATTCCGTATGTCTGGGTACATCGACCACGTTGTGGTCTGCGGCTACGACGAGTCTGCCAACCAGCTTCTCCATGCGCTCAACTCTGAGGTTGAGGGCGATAGCACACGGATTGTGGTGTTCGCGCTTGGTGAACGGCCTCCGTCGCTGCCGGTCAGCGTGACGTGGATTTCGGGTGACCCGACCAAGGAGTCGGAAGTTGAGAAGGCACGCGTCAGCCACGCCCGTACGGTGGTCATTGTGGGCAGCCGCTCCACGACCCCGCAACGTGCGGACGCCAATACTGTTCTGACCGTCTTCACGTTGCGGCGTTCGCTGCGTCGTGGGCAAGACGTCAAGCGCAGCCGTCCGCTGTACATCGTGGCTGAGATTCTTGACCATGAGAACGTGGAACATGCGCGCGCCGCAGGAGCGGACGAGGTGATTGAGAGCAACCGCCTTGGCTTTAGCTTGCTCGCTCATGCCGTCTTCCAGCCGGGCACCGGGCACGTGATGAGTCAGGTGGCACTCACCAACGACCAGAATCTATACGTGGGCATGCTGCCGGATGAGATTGACGCTCCTAGGGCTTTTGGTGTGGTCGCAGAAGAGCTACACGCTCGCTACGGCATCTTGGCGATTGGCGTGCTGCAGCATGGGAAAGAGGTCATCAACCCGCCTCATTCACACCGGGTGATGCCGCAAGAACGCATCATCTATCTGGCCGGTTCGGTGACGTTGCTCGGCTCTTAGCAGGGGTCAGTGAGCCACGAAGCCGAAGCAGCCTTCCATGTACAGGCTGTGGGTGTACGTGTAGATCAGCCCGGGTCGGGCCATCTCCTCATAGCCTTCGACCAATCCAGCGATCTGCTGGTCTAGGTCGGCGAGCTTTTCACGACAGTTGACGTCACCGACTTCGGCGATGAGCTGCGGCCGGACGGTATCTATATGGGCAACAATGGACGCGGTAGTTGGAAACCGTGCCGGAACGCCTTGAACGCAGCCAAGGTCAAGTGGAACGGTGACCAGGCGATGGATATTCGCCTGGGTACGTAGCCGGTCGAGTGGAGTCTGAGGTTCATCCAGGTCTTGGAATAAATCGCCGAGGATTCGCGTGGCCACCCGCATGCTGGACGCGCACTCTCCGTCGGCGCTGACCCGTGTGCGGTCCTCGGTAGCGATGGCACGCCCGATACCGATGGAGACCTGTGGATCCATGCCTTGCCCGTAGATGAGTAGCTCGGCGCCTTGTTCTCCGGCCTCAACAACGCGCTCTGTGTGGTGGGAAATCCACTGCCTGTCATCGTCAGACAACCCCGAAGTCTCGGCCATGGCCAGCAGCTCGGCAGCCATCGCCTCGGTCATCTGACCCAGGCGTGCTACGAGATACGCGCGCATCATCGTCATGCGCAGAGGCGCTGTGATGCCCGAGTATTGGCGGTCGGTCCGTTCTTCAGCCACGCCGGTTCCGACCACCTTTGTTTCCCAGTCCAGCAGAGTGCTGACCCACGATTCTTTTGGAAGGCAGCGCATCATGGACGATGTCATCGACTGGCTCTGCTCATAGCCCGGATCTGAGCGGTCGTAGCCGATGAAGAACCGGTCAGCGTCTGAGGTGACCGTTGTCGCTGTGCTTAGGCCAGGGCTCTCTGCGTGGGTCTGCCCTTCCCGGCGTGGTGATTCGAGACCGAGCTCGAAGGCCAGTAATGCGGCACTGTTGACGGTCGACGGAAGAGTGGTCACGTCCCAGCCGACAGACTCAGCGACAGCGCGCATGCTCTCATAGCGCGCGCAGTACTCTCCGCGCTTATGGTGGACGAACCACCGTAATGCGAGTTTGGCCATGTCGTCGTCGCTCGGATGCGTGGTCGACACACCCTCGGTTGCCGCCATGACTTGGTCGTACAGCACTTCTTGAACGCTCTGCTGGGACGCCACACGAGTGCGAGAAGCGGTCTCTAGAGCAGCTGAGAGCTGGCTGAGCGAGTCGCGTGCTTCGGCGAATGCGGGGTCCGACGACACGGCGCGGGAGAACTGGGTGCGTGCCTGTTCGACGTCCCCATTTGCTTGGGCTTGTAGACCCGCACCGTAGGCGGCGAGAGCGTCGAAGACCTCGGTTGGTGTCTGCACCATGATGCGCCTTGTTGCGGCGGCACCGACCTCAATGGATAGGTCGCCGAGCAGGTCTGCGACGATGTCTTTCTCCAGCGCAACAAAGTCCGCGGTGGCTCCCGCTGCGCTTGCTGCACCCACTACTTCACCACTCTGCACGCTCAAGATGCGCGCATCGATTCGCAGAGATGTGTCGATGACGGTCCAGGTCCCCACCAGCACGTGTTCAGCACCGAGGCCGAGTCCTGCGACCTGGGCGGTTGCCGGATCTACGTACCCGGACGCTCCCAGCTCCACCTCAGCGAGCACCGCGTCTAAGCGGTCGCGTTCGACGAGGGTCAAGCCGTCGAGGCCGGCCATATCGGTGGTCATCATGCTGGACAAGGCCAGTCCCAACCCAGGATGTGCCTCGGTCTCGCCGCCAGGGTCGAGAGGCAGAATGGCCAACGTAGCGGCATGGGCGAGAGAGAGAAGGACGAGCATGAAGAGACCTCGGGGTCAGCGAGGTTCGGTAACCCCGTCGTCAACTGTCTCAAGCCATGCAGACGGCAAACCCCGCGATACATAGCGAGCATGTCCGAAACACCGACGGCGTCGCTCCCAAAGCCGACTCTCAAAGAACGCATGACAGCCCTGGTAGATGTACATGGGCCCGTTGTGCTCGTGGTCTGGCTGACCCTGTCCGTATTGACCTTCTTCAGCTTCTATTTCGCGATTGGCGCTGGCGTAGATGTGTCACCGGTCGCTGATTTTGCCGTTGAGCGAGGATGCATGACCGCCGAGACCCTTGAAAGAACTGGCCAAGGTGCGGTGGCCTGCGTTGGACTGCAAGCGACCAAGCCCATCCGCTTTGCGCTCACCGCATTGCTCGTACCGATCGTAGGACGACTCCGGACACCCCCGGGACCGACCGACACCCCACCCACCAATCCCGCCTGAGGCGCTCTGGAGGTATGTGTGCGGCCCGTTCTTCGCGCGTTGGACCTCGAGGGCTCTGCGGTTACCGCGGTCCTGGGTCCAACCAACACAGGTAAGACCCACCGAGCATTGCAAGCCATCAGTGGTTCACGCTCGGGGATGATTGGCCTTCCGTTGCGCCTTCTGGCCCGCGAGGTGTACGACCGTTTGCGGGCTGAGAAGGGAGATGACGCTGTTGCGTTGGTAACGGGTGAGGAAAAACGCGTTCCGCCTGGTGCGCGCTACTTTGCCTGCACCGTCGAAGCCATGCCGCTCGACCGGGCCACAGATGTGGTGGTCGTGGATGAAGTGCAGCTAGCGACGCACCGTACCCGTGGGCACGTGTTTACCGACCGCATCCTCCACGCTCGCGGCCTTCGGCACACGATGTTCTTGGGCTCGGACACCATGGCGCCACTGCTCGAAGAGATGGTGCCGTCCATTCAGATCAGCTCTCAGACCCGGCTTTCGGCACTGACCCACTCGGAGCCGAGAAAGCTGACCAGTCTGCCCAAGCGGTCGGCAGTGATCGGCTTTAGCGTTGCCCGAGTCTATGATCTGGCTGAACGTCTGAAGGCCCGTCACGGCGGTGCGGCAGTGGTCCTGGGGGCGCTGTCTCCTCGCGCTCGCAATGCGCAAGTCGCCATGTATCAGTCCGGTGAGGTGCCGTACCTTGTGGCGACAGACGCCATTGGTATGGGGCTGAACCTAGACGTCGACCATGTGGCGTTCAGCGATACCCGCAAGTGGGATGGCCGGTCGCAGCGCGAGTTGAGCCCGGCTGAACTTGCGCAGATTGCCGGTCGAGCCGGCCGGTTTACCCGAGATGGCACGTTCTCCACGCTCACCGAGACCGAGCCGCTGTCGCCCTCGGTGATTCATGCGATAGAAAATCACACCTTCCGTCCGGTAGATGAGGTGTGGTGGCGAGAGTCGGAGCTGGACTTTGACTCCTTAGATGGCTTGTTGGCATCGCTTGTACGGCCTGCACGCCGTCCATACTTGCGCCGAATGCGCGACGCAGACGACCACCAGGCACTGCAACAGCTTGCCGGTGTAGACGCCGTTCGCCTCCGCGCGACGTCGCTAGAGCGAGTTCAGCTGCTTTGGGAGGTCTCCCAGGTTCCAGACTTCCGCAAGACCTTGACCGACAGCCACACCGAGCTGTTGGCGCGTATCTATGTGCAGTTGGTCGACCATGGAAGACTTTCCGACCACTGGGTCGAGGGTCGCGTTGACCGTCTCGACAACGTCAACGGTGATCTCGACGCCTTGATGACGCGTATCGCTTGGGTGCGAACCTGGAGCTACTTGTCCCAGCGGCGAAGCTGGTTCTCCGACGGCCCCGCTTGGCAGGCCAAATGTCGGGCGATTGAAGAGAGCCTGTCCGATGCGGTGCACGAAGCGCTGACCCGTCGGTTCGTCGAGCGTCGTCTTCGTCTTCGTTTGGCAGACTTGTCATCGGTCGTACGCTTGGACAACGACGCCGTTGTGGTGGATGAGGAGATTGTCGGTGTCGTGCGCGGGTTGTCGTACACGCCAATGACTGGAATCAAGCTCGCCGGAGAGGTTCGGGCCGAGGTCATTGCACGGATTGCATCGCTCGCGACCGCCTGTTCGGTCGCGCCGGACAGCGATTTTGGGCTGTCTGCCGAGCATGCGCTGCTGTGGGACGACCGCGTGGTCGGGCGCTTTGAAGCTGGGGATGACTGGCGCTCGCCGAAGCTGCGCGTGGCGCGGACTGTGGACCTGTCGGTGGCCCTTCGCGGGCAGCTCGCAGCACGGTTGGCGCGCGTGGGCCAAGAGGCCGTCGCGGGACTGCTAGAGCCGGTCACACCCACCAAAGAGCTGTCGTCTGCCGCACGCGCGCTGCTGTACCAACTTGAACGTCACCTGCTCACGGTGAAGCGGGTCAATGTAGAGGAGTGGGTCCGCGAGCTGACCCCAGCGGACAAGAAGGCTCTGGCGCGCCGGGATGTTCGTATTGGACGCTTGGCGGTGTACGTCGCTTCCCGCCTCAAGCCGGTCTACGTCGAACAACGTAACTGGCTGGATGCAATCGCCCGAGGTGTGCATCCTCTGCCGGAGCCGCCGCATGCCCAGGCTATGTCGCTTCCGGTGGGAGAGCGAAAGCCCAGTGAATGGCTGCGGCTTGGATTCTGGGTGGCGGGGCCGCGTGCTGTTCGGGTTGACGTGGCTGAGAACGTTGCGGCACGTACTCGAAAGCACCAGCGCAAGAACGCGGGACTACCGGATGGTTTGGCGAGTCTTCTAGGGTGCAAACGGGACCAAGAAGAGGCGGTGGCGTTGGCCCTTGCCCCGCCAAAGCGTAGGCGTCGCAGGTAGAACCGATGCAGTTGGATTCGGTGGGTGGCAGCTTGCTGCGGCATCAACGTATATGGGTCCATACAACGTCGATCAACCGTGATTGTCCGCTGTGAGGATGGCGCGGTCAACCGAATGTCGTGATGCCCTCGGACCCCACAATTACCGGCGAGGCGTGCTCGCCGCTGGACACGGGTGGGGGCGAGGCGAACTGCACTGTTGACTCAGATTGCTCTGGATGCGAGCGCGCGCTGTGTAGAGCGGAATGACCGGTCGTCTGGGTGGAACTTCTGTACATGGCAGCCGTCACGCACAACGGATGACCAGTGTCCGACTGGTCATGTGTGACCACCGAACGCCATCAACGGGAAGAGATTGCCGTTTCTGTCTGTGTCCCGGCCGGCTGCACCACGGGTGCGGACTGTGAGAGCGGGGAGTGTGGCCTCGGTGTGGTGAATGATGACTGCATGGGGCATGTGGACTTGGCGTACCGGTCCGATGCCGATGACTGCGGTGTTGGCAGTGACGATGTCTTCGATGGCACCGGTATTGACCAGACGTTTGAGCGGCCGATGTGTGTGGTTCGCTCCAGCGGTACCTTCATCTTTGAGTTCGACAATTGTGATGTCGGCCGCCCGCTTCGAGTGGACGGCGAGAATCGTGTGGCATCGACGAGCAACATCCACGGCGGGTCGGCCGACCTTCACGGTGAATCGTCTGCGACGGACTATGCGCTGGTTCTCGCTGAGTACTGGTCGCACGTCTGCGCCATGGAACACGCGAGGGTCGCGAGCGTTAACCGCGTCAGCCCACAGCTCATGGCCTTGGGCGCGCCGGCAGACTTGGTGCGTCGTACGCAACAGGCGGCTGTCGATGACGTTCCCCATGCTGAGAGGGCTTTTGGTCTGGCCGCGCATTTTGAGGGGGTATCGGTTGGGCCCGGTCCGCTGTCGCTGCGAGGGGTGTCCTTGGAGGCGTTCCCCGAACAGGTGCTCACCGATCTTGTTGAAGAGGCTTGTGGTCGCATCGGTGTGCAATGATCCGGTCATTCACGAGGTTCTACAACAGATTTGTGCGGACGACTTCGTGGCTCACAGCTGGCCTGGGCGACGCTGGATTGGATGCTGACTGCGCATCCACAGCTACGTCCAGTGGCACAAACGCTATTTGTCCGAGAGCTTGACCGCGTGGCACTAGGTGAGTTTGCCAGTGATGGACCGGCATTGCCAAGCCGAGGCCTCCCGAGCGGGTCCGCGCGTCGGGCTACCCATCAGGACGTCGTCTAAAGCAGCTTGCGCCCGCCGTTGTGGCCTTGTTCTCCGAGCGCCGCGCTGCGTAGTGTGGTCGATAGTGTGGGGGCCAGCGGGAAGCGTTCTTCTCGGTAGCCTGGGCCGTGGGGATGCAGGGCAATCACGGTGTGCAGCGGTACAGCCACGTGTGGGATGTCCGCTCGCGGGATGTCTAAGAAGTAGCCCAATAGCGAACGAATGATGGCTTGGTGTGCGACCAGCAGGACCGGCCCGCGCGTGCGCTCGAGGTCCAGGACCATGGGGTCCAGACGCTCGATGACGTCGGCGTATGATTCGCCGCCTGGGTAGCGGTAACTGAGTTTATCGCCTTGGCGGGCGGCAAATTCGTCGGGCTTGCGTGCGGCGATTTCGGCGTAGGTCATGCCGTCACAGACTCCGGCTTCGATCTCGTCTAAAGCGCGGCGCGGACTATGGGTGGTTCCAAGAGCGCTTGCGGTCTGGCGAGCGCGCCTGAGAGTGCTGCTCCATACACGCGACAGGGGGCGCTGGCGGAAGAACTCACCGAGGGAGTGGGCGTAGATCTCGCCATCTGCGGAGAGGGGGGAGTCACCTCCGAGCTGGCCCGAGGTGTTGAACTCGGACTGGCCGTGGCGAGTGACCCAGATGGTGCGCGGCACTGCTGAGAGGTTTGCCAAGTAGTCGGTGAGTCGACGCGGGATCACCCGCTCGGGGTCGGTCAGGATGACCTGGCGGCCCGCGTCGACCAAGCGAACCCACGCTGGGTCGCTGTCTCCGAGCGGCTCGTAGACGGTGCGGTAGTGGTCAATGCGCCGGCGAAAGTCAGCGACCGCTTCGTCTGCCTCAACCCCGGTATAGTCGGGGGAGAACAGCTTGGTCTCGCGGATGTTGCGCTCAATAATAGCGGGGTCGTCGCAGGAGAGCTCGACAAAGGCAGTCTGGATGCCGTGTTTGACGCAGACTTCGCGTACCCAGCTTCGGCGGGCTTGGGTCGTGTTGGTGGCGTCATAGAAAGCGACCTCTCCGCCATCTATAAAGAAGGCCAACACCTCGTCCATGGTGGCTTGCGCGGCTTCTCGGCGTGAGGACATGCCGGCCGGATTGCTCGGGTCAAAGAAGCCGTGAGGCACCTTGGCACCGAACAG
>JBLHSN010000076.1:0-19556 GCA_047626195.1 Myxococcota bacterium
ACAGAGACCGCCTACTTTGATGGCTTGCTTGATGCCGGCGACACACTCACCGTCGGCGACTCTCGCTAGAGAGTGCCGAGGTAGGCCAGCAGATCGCTCTTGCCCTGCTCTGACAGCGCTTCATAGGCCATGCGTGACGCGCTGGCCTCACCGAAATGTCCAACGACGATAGCGTCTTCCAGCGTGAAGGCGGTGCCGTCGTGCAGCCAAGGTCCAGTGTCTGACAGACCCCACAGCGGTGAGGTGCGGTACTCTGTGGGCAACACACCTGGGTCCTGCTCCACCAGAACCATGGCGTCCGGCGCAATATCGTGGAGAAGGAAGTCGCTGAACGCCGGCACACCGTCTAGCTCTGGCAGGTGGCAGTCCGCGCATCCAGTAGTGGTGAAGCTCGCCTCACCACGGTCTGCCGCTGCAACATCCGCTGCGGTCTTGCGCTGTGGCTGGTCGACGGTCATCAAAAAGAATGTCAGGTCCTCCACTTGAGCGGTCGCTAGTTCTGGGTCCGCCACGCCATCGTTGTCATCTGCCGTGGTGAATCCGGACAGGGCTGGGTCGATGGTCAGTCCATTCTCGTTCAGCAATGCGTCGGCGACAAAGTCGAGTGCACTCGGCACATTGGCCTTCCATCCATACCGCCCAACCTGGCCGTCAGCGAGAATGCGTGCACGGCCGCTAATCCCGTCGCCATCTGCATCGTCTTCATCTGCATTGGCCAAGATGGCGCTCTCGGCAATGCCGTCGACTTGGCCGGTGCCCAGAATAGTCGGCGGGTTGCGCCATTCGATGACGTTGGCGGCATCCGGAAGACGCACGGGATTAAGTCCGGGGAGTATCGACCGTGGCAAGACGTTCGCATCTAAGCTCAACCACGCGCCATCCAAGTCCCGTTGCCCGTAGCGAACCACGTTCACGTCGACACCGCCGGCACCGCCAACAACGGGGTCACGGTGGCACGCTCGACAAGAATCGGCGTTGAAGTGAGTTCCGAGGCCTTCGGCCATCGTCCTGTCGCGGTCAAAGGCGCGCCGTCCCGCGTCAAAGCGGGCCAGTTGTTCGTCTGACAGTCCGGGTCGTGGCCCGCCCATTTCTCCGGCTTCGGGTGACGTAGCTTGGGGTGGAACCATGTTCTGGTGTTCGACGTCACCACCGCCGAGCGCACGCATAAACCCCACAACCGCTTGCTGTTCAGCGGCTGGTAGCGCCAAGTAGCGATCCCGTGATGCACTGGCTTCGCCGCCGTGAACCGCGATAGCATCATGCAAGGTGTCCGCGCGGCCATCGTGCATGTACGGGCCGTGTAAAGACACTGCCCACAGCGGTGAGGTGCGGAACTCGGAACCTGTCGCCAGACCGGCAATGACCCGGTCATCTAAGTCAGGGCCCATGTCGTGCAGCAGTAAGTCGGTGTACGCCGGAAGCTCACCAACAGACGAAGGCAGGCTCGGCAGGTGGCAGGACTCACAGCCGGTGGACCCAAAGAGAAGCTGGCCGAGACGCCCGGTGTCATCCAGGTGAGCCCTGGGAGGCGGTGCCACGTAAGTGCTGAAGATGAGCAGGTCTTCTTGGTCTTGGTTGCTCATCTCGGGGTCAGCAACACCGTCGTCATCGACCGTGGGTTGAGTGGTGGCAGCCACCTGAGCGAAGGCGGACGGAATGAGCCAGTCGAGGGTCGTCCCGCGCTGCTGCACACTTGCAAAGGGACTCGGCGCTCCGGGAAGGTCGAAGAACAACGGGTCACTGGTAATGCCCATCTGATTGAACATCGCACCGCGATTGAAGCTCTCGAGCGTCGCCGCCTGTGACTTAAAGCCGAAACGTCCCACAGCGCGTTGCTCGAAGTTGGCACGTCCGCTGATACCGTCGCCGTTTTCGTCCAAGATATCGGCGTTGGCGAGGATGTCTTCATCGTCGACGAAGGCAAACAATCCAACGCCCAAGCCACTTGCCGCCTGACGCCGCGCATACACGACCGTGTCTTCGGGCTCACCAATATGGAAACTCGGGCCTAAAGCGTACAAGTTGCGAACCGGTGAGTCGCCATTGCTCCCTTGTGGCTCTAGGCTGCCATCGAAGCGCTCACTGAACACAAGCCAAAAGTCGCGGTAGCGCGGTCCCGAGCCACCAGCGACCGGTGCTTGGTGGCACGATGCACACGAATCGGCATTGAACGTGGGCCCGAGACCGCTGCTCGGGTCGAAGTCGCGCGTCATGACCTCGCGGCCCCGGTCAAATGAGTCTTGAAGCGACGGGTCCATCAACAGGGCAGCATCGCCTGTTTGTTCGGCCCAGTACAAGGCCATGTCGTCGCCGCCACCGCCGGGGCATCCCACAAGGAGTGCGGCAGTGAGCAATGGGCCTAGTGTCTTCATCATGGCGTCTCCGGGAGTGGACCCACAATCAGGGTCCCATGAAATGTCGGGTCAGCCGTTCCGAGGTTTCCCCCCACAGAATACACAGTGTCATCTGGCGAAATCCACACCGCATGCAAAATGTCCCGGGTGGGCACCTCGATAAGTGTCACCGTCCCATCGGATCGATCGACCATCCCCATGAAGCCTGTCTCACCAACCACCAGCGCATGGTCGGGCAGCCCTACCACCCCGTTGAGACCCGCAGGCGTGGTCGTCAGCTCGGTCAGTCGCTCACCGTCTTGCTGGAAGACGTTTCCCGTGCCCCGTCCACCCACAACAATGAGCCTGTCGGCCATGCCAAGATTCGCGGTCACCAAGTCGCCCGAGAATCCTGTCGCTGCAGGACGCAGGCCTTCTTCCGTCTCATAGGCTGCGGCACCGCCCGCTCCAACGAACCACATCCGCGAGCCGTCGTCATGCACCTTGAACATGTTGGGGACGTCTCCCAGCTCAGCGGGAAGCTCGACCGGTCGCATCGATAGGCCGTCGTAGTGGAGTACACGAGCCGTGTCTCCGCCCCAGCGGCTCTCTCCGCCAACGAACCACACATCGTCGGGTCGGCGGGCGTACAGACCCCAAATCGCCTCGTCAATGGGCTCGGAGTGGTCGGTCCAGTCAGTACCATCCCAATGAAGCATCGTACCCGACAGTCCGCCCACCCAGACATCGTCTGCGCCCGTTCCGTGAACCCAGTTCAACATCGGTGTATCGGCCGGCACACTCATGGTCTCGAAGGTCGACCCAGAGCCGCGAAAGATGACTCCGGCTTCCGGCTGCCCCCCCGCAATCCACACGTCGTCAGCGGACGGTCCCCAGACAGACAACAGCGCGCCTTCGGGCGCTTGCCCAAGGACATCTACGAAGCCGGGTTCACCACAGCCAATAAGAAGTGCGCTTAGAATGACGATGCGTTTCACTGGGACCTCACTCGGCCCATGCCCGAGCCGACTCTAGTACGCGCACCGACTGACTGTCAGTCGATGGGTACCGCTATTTTGGGTGCAACCTGCCGTTGCTTCTTGACGACGTCGCTCTTGAGCTGTCCACAGCCCGCCTCAATATCGATGCCACGACGAACGCGAACGGTTGCTGGGACACCGTGGGTCTCCAGGATGTACACAAAAGACGCTGCCTCGGGCAATTCAGAGGGCGACCCTTCAAATCCGCCCGTTGGATTGAGCGGAATCAAGTTTACATGACAGCGCAGACCACGAAGAAGTCGGCCCAGAGCATGCGCTTCTGCTTCGGTGTCCGTCTGACCCGCAATAAGCGCCCACTCAAAGCTCACACGCCGTCCGGTCGCATCCACATACTCATGGCAAGCGGCGATGAGTTCCTTAATGGGCCACCGTTTGTTGACCGGAATCAAGGCGCTACGGACTTTGTCGGATGCCGCATGCAAGCTAATCGCGAGCTTGACCTGAAGGCCCTCGGTGGCGAATTGCTTGATCTGAGGGACCAGCCCCACCGTACTGACCGTGATGTGACGGGCCCCAATGCCGAGCTCTGCCATCATCCTGCGAATGGCCACCAGCACGGCGTCATAGTTGTGAAACGGCTCGCCCATTCCCATCAGGACCACATTCGACAGTCGCTCACCGCGCTCACGCAACTCTGCCGCAAACACCGCCGCTTGCTGGAAAATCTCTCCAGCTGAGAGATGCCGCGCAAATCCCATCTGGCCAGTCGCACAGAACACGCATCCCATGGCGCAGCCGGCCTGAGAGCTGATGCACGCTGTCCGACGGCCGTCTTGGTACGGCATCAACACACTCTCGACGAGCTGGCCGTCCGACAGGCGCCACAGACGCTTCACGGTGCCGTCATTGGACTGTCGCTCAGTCGACAACGTCAGCGTGCCGAGTGTGGTCTCCGACTCCAACCGCATTCGCAGCGCTTTGGGCAGGTTCGTCATTTCTGAGAAGCTGGTGATACCGCGCTCGTACACCCACTTTCGCACCTGCTCTGCGCGATAGGCAGGTTGACCCCACTCGGTGAACAATGCCGTCCAGGCGTCTGGGGTAAGGCTGTACAGGTCGATGGGGGCGTCTTCGGTCATGTAGCGCCGTAGCACTGTCAGCATTTTACGACCACGCTTGCGAACAGCAGCACCGCGACTACCCGTAAAGTATTCGACGGAGTTTCCATGCTGAACACGCTCAAGACCACTGCCCTGCTCGCCTTCCTCACATCCATACTGGTCGCGATTGGCTATGGTTTTGGCGGCTCGGCCGGCATGATTGTCATGTTGGGTGTGTCGGTGATCATAAACTTCGGCACCTGGTTCTTCGCCGACACCATCGTCATTAAGACCACGGGTGCAGTCCCGGTTGACCGCAACCAACTGGGCTGGCTACACGACGAAGTAGAAGACCTGGCACAGCGGGCGAACATGCCGGTGCCGCGCCTGTACATCGTACCGCACGAGCAATCTCCGAACGCCTTTGCGACCGGTAGGAGTCCGAGTAGGGGCGTGGTTGCCGTGACTGCAGGGTTGCTGCAGACACTCAGCCGCCGAGAAGTTCGCGGGGTCCTCGCACATGAGCTCGGCCACATCAAGAATCGAGACACCTTGGTCTCGGCGATTGCGGCGACCATGGCCGGAGTCATCAGCTTTGCCGCCCGCATCACCATGTTCTCGGGGGGGCGACGCAACCGCAATCCCCTGCTTGGTATCGTCATCATGATTGCAGCACCGCTCGCAGCGGTCGTGCTGCGCATGATGATTAGCCGCACCCGCGAGTACGGTGCGGACGCTCGTGCAGCACAAATTACCGGAGACCCAGAAGGACTGGCCATGGCCCTTGAGGGCCTGTCACGCGGAACCTCGCGACGCCCCATGCAGACCCAGGGCGCCCAGAACGTTCACTTTATCGTCAACGGCTTCGGCGGCAGGATGGGACGTTTACTGTCCACGCATCCGCCAACTGAAAAGCGAGTAGCCAAGCTGCGAGACATGGCCCGACGGAGCTAACCTAGGGACGCGACCCGATCGAGGCCCATGAACATCAGCATGATCAGACCAATCGACGTTCCAGCCACAACACCCATCATTCCTGCGAGTGCATAGGCCAACACGAAGGGAAATGGCTGGTTGGCCGATTCCTGCGCGACAGGGGGTGGCGCTGCCGCCATCATGACAGGAGGCAAAATCGAGGGGGCAATGCCGACCAAGACAGGAGGAAGCGGCGGAGGAGCCGGCGCGACGACGCGGGTCACGGGCGTAGGCGTTGACCACTGGTCACGGGCGGCGTCGAGCCACCCCACCATCGCATCCATGTCTGGTAGCCGCTTTTCGGGGTTGGGATGAGTAGCCTTCTGAATTAGGTTCCTCAGCCAACGCGGAATATCCGGCCCTGGGTCCAGCGCGTCTGCCCGCGATTTCCACGCAATCATGCGTGCTTCTGGGTCCGCTCGGTCCCCCCACAGTGCCGCCGGAAATGCGCGTACACCGGTCAGGACCTCGTAAAACAGGACGCCTAGAGAGTACAAGTCAGCGCGGGCGACGTGATGATTGCGGTCAGCAATCACCTCCGGAGCCACATAGGCCAAGTCTCCGAGGGGCGGGCGTGCCACACGGCCCAACTCGTCCTGGGTCATGGCCAACTCAAAGCCCACCAGACGCACTCGGAGCGACGCGCTGACCTCCACCTTCGTGGGGTGAATATCCCGGTGCACCATCCCGCTCTCGTGGACCGCTAGAACGCCGCTCGCAAGCTGATAAAACACGCTCGATGCATCTTCCCAGCGCATGGGCTTATCCCGCAGGATATCCGCCAACACTTCGCCATCAAACCAGCGCGTAGCTACCCAAAAGAAGCGGCCGTCATCGAGCTCACCCTTGTCGATAATTCGAGGGAGAGCGTCGTGGTCCATATGACGAAGGGCAAATGCTTCTCGACGTAGACGAAGGCCATCGCGGGCGTCGCGCGCAGCCATCTCGATGCGGACTTCGTCTGTCGGGTCCCCCGCACGGTGGGCGCGATAGCGGGCTGTACCTGCCATTTCCAGCACTTCATCAATGACCCACTGGGCCAACATCTCACCGCTTTGTAGGCGAACCGCCGGTGCAGTGCTCATCGACGCACCTCGAATCGACCGCGACGTCGACCGTCGACCGTCACAATCCCAGATGCTGAAGACCCACTGATCGTTCCCGAGTACCCAACAACACCTTCGGCTGTTCGGTCGGACATAGCAAAGTCAGCCGCGCCATCTGGGGTCAGTGTGTAGGTCCCCGAGACCCGATGGACATCGGTTCCGGCGCGGCCTGCAACACGCAGAACGAGAGTCACAGTCTGGTCTGCACCCATGGTGAGTTCCATGCTGACCGGATTACCCTCAGCGAGGCCGATGTAGGTACCGGTCAGCGCTCTGGCGGCTTCTGGTACCCGCGACTCGACCGGTACTGGCGGGGTGGCCTCAACATCTGCAGCGGCGACATCGGTACCAACATCCACTTTGGAGGGGGCGGGTTGAACCACGATAGGCACTAACGGAGCGACAGGCCGCGGCACCGCCACAACCGCAAGCTGTGGAGTCCCAATGCCCACTGGCTGGACCACGCCCGCTGGCTGGACCACGCCCGATGACCCGCCCACGCCCGATGACTCGCCCACGCCCGATGACTCGCCCACGCCCGATGACTCGCCCACGCCCGATGACTCGCCCACGCCCGATAGCTTGACCAAACCCGATGGCTCGACCAAACCCGACGGCTCGACCAAACCCGACGGCTCGACCAAACCCGACGGCTTGCCTAGGCCCGATGGCTCGCCCGGACCCGATGGCTCGCCCAAACCCGATGGCTCGACCAAACCCGATGGCTCGCCCAAACCCGATGGCTCGCCCAAACCCGATGGCTCGCCCGAACCCGATGACTCGCCCGAACCCGATGGCTTGCCCACACCCGATGGCTTGCCCAAAACCGACGGCTCACCCACGCCCGATGGCTCGCCCGCATCCGAGTCCGACTCGGTATCTGTGTCTGCGACAACCACCGCTGCCAATGCTGCGGAAGTCAGCTCGACCGGAGGCGGCGTAAGCGAGAATGATGACGCATTTTTTTCCGGAAGAAACCGCATACCAATCAGCGTCACGAGGAGCGCAGTCACAACGGTCGACGCTAAAAAGATACCGAAAAAGCGAGCGAGAATCAGATTCGGAGACGATTCTTCTTCAGGTGTCACGACAATCGGAGCCGGCATGGACACCACCGCCGCGTCCGCTGGGACCACTGGCGGAGGCGCCGTAGACACGGTCGCCGGGTCGTCAATCTTCTCGTCCATTTGCCCGACGAGACTTGTTGTATCGCCGGGAGCCCACCCAGACGCGGGTCGGGCCATGTCACACCTAGGACAGCGTACCGCATTGCCTGTCACAGCTGCATCGCACGTGGGACATGCCTGCCTCAGAGAAACGACAACGCCAC
The DNA here is from genome assembly GCA_047626195.1 of Myxococcota bacterium. GTDB lineage: Bacteria > Myxococcota_A > UBA796 > UBA796 > CAJXTB01. The sequence continues at coordinate 7,846 of JBLHSN010000076.1, forward strand.
TTTGGTATTTATCGGGATTGGACATTCGTTCTTAACTGTACCGCGGTTTTTAATCCTCGCCCACAACAGCCCATGCTTCTGGGATCCCAACAAGGCGGGTGCGAATGAATTCAGCCAAGCATTTCCCCTGCGCATCCGCCGCCAACGAAGCTCCAACACCAAGGCCTAGCCAGTGATGAACGACCACGTTGACCGCCCGTAGATTCGGCAGTGGGTAGACGTCCACGCGATCAATCGAGACGTCGAGCCACGCTGCGACTTGCGCTTCGGTCACCGTATGGAGCAACCACGGCATGCGGTCGTCTTCGGTCACCCAGATGCCAATGTTCACCTTGCCAGCTTTGTCACCACTTCGGGCGGCAGCCACCTCTCCCAAGGGAGCATTCCGACAGGAAACCGGTGTGTAGTTCCCCACTACGATTGGCGACACTTGTGGTCTTCCCGCACCACGCAGGGGTGTCCTCTCAAAAGGCGTCGCCTTGTTGTCCACGTGAACGACGACGGGCACCTCGTCCCGATCGACAGCGACAGGCCAAAACTGGATGCACGGCCTCGGCGAACTTGGCGGGTCCAGCAACGTCAAACCGGGGACCGAGCCAAGCGCCATCTCGACAGCAGCCGATGTAAAGCTTCGTGCCACCGCATCCTTAGTCTCTGCACGCGCGGAGAGGAGCAAGACGCCGAGAGCATCGGTGGGCGTCTCCGGGTTTTCCGAGCCGCCAATCAACTCCTCGCGCGTGTCCAAAAAGCGGTCCTTTCCCCCCACCGCCACCCAGAAAGCCTCAGATACGCGGTTTGCTTTGTCGCGGAGCTTTGGCCCGCCGAGCAGAACCTTCACTTGGTTTCGGAATCCGGCTGTGACATTCAAGCCGACCTTCAGGGTCTGCGGGGGCGTCAAGCCACGAACTGGAGCCACCGCCACTTGGTCGGGTGCATGCTGCGTCACGGATACCGACCCGAAGTCAGCAATGACATCTGGCGAAACGTAGTGTGGAGACCCAATCTCGTACAGCAGCTGGGCGGTGACCGAGTCGACATCCACGAGGCCCGCTGTGTTGTCGTGCTTGGTGATGATGCTGGAGCCGTCGGCGGCGATTTCGGCGATGGGAAACCCCACCCGCCCCAGGCCAGGCACCCGCTCATAGAACGGGTGATTGCCGCCCGTTGCCTGCGCACCGCACTCGATGATGTGGCCAGCCACCAAGGCGCCTGCGAGTGCATCGTAATCATCTCGCTTCCATCCATATCGCCAAGCCGCGGGCGCCATCACCACAGCGGCATCTGTACACCGTCCGGTAATGACCAGGTCGGCACCCGCTTCAAGAGCCTGCACGATGGGCCAACAGCCCAAATATGCATTGGCGCTAATCGGCATTCCACCCGAGGATGCCAGAGCTTGCCCCGTGTCCAGATGCGCCAACGGACGTCCTGCCGCCATCCATCGGCCCACCTGCGCTTGCACAGCATCGCCCTCGACCCAAGCGATACTAGGAGACAACCCGAGCTCCGTCGCCAGCTCCCGTGCAGCCGCAGCCAGCCCTTCCGGATTGAGCCCTCCCGCATTGACGACAATGCGGACCCCTCTGTCAAGGCAAGGCGCAAGCACCTGGCGGAGCTGGAGCAGAAACGTGCGCGCATAGCCAAGCGACGAATCTCGCATGCGGTCGCGGACCAACAGCGACATCGTAAGTTCAGCTAGGTAGTCACCGCAGAGCACATCAATATCGCCGCCTTCGACCTGTTCAAGTGCTGCAGAGAGTCGGTCTCCATAGAATCCAGAACAGTTGGCAATACGCATTTTGGCTACTCCGCGACGACGTCCCCGCTGTAAAGCGGAACCCAGAAGGCATCCACTGGAACAGGAACCGGAGCGTGCGTCAACCGCACACGGTCACCTTGCACGAGGACACAGCGCACCGGACCACGCGAATCAAAGTCGTTCGACAGCGATGGCACGTGGGCACGCACATTCATGTCGCGCGGGACGGTGACGACGTCGCCAACTCCTCCGGGATTGTTGCGACCCGCGTACCAGAAGCCAATCAAGCCGCCAGACTCCAAGGTGCAACGTCCATTGGCATTGGCTGGCTGAACCGTAGTCACGGTCAGCGCGGGCTCGGCGGTTAGCACAGGCTCGACCGGTACCGTGGGCTGCAGCTCATCGTCGGCCATACCCTCTTCCGCTACCGCGGGAGCCGCATCGACGGTCGATACGGTCTGCGGCTCGGCTGCCACAGCCTCGTCGACCACCGGGGCAACATCGATAGACACAGGCACTGCCTGAGGTGCCGCAAGGGCGGGAGTCCCCTCAAAGGCTCCGACCCGAACGCTGACGACCGCCACACACAGCACCGCAAGTACGGGGAGCCCGACGGCCGCTGTTGCCAAGCCCACCTTCGGCCACGCGGAAGGCGGCGGACCGATCAGTAGGGCAGCACGGCGTAGGTTCTCGTCTTCGGGCGCTTGTTGGGCAGCCACATGTGCGAGCCGAGGAAGCCGACCGGCTTCTTCGGCATCCGCAAGCAAACGAGTCCATGCGGCTTTGGCCGATGTCGAGATTGCGGAGGGTTCAACAACAGCAGCAGCTCGGGCGAGCGCAGAACGTTGTTCGGGAGTGGGAAAGCGCTTGGCGTAGAAGGACGCAAGGTGGGAGCGCTCGGCGGGGGTGAGGTCCATGGCGGTGTCTCTCTTTACTCGTCAATAGTAAACCGGGGACACTACCTTAGCTGATCGCACCGAAAGGTGCTTCAATCCTTTCCTTGTCCTGTGGATAGATCGGTGGATGAGCAGCTTCGCCGATCCATTTCACGAACACCTCATCCCAATGCGTCAATGCAGCCATGGTCTCGGTGCGGAGCGCGGTATGGGTTCGCTCCCTCTGGAGGTCCGATGTCGCTTGCTGGAAAGACGCTGTTCATCACGGGTGGTAGCCGTGGCATTGGCCGGGCCATTGCCCTTCGTGCTGCCCGAGACGGGGCAAATATTGCCCTTGCCGCAAAAACGGGCGAGCCCCATCCAAAGCTGCCAGGAACGGTCTACACCGTGGCCAAGGAAATCGAAGATGCCGGGGGCAAGGCGTTACCCATGGTTGTGGACGTACGCGATGACGCGCTTGTTCAGGAAGCCGTAGCAAAGACTGCCGAGATGTTTGGCGGCATCGATATCTGCGTCAACAACGCCTCGGCCATCCAGCTGACCCCCACTCTGCACACCGCGATGAAGCGGTTTGACCTCATGCACCAGGTGAACGTCCGCGGAACCTTCCTCACCAGTCAGACCTGCCTGCCCTTCCTGCTGAAGTCGGACAACCCGCACATCCTGAACCTGGCACCGCCGCTAAACATGGAAGAACGCTGGTTCGCTCCGCACGTCGCCTACACGATGTCCAAGTTCGGTATGAGCATGTGCGTGCTGGGGATGGCCGGCGAGTTCAAGAGCCAAGGTATCGCTGTCAACGCCCTGTGGCCGCGCACAGCCATCGCAACCGCCGCCGTCAATATGCTCGGCGGCGACGCCATGATGAACGCCAGCCGTACGCCTGCCATCATGGCGGACGCTGCCTATTGGATTCTGAGCCAGCCCAGCCGAGAGTGCACGGGCAACTTCTTCATCGATGACGATGTGCTGACCAATGCCGGAGAGACCGACTTGGACCAATACAGCGTGGTGCCGGGCGCCCAGCTCGCCCCCGACTTCTTCGTGTAGCGGCTACGCGTTGTCGTCTAGGTACTGCTCAACCGCGCGGTTGCTCTCGCGCAGGTTGGGCTCGAGCAGCCCGACTACGAACTTCTCGATGGCCGGTGCCGCTCGCTTGGCCACAAAAATCGGAATGCCCTTGACCTTTTCGGGGTGCACAACGAACTCACCGTGCATGCGGATGATTGTGATGTCGCCCTCGTCGTCAAACAGGTTGTAGCCCTTCGCCGTGACGGCATCGGGAAGCGCGTTGATAGTGATTTCCCAGTCAACCCGAAACTTGGATTCATCCCAAGTCGCTCGGTCAACCCAGACGAGCATCTCCGGCTTGAGGAATCCATGCAGGACCCGCGGTACGTCATTGCTGCTGCCAGTCCACCAATTCTCAAAGCGGACGATATCACCGTCTTCTTCGCGACTCCGAACGTCGATATCCTCGATATTAGACAGATACTCCACGACTTCCAAGAGCTTGTCGCGGTGCGTCGCGTAGACCAAGTCACGTGGATACGGAATCTCGTCGGTGAGCGTAAACTGCATGGTTCTTCCTCTGACCAGACCACTAACCAGCCGACGGAATGTTTGGCATCTGGGTAGACACCCCGAGACGTGGCTTAGGGGTCAGTCGGCGCCGACGGCCCGCCGTAGTGGATTGGCAGCGCAACATACTCATCGTCCGGGTCTGAAACGTCACCTCGGTCTGCCGGAGCAATCACTGCGAAGTCCGAGACGCCGTCACCGTTCAGATCTCCAGAAGCGATGTGGTCCGGCCAGGTCAGCCCCGGCAGCGCGAAGGTCTCGGTATCGCGGGTCCAGTCGGCGTCACTTCCGTATAGAGCAGTCCTCGGTTCCGTTCGAACGCCACCCAACACTAGCGACACTCGGACCGGGTCCACCAGCATGAAGAGGATATCGTCAAATCCGTCGCCGTTGACATCTCCCACTGCACGGGGACGGTTGCCATATCGTTGCCCAGTCCACGTCCGATACGGCATTTCAAAACCACTATCCGGTGTACCCAAATACAGGCGGGTGGATTGTGGTGACGCTTCTGTTGCTAGGTAGTCAGCGAGGCCATCGCCATCAAAGTCGCCGACGAACTCTGTCAGAAGCGGAAAATGAATCGCCGGACCTAAGCTCAAGCTACCCAGGGTAGTGCCCGACAACTCGCCGTCCCGCAAAGTCGGATTCGTGAGCAACGAGGCCGTTGCGCGTGCCATGTAATTGACCACTGTCGCGTCGTAGATTTGTCCACCCAACAGCAACTCTGGCTCACCGTCCCCAGTGGTGTCTGCAACATCGACGGTGGCGGGTCTGGTCTCTTCTGACCACACACGAAGCCAGTCGTCGTCGCACAACCCGTCGCAGCGCTGAACTGGGCCGGGTAGGAAATGGGAGCCATAGACAATGTCGACAGCGCCATCCCCATTCAGATCAATCAGGTTGCTGAACCCCGAGGCTCCCCTGGCCGCACTTGGATCGACAACGCGAAACGCATTCTCTCCGGACCGTTCACCAGAGAGCGGCGACCTATGTACGTACGTTCGCCAGTAAATGGGCCCTCGGTTTCTGTACTCCAAAATTATGTCGTTCAGTCCATCGTCTGTCACATCACCTACACGCACCAAACCGACTTGTTCACTGCCCGATTGTACGGTCAACGGACCTCGAATCACGGCAATCGCTTCACCAATTCTTACATCCCCGATGAGCGGACCTTCAAAGACGAGCACGCGCGATGGGTCACGGGGTCCGTCGACCTCCACCGGACCCGCGGCAACGACAAGCACATCGTCACACCCATCCGCAGTGACATCGCCGAAAACAACCTGCACGACTACCATCGAAGAAGGCACCACAAGCCTGCCCTGCGACGTGTCAATCAAATCCCCAGCCGGTATCGACAAGGACGATTGCACATCCATTCCGCAGACCGAAAGTGGAGTGTCTAATTCCAAATCCGGATTGGGGTCGACCTCTGAATCCGAATCGGTGTCGACTTCTGAATCCGAATCCACCCGTGAATCCAGGTCCACATCCGAATCCGGGTCCACATCCGAATCCGGGTCCACCTCTGAATCCAGGTCCACATCTGAATCCGGGTCCACATCCGAATCCGGGTCCACCTCTGAATCCAGGTCCACATCTGAATCCACGTCTACGACTACGACAGCATCCCGCCCGTCGTCAGTTTCCAAGCCATCACAGGCCACCAACACCGCAACGACCATCCAAACCAGACCAACGCGCATACAGGCTCTCCAGACCTAGAAGTGTCTCGACGTAGTCATTCCATCAACCTGATTCTCGCCCACACCAAAAGGTCGGCCTCGATACAAGGTCTTACAAATCCCGTGAGGCCGCATGTCCAATCCTGACTCCAGTGTCCTGACCCCATTCGCAGACGGCGTGTGGCTCCACCAACACATCATGAAGCTGGTTCCGGGAGCGTCCATGCCCTGCCAGACCACGCTGCTGCGCTCGGCTCCAGGTGAGCTTGTGTGCGTCTCTCCGGGGCCCTTCTCAGCGTCAGACGTTGAGGCGATATCAGCTCTCGGCACCGTCACTTGGCTCGTCGCTCCGAATCTGTTCCACCATCTGCATCTACGTCCAGCGCAGCAGGCGTTCGCCGGCAGTCAAATCGCCGCTCCAGAAGGACTCACGCAAAAGCGCAAGACCCTGACCATCAACGCTGACCTTGCCGCTGTGGACCTGGGCGAACACATCGACATCATTGCTATCGACGGTGAGCCCGGCATTCAGGAGTTCGCCCTCTACCACCGGCCCAGCAAAACACTGGTCGTCACCGACCTCATCTTCAATCTACAGAAGCCCGCAGGATTCCTGTCGCCGCTCTTGTTTCACATGATGGGCACCTACAATCGTTTGGCTGCTAGTCGACTGGTCAAGTTTATGGTCAAAGACAATGCCGCGTTTAAGGCCAGTGTTCGCAGCCTGCTGGACCGAGACATCGAAGGCCTAATCATGGCCCACGGCCAGCCCATCACCACGGGCGGCAACGACGCATTGCGGTCAGCCATCGAAGTTCGCTTCGGTCCTCTCTAGACTACGGGACCATGCAACGCTTGGAGACTCGCTAGACCATCACTTGCGGGCTAAGGGCGCGGCCTTCGCACTGGCCAACGGAGGCCCCCCATGCGCCGCGTATCCAATATTCAGAAACGATGGTCCACTGACCAGCTCATCACCGGCATTGAGACCGCTGATTGGCTGAAGCTCCTCTCCGCCAATGGCTGGAAAGTAGATGGAACCTATCTGCACCGCGCCGCGTGGATCGGCGCTCTGTCCGTCGGGGCCACTGCCGCGGGACGCTTCGAAGACCTACGCTACGGCCGAGCTCTCGCGTCACAAGAGATCGATCCGGAGCCGCTCTTTCTTATCGGCCACTGGCGAAGCGGAACCACTCACCTGCACAACCTGTTTGGTCGTGTGCCGGAAAACACCTACCCCACGGTGTTTCAGTGCGTCTTCCCAACCTCCTTCCTCACGCTCAAGCCCATCGTTCCCGGCCTGACCGCTGGCCTAATGGATGACACCCGCACGTACGACAACGTCAAGCAGGGGTGGGACGAAGCCGCAGAAGACGAAATCGCTCTCGCCAAAATGTGCGGCTTGTCGCCCTACATCTCGTTCATGTTCCCCGAGAACGGAGCCAAGTACGAGCGGTACATCGACTTCATCGAGGCCACACAGGACGAACGCGATGCGTGGAAGGAAGCCTTCCGCTACTTCCTCAAGAAGGTCATGTACCAGACGGGCGGAAAGCGCGTTGTCGTCAAGTCGTGCACACACACCGCACGCATCCGCCTCATCCTAGAGATGTTCCCGAACGCGAAGTTCGTTCACATTCACCGTCACCCGTACCGCGTATTTTCCAGCACGCTCCACATGCGCTCGCACACCGACTGGGAGAACTTCTTCCAGGTGCCAGAGGAAAATTGGGAAGACGAACGTACGCGTCAAACACTCCTTCTCGGAAAACGCATCTTCGAGCGCGTCACCGAAGACCGCAATCTCATTCCCGAGAAGAACCTCGTTGAGATTGCCTACGACGACCTTGTTGGAAACGAAGTGGACGTCATCCGCGGCATCTACGAACAGTTCGGCTACGCCAACTGGGACACCGCAGAGCAGTCCATCCGCAACTACCTCGAAGGCGTTGGTGACTACAAGGTCAACGCTCTCAAGATCTCGGCCAAGCACAAGAAGATGGTCCGCCAATACTGGTCCGCCGCATTCGACGCATACGGCTACCCCGAAGACTACACGGGCTAAACGGCCTCGTACTGCAGGAGATTCGTCATGAATGAGCCCACAAGCCGTATCGAGGAATACCTCGCACAGGCCCCGAAGCCCAAGGCACACATCCACCCTAAGCTCGGCGCTCTGCTGGGTGATGACAGCGGCGCTACTGCGTTTGTTTCTGGTGAAGGCACGGTCCTGATCGACGCCGCGGGCAATCGCTACCTCGACCTCATCGGCGGCGGCGGCACCACCTTCTTGGGCCGAAATCACCCGCGCATTACCCGTGCTTGCCGGGACCTCTTGGAGATGGACCTTCCCAACCTGTCCATCGTCAACGCATCGCTGCTCGGCGGCCAGGTCGCAGGAATGCTGCTCGAGCGCACCAATGGCCAGATGGGCAAGGTCATCTACGCGAACAGCGGGACCGAATCCACAGACGTCATGATTCGATTCGCACGCTTCGTGACCAAACGTCGCCGGTTCCTGTACTTGGACGGCGGATTCCATGGGCGCAGCTTCGGCGCCATCAGCGTGTGCGGCTTCCCAGAGCTGCGGGAAGGCCAAGAGCCGTTCATGCCCGAGTGCACCGCCGTCAAGCCCAACGACCTGCGCGCTCTACGTCGCGAGCTGAAGCAAGGAGACGTGGCTGGGTTTATTCTTGAGCCTGTGCAGCGGTTGTCCGGCCTAGCCCTCGACCGCGGCTACATGCGTGAGGCTGAGATTCTCTGCCGCCAAGCCGGTGTGCTGATGCTCGCAGACGAGTCCCACAGTGGCCTCGGACGTACCGGACATTGGTTCCGCTCGATTGGCCTTGGCATTCGCCCCGACATGATGAGCGTCAGCAGCATTCTTTCCGGTGGAGCCATTCCGGTCGCAGCCGTGATGATGACCGACAAGGTCTACAATGACGTGTATACAAGCCTGACCAGCGGTCCCATCTACTTCTCGACCTTCGCCGAGAATAACCTGGCCATGACCGCGGCCATGACCACGCTTGAACTGCTCGACGAACTCGATGCTCCAACCCTTGCCAGCCAACGCTCAGATCAGCTTCGCACTCGCTTGATGGAAATTGCCGAAAGATATGACGTCATCGACCATCTAGGCGGAGACGGGCTTATGTTGTCCATCCATTTTGGTGACTCTGCAACGCTCTCGGAAGCCGGTATTGACGTCCCTGACAATCAGGCATTCGCGGCAGCCGTCGCCAACGAACTGTACGCGGTACATCGGGTCGCCATGCAGCTCGCTGGCCCAAAAATCAATGCACTCATCGCCCTACCGCCAGTCAACATCACCGACGACGAGATGGTTTGGTTTACAGACGCAATTGAAGCAGTTCTGGCGGCACTCTACGTCGGTCAAGGCGGCGTGCCAGCCACCATTTTGGCGCTAGCCGAGAGTGAGACGATCACCGGAATACTGCCTACCCCCCTGGCGTGATTCGAAAGAGAAACGGTTTACATTGCATCCGTATTGAACAGCTGATTGATTGAAACCTGTCGATACTTCCGGACGCAGTACCGTGTTGGCTATCTTGTCACCGTACCGGAGTGAGAGATGGGATTGATGGAAGAAACCGGCGCCAAGGTGCGTTCAGGGCGGTCGCCAACTGACGACGTTGTAACTGGCTACTACTAGGAAGGTGGCGGCCGAACTGAGCACGCCAAAGCGTCGGGTTCGAGACCGAGACCGATGCTCACCCCTGTAGTGAGCGTCACTTGTGCTGTTTTATAAGTCGTCGCTTTGGCAGTCGCGCCATCTGCCTCTGCCCAAGATGACGACAGTAACGGTGTACCCAACATCGTTGACACCTGTCCCTCCATTGCCAACGCTGACCGTACGGCTACCCGAGATGCGCTCTACAACGCCTTCGGAGACGCCTGCTTAGACCCCAGTGCCATCCTTAGAGCGGGCGTCATTCTTGAACCCGGTGTGGTCGTGGGTGCGAACGTCATCCTTCAACGGCGCTCGGTCATTGGGGTTGAACTGTCCGCGAAGACAACGTCACCATTGGCCGTTCCGCCGCCATCGGCAGTGACACTATTCTCCGAGCAGGTGTCTCTGTCGGCTACGCAGCCGTCGTCGGACACCATACTGTGCACGGTGCTCAGACCCTCCTCGGCAACGGAGTGCAGGGGGGAGATGACGTTGTCATTGGCACTGACGTCGTGCTCGCGCGCGAAGTTGTGGTGGAAAACAATCCACGCCTCGGCAACAACACCGTGGTCGGATGCGGTGTCTCGGTTGGCGAGGGCGCTGACATTGGCGCCGACGTTCGCATTCGTAAGAGTACGTCCATTGCGCACCGCGTAGCCATTGGAGATGGCATACGTGCTGGCCGAGACGCGGTCGTCGAAGCCGGCGCGACCGTTGGCGCAGGCTCGCGCATGAAGACCCGTGCCACCGTTAGCACCTCTATCGTTCTTCCGGCCAACGCCCATGTCCCTCGCGGCTCTGTCGTTCCCCCCGGCATCTGCAGTCCGTTGCTAGACGGTGACATGGATGGCTTGTTTGGCTGCGAAGACCCGGACTGCTTCTCGCCACGATGTCCCGAGACGTGCGGCGACCTCGTCGACTGCGAACACCCGTTGTGTGCATGGGACTTCGCCGGTGGCGACGATAACAGCTTGGACAACGGCAACGGCTTCCTGACCGACTGCGACGACGCCTGAGGCAAGGATTGTACCACTCTGTTTGGCGCCAATACATGGCCGACTGGTAGCGTTGTGCGGTACCTGTGGATCAGTGACGGCATGTACTACAACCACTTCGATACCAACGACCCCGCCTGCCAAGACAGCACGTCGGGCTTCGTCATGCCGCAAGAAGGTTCCGTGAGCCAAGGACGCTGGAAGGCGGACACCATGACGGGCAAGGTCCACGTGAGGATTCCCGCACCCGACGCGCCGGGCTCATACCTGCGCCGCACCTGTTCATGGACGGTCGACCGGGCTGAGGGCGCCGGTCCGCTGGCGACACCCAGAGTTGGTTCCTTCCCAACAGCTTCAAGCCGTGGAACACCGACTCCATAGCGCGCGGAACTAAGAGTAATTCGTCTTCTGGCGGCTGGTACCGAGGGAGCGAAAACTATGCGGCAGCCGCGTATTCGGGCGGCTCCCCGTACAACAGCCAGACCGGCTTGACCCTGGACGGATGTGCCTAAAGCCGGTCCTCGTTCAACAGCGGGAACGCTGGGGGATTCTCGGCGTCCAACATCGAAGGTGGGATCCGGCCATCGTCCAACGACACCTCCCTGAACTAGCCAAAACGCCACCGTCCCCGAGCGACAGCCAGTCGGCGAGTGCACCAACCTGTTTGCTATCGTCAGCAAGCTGGCCGGAGTGCTCCATCATGAGAACCACCCTACTTCTCTTCCTTACCCTACAAGGTGCCTGCGTCTTGACCTTGGTGGATGGCAGTGGAAATCGAGGCCAGCCGACCGCCCTCCGCTATACCGAACAGGACTACCTAGACGACGTCACCGAAATCGCCTGCGAATATGTCATGCAGTGCTTTGAGATGTTTGCCTCCATGGCGGAGGGCGAGGGCGAGCTATTCGCGGATCCCGGCCCCTGCCTGACCTTCATCCCCGACCAAGCCCGCGCCTGTGTCGACGACTTCGAAGCAGCAGTTGATACCTGTGCGGACAGTGTGACGGACGACGAGAGCGCCTGCGCCAATGTCTGCGGCTGACAGCGGTAAGAAGCCCCCGTGGACTTCTGTCGTGTCATCGAGCTTGGCCAGCA
>JBLHSN010000077.1:0-19476 GCA_047626195.1 Myxococcota bacterium
GCCGCAAGGCCGGCGAGGTCAACGCGGGGCTTGTAGGCATTGCCATCGAAAATCGCCTTGGTCACCAACGCGCAGATATTCTGGTAGCCGACCTGGTTTTCCACCAGAACGACGACCTTGTAGCCACCCTCGGCCCGGTCGCCGTCAATGTGGTCCGTGCCTTCTGGCTGAACGTCGAGTTCGGCACCAATGATGGCACGAATACCGGCAGCCTTACAGGCTTTGTAGAAAGCTACGGCACCAAATAAGTTGCTGCTATCCGTCAGCGCGCACGCGGGTTGGCCGAGTGCTGCTACATGCGCAGCCAGCGCTTCAGGCGACGCTGTCCCATCCAAAATGGAGAACTGACTGTGGGTGTGCAGATGAACGAAGGCCATGGCCGCCGACCTAACTCATGCAGCAGCCAGAATCTGGACGATACGCGAACGTGTACTCATGTCTCGGGTGCGACACAGTCCAAGTCGTTGGTGACCGCTGCGCGAAACCGCTCTTGGTGTGCAATCCAAAGCTCTACAACGTCGTCAGCAACACCCTGTTCACCAAGAACATGTCGCAGAATGGCTTGGCGACGGCGGTAGTGCCCTTGGTTGATTCGTTTGGGACGGTGGGCCACAGCGAGAGGACGCCCCGTGTACGGAATATCCTCCCCCAGCATGCGCAGCGCCATCTCGGTCTCATGCCGAACAATGCGGTCGCGGTCCGAGCCAGCGAACAAAAACCCGATGACGAAGTCGCCCATACAGCGATCTATGAAGGCTCCCACAATCCGCTGTACAGACTCTGGCCCACCCAGTTCGCCGACGCGGCTCATCGCGGCATCACTTGGTGGTTGTACTCCGACAGGTCCGGGAAGGCAGGGTTGTCCGTATCAAACTGGTAGTTGTACACCTGCCAAGTGCCCATGACGCGCTTGACGTACTCGCGCGTTTCTTTGAACGGAATGCGCTCCACGTACTCATCTGTAGGGATGTTCCCCCACTCTCCCTTCCACTGACGTGCGCGTCCGCCACCTGCGTTGTAGCCGACGCACTGCAGGTATGGGCTGCCATCGAGCTGGTCATACAGCGCATCGTAATAGCGGGACCCGAGGCGAAGGTTCGTCGCGGGGTCGCTGAGTTGCTCCATCGTCACCGTGGTTCCTAACCATCCAGCAACTTCGCGCGCTGTGGCAGGCATGAGCTGGGACAGCCCACGTGCCCCGGCATGAGACCGAATACGGCGATTGAAGTTGGACTCTTCGCGGACGATTCCGTGGAACAAGCGAGCCGGGTAGCCGTCGCCGGCCGCTGCGGTCTGCACTTCGGTCCAATAGCGGTCCGGGTAGCCCACACGAATGACCTCCGGGGCATCCGCTTGCAACGTGTCTGCCGGATGTGAGCGGAACCACTTTCGCATCTCATCGTGCGCCATGAGCCAGTCACCCGTACCGATTCGCAGCTCGGTCAGCCAAGCTCGTTCATCGGGCTCAAGACCGTCCACGGCAATGTTTCCCCAGTCCTCACGCGCTTCGTTGATGAGCCCCACTCGGGCCAAGGCTACACCAGCGATAAGGTGCGGGTCTTCCGCGAGTTCTCGACGAACAGTCCACGGTTTCGTGACGTCAGCTGCGGTAAAGTCGGCCGGACGCGTAGCCAATCGGGCGGCTTGTTCCGGGGCCAGCTCGACCAAGCGAGCGTAGGCTTGAATGGCGTAGAAGTTGCGCGGCAGCTCTTCGCATAGACTCACCCACTCACTCACAGCTTGTGCCACAATGACCGGGTCATCGACCGCGATGTTGGGATGTTCGACGTCTGGATAGATCAGCCAGCGCGCATGCCAATAGCGGCCCGCGGCGACTTGAACGGCACTACCGGACAACGGAAGAGCCCCAAGAACACGTGCGACATCACGGGCTTGTTCAGGCTGTCCTCCGAGATAGTAGCTAAATGCAACGCGGAAGCTGGCTTCTGGAACGGTGTCGCCTTCCGGAAATGAATCCAAGCCGCGCAGCCAGCTCTCGCGGGCTTGATCGAGCTGTCCGGCTTCTTGCAGCGCAATCCCTGCGTGTAGCAGGCCATCGTCCGCAAGCGTGCTCTCGGTGTAGCGCTCGGCCAGGCGAAGGAAGGTGGTCGCAGACGCCGCGTATTGCCGCGTGCGGAACTGGGCGGTTCCCTTCAAGTACAGAATCTTCGCGCCGTACTCGTAGCCCTCATCTACGCAGTTCTCGCCTTGGTCGCCGAACGACACGATGCTATTGGTCAGCTCATTTTGACGGTACTGGGACCGACCGCGCACGTAGACGAACCGGCAAGCGTCGAACCCGTTCCCTGTGACCGCGGACGCCTTGTTTGCCGTCAGGGCCTCCGCACCGGAGAAGTCGCTCCGCAACATTAACGACTCGGAACGCGCACCGACCTCTTGCCAGGTAGCGGCATAGTCACTGCCACTGAATTCGCCAAGCATGGAAGCCGAGTCGGACGTGGCCTTACTCGCTGGGTACTGCGCCCACAACCGACGTAAGTGCGGGTAGCCAGAAGGGTTTCCGCCACCCGACCGGCGAGCGAGGGCAAACAACGCTTCGGGATTGCCGAGTGCGGGGTCGGTACGTTCAATCAGCGCCTCGTACAGCGCGTAGGCTTCGGCAGTCCGACCCAGCTGACGCAGGAGCTCTGCGCGAACAACAGCGGCTCGACCATACCGAGGAGACGCCGTATCGACGGACTCGACCTCGGCCAGTGCTTCAATCGGTCGCTCATCTGCGCGCAAGATCTCTGCGGAGAGCAAGGCAACGTCGTCATGTGGCAGGCCGTCGATGCCTTGAATGAAGCCCAGCAGCGGGACAGCGTCGCGTGCACGGTCATCTCGAACCAAAGACCACGCTGTCACAAAGGCCCAGTTGCCTTTTTGTTCGCCGACCAAGCCCTCCACATTCATCGCCAACAAGGCGACTGCAGCATCGTCCCAGTCGCCGGCCCGCAGGTCGCGGAGAACTGCAGAAGACAACGGCACCGCAAGGGTACGCAGCGGCATGTCAATACGTACTTGATCTGTGACCGGATTCCCCGGCGAGACCCTGGGTTGAAGGGTGGGGGGCTCTGCATACGAGATCTCGCAGGCAGTAAATAGGAAGACAGCGAGCGAACAGACCAAGCGCATGTGGTCTCCGTGAAACAAGCGATGAGGCGGTGGCGTACCTGCGAGTGAGGCACGGCGGGATAGTCACCGTAACACCGCCAACCCGCATCTTTTCAACATCCGTCCCTAGAGAGTCCGCTTGTGACGAAGTCCCGCACAAAAACTGCAACCTGGGTCGGCATTGTGCTGTCCGGCATCTTGGCGCTTTGGTTCTGGAACAGCCCTGTTCTGTGGCCGGTCAAGGTCTTGGTCGTGCTCTTCCACGAGCTGGGGCACGCCATCGCCACTTGGCTCACCGGTGGCACCGTGCTCGAAATCGGCCTGTCGCCTCAAGTCGGTGGACACGCCTTGTCGAGTGGCGGCAACCGCCTCGCCATTCTCAACGCTGGATATCTGGGCTCGCTGCTCTGGGGTGTCGCACTGCTTGGTGTTGCCCGGCGCAAGGGTACCTCGCGCTACGCCCTTGGTATCTTGGGCGCTGTTGTCTTCGGCGTTGCTCTCTGGTACGTCAGACCCTTCGCCAGCTTTGGCTTCGCCTTCGGTCTGATCATGGGCGCGGTTCTGATGGTCGGTGGTCGCTTGCTTCCCGTCACCGCTGCACAGGTGGTGCTGCGCGCGCTCGGCGTATTCAGCATCTTGTACGCCCTATTCGACGTGCGTGACGACGTCTTTTATGCAGGTTCTGACGTAGTCAGCGATGCCACCATGCTCGCCGCCGCCACCGGTATTCCCTCGGTCGTCTGGGGCGCTGCATGGCTGGTCGCCGGTGTTGCTGTGCTGTGGTTCACGCGCAAGTGGGTCACCTAGGCTCCGTCTAGAGCGTTCCGGCGGCGAAGAGGGTCAGTCCCTCTACTCGGAACGGCACCCCACCGCCGGCATCCTGGGCGACGACGTAGCCCCCCTCGTCCTGAAACAACATCACTTCGGTGTGACGACCGGAGTCGCGGTCTACCGTCACCCGAACCCGTTCGGTCCCCGGTGTGGGTACGGTTGAACGCAGGTAGGTGATGCTCGCCGCTCGCAGTGCAGTGATGAGGGCATCGGCGTCTGCGGCCCCAGTCCAGCCGTCATCTGTTCGAGTGAGTACCGTCTCGGCGCCACCACGGATGATGGTGATGCGGTCGTCGACGTTGGGATCGAGCCGGAACGGGTCTCGTTGCACCACATCGAGAGGACCTTGGCCAAGGAACTGAAGCGCTTCCGGGTCGGCGTAGCCAGCAACGCCGTCGTCGCGCCGCACATACACGCCCATGGGACCCGATTCACCCACGGCGAAGCCAACCTCGTCGTCCACCGTTGCGACGGTCACGCGAAAGGCGGCGTCTGCAATGCCGTCAGGAGCGGTGTCTGGGGAAAACGACAAGAACCGCGTACCGCGCACGTTGAAGATCAGGTCTTCCGCCCGCAAGACGTTGGCGCGGCCAAATCCGCTGACGTACCAATCCGTGCCACTGCCGGTGACTTCGAGCGTACCGTTCGCACCCTCGAGTGTCACTCGCCGGACCGCGGCTTCGTCGAAGGCCAGGATGCGACGCTCACGCAGCACGGCAACCTGGATTTCGATAACGTCCGCCAAGCTGTACGGCAGAAGCACCACCTCTCCAGTCTCCAAACGGGCGTACGTTCCGCTTCCTGTGGGTGACTCGGCGCCAACATCGAGCTGGACGAGCGTGCCGTCCACCTGCGTGACACGAAGAGTGGCCAGGGGTGGCGCCAGTCCAAACTGACTCGCGTCTGCACCTGGCAGAGGCCGTGCCCCACGGACACGGGTGAGGTTGACGACGACGAACTCGACCTCGGACGCATCCGCACGGCCGATAATCGGCTGCTGGAGCTGCCACCCGTCGCTGTCCCGGACAACCACAATGGTCTCATCCTCACGAGACAGCTCCACCTGGATGACGTCATCGGTCTCCAGCTCCCACACGATGGTGTCGCCACCGTTCACACGCGGGTCCGGCGGTTCCCACAACCACAGTGCGGCTGCGACCACGAAGACCGCCATCACCAGCACGATTACGACGCGGGACTGACGCTCCACGACTACGCGTCCACCTCATCGTCTGACGCTTCGTCCTCTTCCAGCTCGGCGTCAATGACTTCAGTTTCAGCTTCAGCTTCCGGCTGTGGCTTCGGGGCTGCTTGCACTTCGTGCTTGCCAACAATGACCTGAGCCGGCTGAAGCATGTTGTCGCCCAACATGTAGCCGGTGGTCTGCACCATCAGAATCATGCCGTCCATCGAGCGTTCCGTGACCGGTGTCATGGCCAAAGCTTCATGACGACGCGGGTCGAATCGCTCGCCAACCTTGCCCGTTTGACGCAAGCCGACGCGGGTCATGCCATCGTCGAACTGACTAACAACCAGCTTGAGACCGCCGATGAGAGTCTCGACGGAGTCGCCGGGATTTTCCAGTGAGCGACGCAAGTTCTCTACGGGCTCGAGCAGCGTCCGGACCAAGTCTGCGGTCTGCTTGACCGACTTACGCTCCGCCTGTCCTTCGGCTCGCTTCTTAAACGACTGCATCTCGGCTTGTAGATCGGTGTAAGCCTTCGACACAGAGCGTAAGCGAGCCTGTGTGGACTTCAGCTCTTCTTGGGCCGCTTCCAGCGGGTCGGGTTCGGTGACGAGCTCGATAATGACAGGTTCGTCTTCCTGTTCCACCGCTTCTAGGGTGGGCTCTATGGCGTCTGTGCCTTCGACTTCGGGTTCGTGGACCATTGCATTGCCTCCGCAGAGCGCGACGTAATCGCATCCTTCCCACACGCAAGGGGGGTGCGGCGACGTACCGAACTCAGTCGACGCGATTGTCGGTCTGCACACCGATCTTATGGATGCGCCGAAGGCCCATGGCCAAGTCTTCGGGTCCACTTCGTTCGGTCAACACGACGAGTTGCCGATTGAAGATCCAGGTACCGAGGCTTGCCATTGCAATTCCCATCATCACCGGGACCAGTCCCAGGGGGCCGCCAAACAGTGTGGCAAACAATCCGAGGAGCAGGCTGGTGTGCGCGCCAAATCGCATCACTCGACGCCACCAAATCCACTGACCCATGCGGTCGAGCGACAGTTCTGCGCTTCGTTCACGTGTCCGTGCGGGGCGTACCGCTGTGACCGACGCGGCCTCTCGGTAGTGGTGAGCGAACAGTAGCAGTGCGACGAGGTGCGAGCGGGCCGCTGCGAAATCGGGCACCAATTCTACCGCTCGGCGTGCATCATCCAACGCCTCGGCGGTGCGACCTTGGAGATTCCGAGCCAGCGATAGGTAGTGGTGAAGGAGACCTTGGTCAGGGAAGTACCTCGAGCCGATGAGTGCGAAGTCTTCGGCTTCATACTCTGCATCCAACGCGAGACACAGCACCGCTCCGGCGAGGTAGGCACGCTGGTGGTAGGGCTGTTCCGTCACCAACTCCCGGCACCGCTCCACCGCCTCCATCTGGTCACCGGTTCGCAGAATCTCAACGACTTCGTCCCACGGCGTGGGCGGCGCGATGTCGGGTGCAATGACCGGCTCGCCTCGGACCGCTTCGAGAGCGTCAAACTCCCCAGCACGGGCGGTCAGGATCATCCCGCAATCCCCCGTGTGATGGAACGCCACAAGTCGCTCACAGTCAACCTCAGGGTCGTTGACCCGCTCCAGCATCTTGAGCGTCTCAAAGAACTGCTCACGAAGAGGCTCGGCAGACGGTCCATCGAGATGGAAGAAGTACAAGAGCAAGCCGGGCCCCTTGGCTCCAACGCGCACAAACCAAGTACTGCGTAGACCATCCTCACCGTCCATAGGCACAACATGGACATCTGGCCGGTCTTGGCACTGAAGAACACGGCAGAAGAACGCGGCAACCTCGCCGGAAAAGTTGCCTAGGACATGGTCACCCGCCGAGTCGTGGTCAGAGCTGCCCCAGCCAAAGCGATGGAAGAAAGAGGCCCGGAGCTGTTCAATGCGGCTCTGACAGTGGTGGGTCTCCGCACCGACCAAGTCCGGGTCGCGGTATCGAATGGCCGCGAACGTCACACGGCGTTGGTACAAGCGAATGCTGTCCTCGAAGGAATACCGACGCACAACGCCATCTCGCCCAACGATCTCGACGGGGAAATCCACAATCTCGGAGTAGTCCTTCCGAGAATAGCGCTGGAGCTTCCAATTCTTATCCACCAAACCTCACTTACTCGTCAACCTTAGCACCGGTTTGAACATTTTGGTGCAATAGCCGCAGGCCTAGTGCGTACATTGAAGTACACCCGCACTACGGAGGAACCCCTGCTGGCACTTCGCCTACATGACGGACAGGACACCCAACCCCAACAGATCGTCGCCGCCCGCGGTGGTGATCAGCTGGCCCAAGAGTGGATTGCCAAGCGCTGGATGGGCCCCGTCTACCGGTTCAACTGGCGAATGCTCCGCAATGAACAAGACGCACATGACGCCGCGCAAGACACACTAGTGAAGGTGCTGCGGAAGCTCCATCTGTTTGAGGATGGGCGCAACTTTGGCACTTGGGTGATGGGCATTGCCCGAAATACGTGCATTGATTTATATAGGAAGCGTCGTCGTCTCGCCTGGGAAGAGCCCGGAGACGTGGTGGACCTTGCGCCGTCGCCTCTGCAAGAAGCATCGAGCGCACAGAGGGCCGTGCTCCTTCAGAGAGCACTCGACCAACTCCCTCCCATGTACCGAGAAATTCTGGTGCTGTACCACTTTGAACATCTGAAGTACGTCGAGATTGCCGAAGTCTTAGACATCCCGCTCGGTACGGTGATGAACCGCATCTTCCGTGCGCGCCGCAAATTGCGTGATGCTTACGACACGGTTGGAGGCGAAGCATGAGTGAACATGTCGACCCAGAAACCCTGCGCCTATTTTCCGAAGGTGAACTGTCACAGGACCACTCCGTCGTAGTCGCCCTGCACTTGGATGCCTGTCACCACTGTCTGGGCCGCGTCGAGCAGATGGACCCATTCGCCGAAGAATTCCGCTCTATGCCAGAACCGCGCGTTCCAGAGGGACTCGCTCACGCGGCGGTCATGCAAGCACGCCAGTCGGCTTCCATCGCACGCGCCGACGTGTTTGTCGGCGTGGGCCTGCTCGTTGCAGCTGCCCTGCTGCTCGTTGTCGCCGGAGACCCCGTTCCTGTTGGCGTACAGCTCAGCGTCTTGACCAGGGCTGCGTGGGCGGCCGCCGGACACTTGCTGGGTAGCACCCTTATTCTTAGCGGTGGACTGTTGGCATCGACGGCAGTCGCCTGCGGGCTCGCAGCATTTGCGCTGCGATTCAATCGCTCTGGGCAGCTGGCATGAGTGCCGTAGCGTTGTTGCTCTCGGTCGCCCTCGCCGCAGACCCGCAGGTCGAGCCCCCCGCTCCCGACCTGGTCGCGACGGAAGGTGCAGGCCATGCGGACGTCGAAGCGATGGCCCAAGCCGACGTTGTCGCTCTCATTCGCTCTCTCCGCGAGGAAGTCCGCGCGCAAGGCTCAGAGATTCAAGCCATGCGTCAGGCCAAGGCCGACATTGTCGACACAGGCGCTCCAATGAGCGACGGCCCTCTGGTGATCGCAGAAGGTCAAAAGGCGGATTCTGCCGTCGGTATCGGTCAAGACGTCCACGTTCATGGCCATGTCATTGGCGATGTGACCACCATTGGCGCCGATGTACGCATCTTCTCGACCGGTAGCGTGGACGGAGACGCCACAGCGCTGGGGGGCGTCGTTCGTGTGGACGAAGGCGGTGATGTGCACGGAAACCGAGTGATGATGGCCCGCAATGACCTCGCGACAGGCATGCGCGACTCCTCATGGTCGGGACTCTGGGCGTCGCTGGTTCACCGCTTGGTGCTGTTTCTGTCCTTCGCCGGGGCGGGCATCTTGGTTGTGGCGCTGTTCCCCGACCGGGTCGCACGCGTCGCAAAGCACTTGACCGAACGCCCTGTAGGGTCGCTCGCGAGCGGAACGATTGGGGGTGTCGTGCTCCTCTTAGGAGCCGGACTCTTCGCCATCACCGTGATTGGGCTACCGGTCAGCGTTGTTCTCATCGGCCTGTTTGGACTGGCATGGCTGCTGGGTTTTGTCGGCCTGTGCCAGGCCATTGGCGACCGTCTCCCTATGGAGTCCAAGGTCTATGGGCGCTGGCTTGCATTTGTCGGCGGCAGCACATTGGTCGCCTTCCTTGGTAGCTTGCCGTTCCTCGGTATCCTTGTTGTGGGTGCAACAAGCGCTCTGGGCATGGGCGCGGCATTTAGTACTCGCTTCGGTACGCGCTAGCGGGGTGCTCTGCCTATGCAAAAGGGCGCACATGCGATTTTCTCGCACCTCCGCCCTTTGTGATTCTCCGCGCGCTGACTACGTGACCGGCAGTCGGCGCCGAAGGGCTAGGCTCATGGCTTCGAGGTCTTCCAACGGGGCCTGTCCGAGAGCGGCTGCAATGGACTCATCCGCTGCGGTGGCGGCGGCAAGAGCTTTTTCTGCAGCGCCGCGGTCGTCCTTACCAGCATACACATAGGCCAAGACCGCGTGTAAGTCTGCCTGGAGTGCGGGCTCAATACCCTCGATGTCCAGCGCGCGTGTGGCGACGGAGAGGGCATCTTCGGCACGATTGAGCCGGGTCAAGATCTCAGCCAACCGCACCAAAGCGACAGTCTGGCTGGGCTCCACTTCGAGGCAGCGCTCGTAGTGCTCGGCAGCCTTGTCGAGACGTTCCTTGCGCTCGTCCAGCACGCGACCTTTGCGTAGGTAGGCCAGAATCACGCCATCGCGGTTGCTCGCGTTGTGGATAACGGAATTGTACGACTTCCAGCAGTTGTCGAACTCGCCTTGCTCCTCGTAGATCAGCGCCATGCCCAGCAGTGCGGGAGCGTGGTTCGAATCAAGCTCCAACGCCTTGCCAAAGCGCTTTGCTGCCCGCTCATCATCTTTGTTAGCGTGGTCCACCAAGCCAAGCTCAACGTACATAGACGCCATGCCGGGCTCGTCTCCAACGCTACGCGCCAGCTGCAAGATTCGGCGGTAGGCGTCTGAGGCTCGTTCATAGTCGCCTGCTGAACGGTACAGGGGTGCGATTTGCTCAAGCGACGGTAGGTGGGTGCCGTCCAGCTCCAAGCCATGCTCGAATATGCCTACGGCTTCGTCTTTGCGCCCAGCATGAACCAGAGCCACGCCGTAGCGGTAGTAAAGCAGCGAAGCCTCAAGGCGGTCATCGAAGTCGTCCATGTCCCGCTCACCGATGAGGTCATCACCTAGCCGGGTGAAGAGCTCTGCTGCGACGACGAAGTCCTTATCGGCAAAGGCGCGGTCTGCACGGTACTTGAGCGCCGCCGCATTCGCAGGCTCGATGTCGAGCAGCTGGGTGTACAGAGCGTCTGCAGCTGCAGGGTCCCCTTGCTTCCGAAGAGCGACATCCGCTGCCTTAGCAAGTGCACCAGCGACATCGTCGCCAGCAGCTTTACGCATGGCGAGGACCGTTTGTAGACCGCTCCAGTTGTTCGACGCCTCGTACAGCGGCTCCAACTCACGGGCTGCAGTCAGGTCAGGCGGCTCGGCATTGACGGCCTGCTCGAGCCATCTGACAGCCGCATCACGGCTACCGGCCAGCAGAGCCGTTCCCCCCAGCTTGCGCAGCAGGTCGGTGCGAGCGTCGCCAGTCAGGTGTCTGACCAACAATGACCCTGCGAAGTCGAACGTCGCGGCATCTTCGAAGGCGTCGGCGAGGTCCGTTAGTTCCTGTGCGGCTCGCTGATTGTCCGGTTCGGCGTCCAGAACAGCACGCCAAGCGTCCATTACGATGGACGGGTCGGCGTCGTCTTGCTCTGCAGTGACGTCGGCAATCTCCACGAGCTTGGCCGCACGGGCGGTATCGTCCGGTGCTGCCGCAAGCTCTCGGTTGAGAACGGCAAGGAGGGCTCCGCTGTCGCCATCGTCTTCGGCGAGGGCGCGAAGGCCGGACAGCGACTCGGTGTGTCCAGGCGCGTGGTCGAGGGCGTCGAGGTAGGCTTGACGCGCACCATCGGCGTCGCCGGTATTGCGCAACATGTCGCCGAGCAGCGCCCGATACCTGGCCGCTTCCTTGGGAGACTCGGCGGTCTCGCCCAACCGGGTCAGAGTCGCCACAGCCGTGGATGTCTCACCGCGCACGCCGGCCATCCGAGCATACTTGGCGGCAATCGACCGGTCTGATGGATTGGCATCTACCAATCGCCCGTATTCAGCGTACGCCTCATCCGAGTCCGAAAGATGTGTTCCCAACAGCTGCACAATCGCTGCTTCTACAGCGGCCTGTGCAAGGTCGGTGGTCACAAGCGCTCGTTGCCGCTGCAAGGTTGCCAAAACTGCCCGCCAGTCCTCGGCAGCGCGCTGGAGCGCTTCCATTGCGAGCAGCGCAAACAACGGACGCGGCGCCTTGGCTGCCAGCTCGGTCCACACAGAAAGCGCTTCGGCGGCCTCTCCAATCACTTCCAAATCTTCCGCTAGCAGCAATCGGTCGCCGCTATGGTCTGAATACAGCGCATTGAGCCCAGAGGCATCGCGCGCATGAATGGTGAGACGGCGGGCGCCGTGGAAAGCGGTCTGCGAGGTGTCACGCAGCGACAGCGCGCGTGCATGGTACTTGAGTGCCATCTCTCCGTTGCCAAGTTCTTCGTAGGCATCGGCAGCCCATCCAGCCTGGGCGCTCCGGTACGCTTCGAAGTCATCGCCATCCGCCAAGACGCCATGTGCTGCTGCCATCGCATCGAGGTCATCAAGGACCCGTGACACAGTGAGAGCACGGACAGCTGCCGCTTCGCGCACACCGGCTTCGTCAAGCGCGCGGAACAGACGCAGACCACTCGCTGGGTCGGCCAGGGCTCCGCTCACTAGGCGAGCCCAGTCCAAGCGTGCTCGCTCGCCGCCCGCGCGCTCGAGAAGGTCGACAGCCGACCTCCACTCACCCAGAGACTCGGCGGACAATGCAAGCGCACGCCAAGGTGCCGTGGCGTCTCCAATCGCGAGCAGATCGGTCACGCGGTGAGAAAACGCTTCGCGGTTGCCGAGGGACGACAACTCCTCAATCAAGTGGACCAACAGCGGACCGCGCTCATCATCGGACGTGGCGGTCTCAAGCAGCTGCGACAGCCCGTCGAGACGGACGGCGACGTCGGCATTAGCCAATGCCGCTTCCAAGGCACTCGTACGAGCAACGCTGCGCAACTCATCGTGTTCCGACAGGGCTAGCCACTCTGCGAAGGCATCAGCAAAGGCTGTGGGCATGGCGGCGTCGGCTGCTGCAACGGCCCACCACATGCGCTCATTATCCGACTCGGCAGCATCTCGCGCCGCAATTGCCTGGGTCCGCATGCGCGTTGCCGGGTCTTCGTCCGGGGCCGTCGCTGCGGCGAATACAGAACGTGCTCCCACGTGCTGGAGGGCGTCCACGGCTGAGGTGTTTGTACGGCCCAAGGCGGCAAGCTCCGCGAGCCACGCAATGTGTGCGCCATCTCTCTCGCTTGCATCCAAACAGGCATCAGCAGCGGCGGCCATCGCGCTCAGCCGGTCATCATCGTCAGGAATCCGGGACACCGCGACACTGCGCAAAAAGACCAATGCTGGGTCTGCCGGCCGTGCTTCGAGTGCTTTATCAAGAGCCGCAAGCGCATCATCCGTTAGGTCTGGCGACCCATGTGCTTGCAGCAAGTGCCAGGAGGCTGGATCAGAGGCCCCGGCGAGCTTGTCAGCAATGAGCTGATTGCGACCTTCGTGGTCAGCGAGCCGGTACTTTGCAATCACAACACCGGGAAGTTCCGACGCTTGGTCGAATGCGGCAAGAGCCCCATCCAGGTCTCCGGACCGTTCGAGCGCTATGCCGAGAATAAAGGCTCGGACAGGCTTGCTATCGGGATCCGAGTCTGACTCAAACGCAGCCCGTACGGCATCGATCGGGTCGGTCTCATGAAGAAGCTCGGACCAGCGGTCCATGCCCGCCTGAGCGACAGGGTTGGACGGGTGCACCTCCAACAGTGCTGTGACCCGCTGGAGTGCAGTCGGGACATCGCCGGCCCGCTCGGCGGACGCAGACGCGCGCAGGTAGCGTACGACCGACGCTGACGATTCTTGAATACCGCCGGCTGCAAGGGTGTCACCGATGAGCCCCGCATGTTGACCATCTCGAAGTGCAGCAAGCCAGCGTGGTTCAACCGGCGCCCAGCCTTCAACGGCGTGGGCCGCCGTTGAGCAGGCTAGTGCGATGTCGCCCGCGATAAGCGACGCTGCGGCAGACCGGACTTGCCACCAGGCGGCATCCGCTCCAATGGTGCGCTCTGCACGTTGCGCAAGAAGCAATGCGTACTTGGCGTGGTCGGCGTTGGCGATAAGCAGGTTGCGAAGACGAATGACAGCAGCGGTATGGTCTGGTTCGTGTTCGAGCACCTGTTCGAGCGCGACGCGCGCATCGCCATCGGATGAACGAGCTTCTTGAGCTGCTTGCCACCACAGCTCTGCGGCTGCGGCACCCGGGCACAGCTCGACCAAGGCCTCTGTGACGGTACGGCGTTCATCCACCGCCGACTCGGGCAGCTGGTCGCGCAACAGAGACAGAGCGATGACGTCTGTTGGGCAGGCCTCTGCAGCGTAGCGAAGGTAGCGCACAACGGACTCGCTGTTGTCGAGCTGGGCCGCCGCGCCCGCGGCTTCCTGCCACGCTTCAGATGAAGGCACCGGCGTCTCCATCTCACCGATCGCCACATAGGCCTTTTCCGCCGTGTCCCATTGGCCCAGTTCGGTCGCAATAGCGGCGCGTTCTCGGTGGACCTGAACATCACTAAACCCGGCTTGGCAAGCACTCTCCAGCAGTAGCTGTCCGGCGCTCGGCGACCCCAACCGACGAAATGCAATGCGCGCTGCATGGAAGAGGTCTGCGGCACTTCCATCCGTGCCGGAGGCAGATTCCCACACCAGCCGATTGCGAGCAGCCTCCCATCCACCGATGGGCACCTCGTCTACAACCGGCGCTGGGTAGGCGACTGCTTGCAGGTCAACGGCGCTCGAAACGCCCTGGCCTGCGGGGTCTTGGGTTCGGACCATCGGAGCTGGCGTCTGACCGCTGGCTTCGAGTTGGTCGCCTGTGACATGCGCTTCATCGTCGTCCTCGTCCTCGTCGAGATCATCCTCTTCCGGGACAGGAGGCGTGTCGTCCACACTGTCATCGAACTCTACGTCTACGGGCGTGGGCTCGGGTTGCTCGACGACTGCTGTGTCGTCGAACTCTACGTCTACAGGCGTTGCATCAGCCAGCGTTGGCCACTCGACCGATGCGGTGTCTTCCACCTCCACATCGACGCTTACGACGCCTGGAACGTCGTTAGCTGGCGGAGTGAGCGTCATTCCCTGAGGTTCAGACTCCGGGTCAGCGGCGACCGATAAGTCTTCCCACGTATTGACCGCAGGCTCGGAGACGGCGGGCTCCGGCATGGGCTGATCGGCGATTGTCACGCGCTTAGGCGGACTCACTGGCGTCAGCTTGACCGGTTGTGGCTGCGCAATGGTCGACTGCGGCTTGAATGCGGGTGGCGGTGGCGGTGCGACGGGGAGAGTCTCCGCCTGCGGGCTCGGCACCGTCGGTTGTGCTGGCGCCGTCGGTTGTGCTGGCGCCGCGTGAAGCTCCGAAATCGGCTTTTCAGCCGTTTTGTTCGCAACAGATTCCACCTTCGATGGCGGCGCTGCTTCAGCATCATCCAACCAATCCAAGTCGTCTTCACCAAAGAAATCCGCCATAAGGTCGGATTCGTCGCCCTGCTTCTTTCCCACGATGCCCCCGGCCCAGTCGTCACTGGCCCTGATTTTATGCGCTGTTCCGCAATACCATGGTTTGCGTGTCTGAAGTTTCGCGCTCGCTAAAGGTTGACATGCACCGGCATTTTCACGCTTCCAGACAAGCCCTAAAGACCCAGAGGAAGCGTTGCCAAGAGCAACTTGATGTCGTTGTCATTGAAGTGGAACCCGACGCCGCCAAAGGCGTTGACGTATCCATACTGCGCTTGGAGCAGAACCTGTTCGGTGCCTACCTCAGCATAAATCTTCGAAATCGGCTCCCAGCGAACTAGGAATCGATTGTTCGGCGTGCCCCTTGAGGCCAATGCTGGGAACGCTCCCAAGTCAAAGTCGAACACATCGGCTTGAATCTGTACCCGGTCTTTCGCCAAGTACCAGGTCATACCAACCCCGCCGCCGCTTTCCTTGATGCCAAGGCGGAAAGAGAAGTTTCCCCAACGCTTCTCAAGCTGGAACGTCATGCGGAATGCAGGCTTACGGACCCACTCTGTGTAGACCTCACCAATCTCGGGTGCGTAGGTTTCCGTCCAGTCGACGGTACCTTGTGGGTGGTCCACAATCTCGAACAGGTACCAAAAGTCTTCCATGGAAGACAGGCGCACGCCGACGGTGTTCGCTCCGGCAGAACCGATGCCCCCATTCAGATTTGGGGCCAGCGGGTTGCCGTAGTAAAAGGCAGGATCATTCGGCTGTGTGCCGAAGTAATAGCGACCGGTGTAGTAGACTTCAGCCTGCAGACCACTGAAGCCTTCGACCACTTCATTGACGTTTTCAACCGTGTCATTGATAGCGTCAATGGTCGCGCTATCGTTGATGAGCGCGCCGATTGTCCCCTGCCCATCATCCATCTTCCCAGTGATGGATTCGATGTCGGACAAGGCCCCTTGCAAGGTCTCGGTGGCTTCTTGGAGTTGGTCCATCTCTTGGTCGACATCCGCAGAGACGTCTACGGCAAAACCCTCGAGGGTTGCGGTCAGGCGCGCGACCGAGTCGACGATGGCATCGATGTCGCGGCTGTTCCGGCTGACGAGAGACTCGACCTCTGCGGTCAATCCTTCGACGTTCTGCAGGGTCGCTTCAATGGCGTCTGTGTTGTCGTCGTTCTCAATCATCTCGCGCAAGACCGACGTTATCGCTTGCACATCCTCGCTGATGTGCTGAACGTTGCGCGTGATCTGCTCAATGTCTGCGGGCGGTTCTTTGAGTTGGATGACCGACCCATCCTGCAGGAGTGGCTCCTCTTCGCCCGGAATAACGGCGACGTAGCGGTCTCCCAACAAACCGGATGACCGTAAGTCAGCTTTCGAGTCAACGGGCAGTTGGTACGCCTCGCGAACGAGCAGCGTCAGGCGCGCTTGTGCCCCTTGCACTTCTACGCGCTCAATGGCGCCAACATCCACGCCTGCCAGCTTGACCGACGTTCCTTTCCACAGGCCATCGGCTGACGGAACAGTCAGGTACAGCGCGTAAGCACCTTCGTCCTTACGCACGCCATCAAAGGTCCACATCCAGGCGAGAAAGCCGATGAGCACAGCGCTAATGACGAACAGGCCCACCTTGAACTCATTGCTGATTTTAGGCACCGACACCTCGTACAGTTCGCTAGGCGGCAACCCTATCGCGTCTGACAGGATCGAGAGTGTTGGAATGCCCGCGCGGTCGCGCAGCGGGCATTCCTACGACCACTACCGACGACGAACGGCGAAGACTACCAATCCGAGGACCAACCAAGAGGCGCTCCACGGCGAGACCTGACAACCACAGCGGGTCTCATCAGGACCGGTTCCGGTATCGGCGGTGTCCAGCCCGGTATCCAAGTCCGTGTCAACGTCCGTGTCCGTGTCCGTGTCCGTGTCCGTGTCCGTGTCCGTGTCCGGATCCGTATCCGGGTCGATGTCTTCGCAGGCATCACCAATACCGTTGTCGTCGTCGTCTTCCTGGCCGGGGTTGGCGTCCACAGGACAGTTGTCCTCATCATCGGCCACACCGTCGTCGTCCACATCAGACAGACAGAGGCTCGGCTCGCCGTCGTCGCAGAGGAAGAAGTCTTCGACCAAGCAGCCGTCGTCGCAGCCATCATCAAGGTCGGTATTTTCGTCGTCACACTCTTCTTCGCCAGTCACGAGGCCATCGCCACAGTCTTCGACGCAGCCATCATCTTCGTTGCAGTCCCAGCCATCTTCAACCGTACAGACGTCCGAACAGCCATCGTCAAATGCCGTGTTGCCGTCATCGCAGGCCTCACCTGGCTCCAGGGTTGCGTTGCCGCAGACGTTGGTGCAAGCGGAGTAGTCAATACTGCTACAGGAGTCGCAGACCGCGCCACCTGCCTGGACAAAGCCGTTGTCGGTGCAGTCGGCACCGCCAAGGTCGCTGCTGTCGCACACTTCGCTCTGGGTGATGGCGTCATCTCCGCACACCGACGGGCAGTCGGCCTCGCAGGTAGCGCTGTCTTCGCCAGCGAGCGGGTTGCACTCATCATCACCACACTCAGGGATGGCGCAGGCGGCGGTGCAGTTGGCGGTGACTTCACCATCGTCGCAGGTTTCGCCAGGCTCGGCCACGCCGTTGCCGCACTCAGCAACGCACTCGGCGTCGTCAAATAAGCAGGAGTCCGAGCAGCCGAGAGTCCCGCCAGCCGCGTAGCCAAGGTCGGTACAAGCGCCGTTGTTGAGGTCATCACCGTCACACTCTTCATCGCCAGAGGCGAGTCCGTCTCCACAGACGTCCGCACAGTCGTTGGGTGCGGTGAATGGGGTCTCGCCAGCTTCTGCGTTGCAGATGCCGTCTTCGGGGTCCACATCCGTACAGTCTGCGTCACACGATGCGGTGTCTACGCCGCCCTCGTCACACGCTTCACCCGGCTCGACATTGCTGTCGCCACAGTCTGCGGCGCAGGTGTCGTAGACCACGGCATCGCACGTGTCATTGCAGGCGACGACGCCGGCGTCGGTGAATCCTTGGTCCGTGCAGTCCGCCAGTCCCACATCAACGCCATCACAGGTCTCAGCGGCGTTGATGGCGCTGTCACCACACTCGGGTGCGAGCGGTGCGGTGGAGACGTTGTCGATGTCGAGTGTTGCGGCAATCGCGGATGCGCCCGTGGCGTCGTCCGCATGAACAATGCGGAACTTCGTCACGCTCTGCAGGATGTCTTCTGGGGTAGAGCCGCCGAGGCTGGTGAAGTCCGCCGCGGCGACGTCAATGGTGATGATGTGCCACTCACCGTCAGCGGGAACGTCTACGCCGTCCGTGGTGATGGCGTCCTGATCACTGGAGTCGCCGGTCTCAACAATGAGACGCAGCGTAAGGTCTTCCGAAGCCCGAGCATGGAAGTACACAGCCGTGCGACCGTTGCTGGACCAGTCGCCGGTCCACTGGTCGGTGTTGAAGACCACAGCCTTGCTCGTAGCGCCACCGCCCCCCGTCGCAGTGGTGGACAAGTAGCCGTCTCCGCCGAGTCCGCCGGGTGGGTTGGTGACGCCCGCTGCTGCCGCCCCGCCAGCCGTCCAGCTGTTCAGCCCCGCCGCAAAGGTATCGAGGATGGCACAGTCGTCTGGGCATGCATCGCTTGGGTCGCAGATGTCGTCGCACTCGGACTCGATCGTCCAGGCACAGCCGGCAGGAATGGACAAGACACTTCCGCTCGTTGTGAAGGCACCAGTAGTACTGATCAGCTCGGCAAGCTGGTCAACGGTACCCGAGGCGCCGCTTGTGCAGTCGTAGACGCCGTTGTCGATGTGGCTGCCGCCACGGGTCGGGTCAACGGTGAAATTGGTTCCTGCCAAAGCCGGCGGAATATAAGACGACTCATTGTTTGGAGCCCCGGAGTCCAACCAGCCTTTGAGCGTAATCCCGGTGACGAACTCCGGAGACTCGGGGCTTCCGGTGTACATCAACATTTGGTCGCCGCCGTTGTTCAACGCAACATCGCCGCCTTCGCCAACAAGCGTATCGGTCCGGGAACCACTGACAACCACTTCGCCATCGTTGACCCGGAACCACAGCTCGGTTCCCGCGTCCACCTGTTCAGCAGGCGTCCAAGACAGTGTGCCTTCGTTGGTCTTCAGCTGGCCGCTTTCATCGAACGCATTGTCGGTGATGAAGATCTGCGTGCCCGCAGGAATGTCCGTCAGCGCGAGAGCCGACACCCCCTCTTCGGAGTCGAGATTCATACCCGTGAAGATGAGGTCCCCTGGCGCCAGCGCAAACGCGCTCGCCGAGGCAGACAATAGAAGAGAGGAAACGAATAAACGCATGGAGACACTCCAAGTCAGAGGGCCACCCTACCCAACGTCACTCTCCGTCGCCGGGCTGATTCGCACATCGACACCCAGCCGTCACGCATCGTGGATGATGACGACCTTGCCTTGCACCTTGCCCGACTCCACTCGACGGTGGGCATCTGCAACATTAGCCAAGGCGTAGGTGCTGTCGATGACTGGCTGAATGACGCCTTGTTCGACCCAATCTGCCACCTTGGACAACGCAAGGCCCTCGGACTTTTTGACGACGTTTGCACCGGTACGTCCCGATATTCGGGCTGACAGCCAAAAGTGAGCCATAGTCA
>JBLHSN010000078.1:0-19054 GCA_047626195.1 Myxococcota bacterium
TGCGCTGTTGTTGGCGGAATGGTGCGCGCAGGCGGTCGAGCGGCCACGCCGCCAAGGCGAGTACAATAATGAGTACTGTAGAACGAGGAAAGGGGTCACTCGCTGTTCCGCGCGGTGTCGATGAGCGGCTGCAGCTGGTCAATTTCGTCGGAGCTCAGCGATTCAGAGGCCACCAGACTTCGGACCAGCGATACGGGATTGCCCGAGAATAAGCGCTCCACCATGTGCTTCACGCCGCGTTGGGCGTAGCGGTCTACTGCCACAGCAGCGGTGTAGATGAGGGCGCGACCGTCCTTGCTGGTGCTTGCAAATCCCTTGTCCGCCAACACCTTGAGCACCGTTGCAATCGTGGTGTAGGCGACCTCTCGTGCTGCCGAGATGTGTCGGTGAACGGCTCGTACGGTGCTAGGACCCTGGGTCCACAACACCTGCATGAGCTCGAGTTCTGCTTGTGTGAGTAGCTTGGGCATCGGACCTTCTGGGTCCTTAGTACTATTTTTATAGTACTAACGGACTCGTTGGCGCCGCCCCTGCCTGTAGATTTTTGGTAGGATCGGCTCCAGCCGTTACTGTCCGGCCATGGAGGCCGCATGCTCGTGCTGCTGTTGAGTCTGGCGTCTGCTGGAGATCTGGACTTTTCGCCGGACCGCGGTGCCATTGGTGACTCCACCACGACGCCTGGCATTGGCCACGTCATCCTGGAGGCAGGCGTTTCTGCTGTGTTCGACGACACCGTAGACGTGGGCACAGCTGGGCTTGTGGGGCGCTTTGGTGTGGACGACGGCGTGGAACTACGGCTCCGTCTGCCAGACATTCGTTTTGCCGATGGCGTGTCGAACGGCAGCTTTGGCTTTGGCGCCAAGTTTGCCGCAACCGCGGCCGAGCGCTGGGGGGTATCCATGGTGCCCGAGCTGCGGGTGGACCCGTCGAATGGGGACCTGGGCGTCAACCTATCGGCCAACTTATCGTTCGGTCTAGAGCGCTTCTCTGCTTGGGCGCAGTCGGAAGTACTCTTCGCCGGTGAGGTCGAGCGCTTGTTTGTAGGCTTGGGCGCTTCGCTCTCGTTTGGCTCTGCTGCGGCCTATGTCAACGTTGGCAAAGATGTCCCCGGCGGCGAGATGGTCGGTGGCGGGGGCACGTTCTTGCTGTCGGACAGCACTCAGGTCGACGTTGGCGTCGACCTGTACAACCAGGGCGAGTCTTGGCTACCCGTCGTTGTTGGCGGGTTCGCTGTCGGCTTCTGATGACGTCATGCGCACGCCATCGGGCTCCAGCAACACGCGACGTTGCCGGTACAACGAGCCAAGCGCCTTCTTGAAGACCTTCTTGCTCATCTGCAGCTCGTGGCGGATGCGGTCAGGGTCTGACTTGTCGGTCAGTGGCAGGAAGCCGCCCTTGGCGTTCAGCGCGTCGAGCACTGTGTCTACGGCGTCTTCGGTTCCGGCGCGGCGGGTGCGCTGGAGGGTCACGTCAATCTTGCCGTCATGGCGTAGGCACTTGATGTAGCCGGTGAGCTCGTCGCCCAGGCGAATTGGCTTGTAGGTTTCGTTGGTGTAGACAATGCCCGAGTAGCGATTGTCAATGACGACGAGCGCTCCAAAGTGGTTGAACCCGAACACCAACAGCGAGACCTCTTGGTCGTTTTCAAGCCCGTCCAAGTTGATGTCGAAGAACTCGATGAGTCGGTTGGACGCAAACAGCCGCCCTTGCAGGTCTACATCTACGCGGAAGACGGCTCGATCGCCGACTGCCAGCCGCTCATGTTGCAGATCGAATGGGACGAAGAGGTCACGCTCGAGTCCCCAGTCTAGGTGCAGCCCGTGACGGGAGATGTCCGTGACTTCGAGCAGCGCAAACTGACCGCGCTCTGTGTATGGCATGGACATGGTGGCCAGCGGCTCGCCATCTCGGTCGGTGTAGATGAACACGCGGATGGTGTCGCCGACCTTGAGCTCACCCTTCACGTTCCGCGTTGGAAGTAGGGCGCTATCGTCGCCATCTCCCACGCGGAAGCCGCCGTTTACCACCTCTTCTACCGTCAATGTCTGGATCATGCCGATGACCATGCGCGCCTCTCATGTGCCGCGCATAACCATGTGACGCTGTGGTGCTTGGACAAGCCGGGGCACCGTGCGCCAGGGTCGGATAACGTGCGAGCATGTCTGACATCCTCTTGGCCACTCGAGACCTGCGCCGCTCCTTTGGGCGACGCGTGGTTATTGACTCTGTTGACCTGAACGTACCAGAGGGCAAAGTGTACGGCTTTCTCGGTCGTAATGGCTCGGGAAAGACCACCACCATTCGCTGCCTTTTGGGCATCCTACGGCCGAACAGTGGCACCATTCGCTACGGGGATGTCACCGCCAAGCAGACCACCACTGCTATGAAGCGGGGCATTGGATATGTCAGTCAGCACCAGCATTTTTATGACTGGATGACCTGCGAACGCATCGGCCGCTTTGTGGGTGCCTTTTACCCGACTTGGGACCACAAAGAGTATCGATCGCTGCTGGAACGCTTGAAGGTGGAGCGCAAGCAGCGAGTCGGCGAGTTGTCTGGCGGCACGAAGATGAAGCTGGCTATGGCACTGGCTCTGGCACATAAGCCGCGACTGCTGATTTTGGACGAGCCCACAGCCGGCGTGGACCCCGTGGCCCGGGCGGAGATCTTGGATACCCTGCGCGACGAGGTCCGAAACCACGGTCGCACCGTGTTCTTCTCGACTCACCACCTGTTCGAAGTCGAGCAGATTGGCGACGTTGTCGGCGTCTTGAACCAAGGTGCGCTGTTCTACGAAGGCGACCTGAACGGCCTTGCCGATGCGGTGCGTGAGGTCCGCCCCGAGCTTCCGGAACAAGCGAGTCTTGAAGCGGCCTTTGTGGCGATTGCTCGCGATGTCACGCCGTGAGAATTCTGGCGCTGCTCGTCAAGGAAGCCGTTCAGCACACCGGTGCCATGTTCGGCTCCACGGTGATGATGGTCGGCATGTGGATGATGGCCTTGTCCTTTGCGTTGAACACCGAGGCGAGCACGCTGCTCACGGCTGCAACCGGGCTTGTCTACTACGCCATGCCGCTGGCGATTGCCTATGTGCTACGCCGACTTGTAGTGTTGGAATACGACCAGCATACCCATGACTTCTTGGCGGGTCTGCCGGTGTCAGCCTTCCTGCACACCGCTCTGAAGTATGTGCTCGGCCTCGGCCTGGTCTCGGCATACGGAGTGGTGGCCGTCGTCATCACCGCCGCCATCAGCAGCCGGCAAGAACTCATCTCCGCGCGCTTCTTGCTCCAGGTCAATCTACAGGTCCTAGTCTACACATTTGCGTGGTACGGACTCACCTTTGCCGCCGCGCACTTGGGCCGCTATCGGTTCACCTTCTGGCTGCTGGCGATTGCGCTGATGCTGTCGCTTGAGCAGCTCGACCCAGACATCTACAAAGACGTGCTGTGGCATTCAGCGCTTGCCGAGTCGTTAGACGTCACCCGTTTGGCGGTTCCGTGGGGTGCCCTT
Organism: Myxococcota bacterium; assembly: GCA_047626195.1. Classification (GTDB taxonomy): domain Bacteria; phylum Myxococcota_A; class UBA796; order UBA796; genus CAJXTB01. The sequence goes on from JBLHSN010000078.1 coordinate 3,514, forward strand.
GCGCTGTCTATGGCCTGGGGTGTGGCCGGGACTGGCATCGGGATGTGGCTCGGCAGTTGGCAGCAGGGGGCGCTGTGTGCGGGTTGGTTCACCCCGATGAGCTCGCGCGAAAAGACCTTCTTGGTGTTGGTGGTCTCGGTGAGTTGGCTGTCGGTCGACCTCATCGAGTACGTGTATGTGGCGGGCGGACCTAGCTATACGCGTATGAAAGATGTGGGCCATGCCAGTGTCACCGTGCGGACGACAGCCGACCCGCGACTCACGGCCATTGGGTCGCACGTCGCCGAGCGTCTTCACCAGTTCGGCGTTGCGGTGGGAGATGACTCTTGGCCGACGATTGTGCTGGTACCAGTCCTTCAGGATGCCGATGAAGACGTCCACTGGCGCTCCTTCGAGCACGACGAGCTGGTGTTGGAGGTAGACTTGGATAACCGCGACCATGCTCTGGTGACAGCGGTTGTGTACTGGGCGCTTCAGCACCGGTCACGGTCCATGCCGGCGATACGCGGAGACATGGCTTGGGTGGCATACGGAGCCGCAAGCTGGTGGGTCGGTCCAGACCCTCTGGCACCTGATTTGTACCCACAACGTGCTGGATACGCGGCTCTCAGCGGCGTGGACGAGGGGGCTTTGGTCGACAGCTTGCTGTTGGAGCAGCGGGTGGGGCCTGAGATTGCCGAAGCGGTGGGCTGGGCTGGACTGAGCGTGATTGAACAAACCTCAGGACGGCCGGCAGTGGAGGAACTTCTGGGCAAGGTCTTACGTCGTCGCCGCAGTGCGCGAGTGCTGGAAGCCGTTCGGACCGACCTGTCGCGCCCGACCGCTTGGATGGAGCGGGCAGCGGGCACCGATGTCGACGGCTTCCGAGCGGACTGGGCGCAGGCATTGAAGGGCTATCAAGTGCAGCACGCCGCAACGCTCAATGCCGCTCGGCCCGAGTGGGGGATGCTGTCGCGGACGTCCTCTGAAGTCGCGGACGTGGTCTTGGTAAGCGACTGGCCGGGTCGCTTTCCGAAGAGCGACGTTGAGCTTTTTTGGTTTGAGGTCCCAGCACTGCACAGCCGCCCCTTGGATTACGGACCGGCGTCAGCCAAGGATGAGTCGATTGTGATGGCCACGCAATCTACCCCCATCTCGTGGGATCTTCGTGCGCCGGTAGCGGTCACTTATGCAGTGCACAGCGACCTTTTGGACTGCGAACTGTGGTCCGGACTACGGGTGCTAAGATGATGGCCCTTCTGCTGAAAGAACTCGATGGTGTGCGCGCCTACATGTACGCAGTGCTGGCATCGCTGGTGTTTGTGGCGCTCGACCACTTGTTCCCAGAGGCCGCCGGGTGGGCACGCCCTGAAGTCCTGTCGCACGGGGTAGTCGACTGGGTCTTCCTATCGGGACTGCTCGCCTTTTCCCTCGGGCATACACTGGTCGCCGTCGAATACACCGAAGGCCATATCGAGTTCTTAGATGGTCTTCCGGTGAGCCGCTGGCAGGTCTTCTTGAGCAAGGTCTTGGCGGTGTGCGTACCGATGACCCTGCTGCTTGTCGGCACTGTGACCATCAAGGCGCTTACCCTATGGGGACTCGGCACCCCGTTCAGCCAGGTGGCTGTTGAAGCGCTGTTCGTCTATGGCCTACGCCTGTCACTCGTCCTTCTGGCCTTCTCAAGCCTTGGGCTCGCTGCGTCTTGGATGGGGGGACTGGGCTGGGGCGTGCTGTTTGTGATGTTGTTTGGCTTACTTATCCTGTCCGTCGCGGTTCCCTCCACCCGGCCGTATGTGCTGGTTGAGAGCATGCACGACATCGACTGGAACGGGTCGAGACCGGTTCATCAGTGGGGTCCTGTGATTGTCTGGGGACTCATCAGCGCGTTCAGCATCACGCTGTCGGGCCTGCTGTTCTTGGGGCCGGGACGCTGGCTGGTGAAAGAGGGGAGCTGGAGCGGTGCGTTCGTCAAGTTCGGTGGACTCGGATGTGGCGGACTACTCTTCTTGCTCGTGTTGGGCATTGCCTCTTTAGACCTCGCGCTCGTCAAAGCGGGTCAGCTGATGTCGCCCACCGAGCGGGTCAGCACTGAACACTTCCGCTTTTTGTACAATACTGCGGACAAAGTCGAGGCCGAAGCTCTTATTGCCGAGGCCGACGCTATCTGCGACACCTTGGCCGAGCAGATGGGCAACGACCAGCCCATGTACCTAGAGATTGAGCTGCTCGGTGCCGGACGTGCCCACGCGGGGCGCTTCTTGGGCGGAAAGATTCGCATGGCTCTGGGGCCTGAGGCGAGAGATACGCTCATTCACGAGCTGGCCCATGCCCACGCCTTCGCCATTTCAAGCTGGGCGGTACAGCACCAGTTCGACCACGTTCGGTTCTTCGAAGAGGGCCTAGCTTCCTATTACGAAGGCAAGAACAGCGACTCCAACACCGACTATCGCTGGGCAGCGGGTGTCTGGGCAACGGACCAGGCGCGCTTTGACCTTCTTGTTGAAGACAGCTTGCGCGGCGAGACTCACGACAGCGACCAGGCCTATGCGCTCGGTGAGCAGTTTGTGTTGGCCTTGGACCAAGAGTACGGAAGCGGCGCTGTGGCGTGTGTGCTCCGAGCCGTCGGAGACGTCGGAGATGCCGATATCTCCGGGCTGAGTCTGTGGGTCGAGACCTTCGGTCGCTGTGACTACGACTTGGACCGTGTGGTGGCCCGATATGACAGCAATCTAGAAGAGCATGCCCGGTCGCTCCCCGCAGACCTTCCCGATATTGCCGGTCGCATGGCCTTAGGTGGCGGCCGTTTCCTGCTCACTGACCGCAACGAGACGGGACTTGAGCTGTTGTGCCGCTACCGTGATTCGGTGGATACCGAGCGCTTTCAGTGGGAAGTCCGTAGCGCCGGTATCAGTGGGGTGTGCGGCATTCCCGGCACGATGTCCGGAAGCTCCTTCCAGGTCCAGTTCGGCTTCAAGCTCGACAGCGAAGCGTGGCCTGTCTTCTACCCGTGGACGACGTCCGAGCGGTAGGCGCGACCGGAGGGGGGTGTGTAGGTCGGCTGTGAACACTTCTTACCAAGCGTCGCGAACGCGTCAGAGTGCTTCAATCATTGAGTCCGATACCGTTGTCGGCGTACACGTCGGTCCGAATACCCATGTGCTGACGGCTATCAAGCGGGATGTGGCCGGCTTTCAATTGCCGTGGCGGCTCATCCGTGACATGCTCATTTTGTCTCTGGAGACTCCATGCGCCCATCTCTTCTGCTCTTGGCGGCCTCTCTTGCCACCTCGGCCATTGCGGCCCCGCTACACCTGAGCCATCAAGGGCGACTGTTCGATAGCACCGGCGGTGCGATTGACGGCCCCCATGACTTGAGCATCGCGCTGTACGATGCGCCTGCGACCGGCAATGTACTGTGGTCGGACAGCATGACCGCTGTGGATTTTTCGATGGGCTACTATGCGATTGATATCGGTGGCGGCGCAACACTGAGCGCCTCGGCTTTCGACGGTGATGATGTGTGGATGGCGCTCGCAATCGACGGCGCGCCGGCGCTCACCCGCGTCAAGCTGGCCAGTGTTCCCTACGCACTTCAGGCTCAACGTGCCACGTCTGCGGCATCTGCAGACACCGCCACTTCGGTCTCAGGCGGCGTGGTCAATGCGTCCGAGCTTCGCATCAACGGTACGCCCGTCATCGATTCTTCGGGTGACCTCATCGCTCTGTCTGGAGGGAGTCTCTCCGACCTCTCCTGCACGATAGGGCAGGTTCCCACTTACGGCGGGGCGGCATGGGGCTGTGGCCCTGCGCTACCCACGCACACCCACTCTGCAAGCGACATCGACAGCGGCACCCTCGCGATTGGCCGTCTTCCGATTGGCTTTTCGGGAACCGACGTCGCCGCCGGGGACCACAATCATGCCTTGCCCAATCTGACCGGTGTGCTCGACGCCGGACAGATACCGACTGCTGCCGTCGCTCTTGCAAGCGGAAGCACAGTGAACAGCGTGGCCATTTCGACCGTTGATCACAATCACGCATTGTCCGGCGGGACCGGCGTGCTCGACGCCGTTCAGATGCCGATAGCCGCCGTTGATCTCGCGATTGCAAGTACCGTGGACGGTGCGGCGATTGCAACTGCCGACGATGTAACTGCCGCGATTGGTGGGATTGCCCAGCATCACTTCACGGGATCGATCACCGTCGGAGGCGACGCTGATACGTACTACCCAGTCTGTGTGTCGAAGCCCTCGGAAGCAACCCAGCTGGTGTGTGATGTGCGGGTGTTTCGAAGGTACTCCCACCCTGCCCCAAGCACCTGGAACACCGCTACCCACAAGGGTGGTCTCGCATTTTGGCTTCAGTCGAGCTGCGGCAGTGCGTGGTCGGGGCAACCGAAAACTACGCATTTGAAGTGGTTTGCAGAGACCTACAGCACGATGGTGGCCAAGTACACCACGCCGATTCACGGCTGCAGCGCGACATGTATCTATCTTCGGGGCGGCAGCGCGTTTTATAGCTTCGAGGGGAACTTTACTGGCATACAGACACCGACGGCCTACATGGACCCCGCCGGTACACGAGACATGTGCAGTCCGCCGACCCCGGGGTACTCCGAGCCTATGGAGACGCCGGTGACGACGGTGACGCTCTCCCACGTCGGTCTGAACTGAGTCGGAACCACTACAGCGCTGCCGGTCTGACCCGCTCACGTCGGAGTTGAGCACGCCGGCGCCGCCCCTGAACCCACCCTACAGGTTCTGCGTCAGCCAGCGGTCCAGCGCATTCGCAAACGCCTTCTTTTCCTTCGGCCCAAATGGAGGTGGGCCGCCGGTCATCACACCGGAGCCGCGCATGTCATCCATGAAGTCGCGCATGGCGAGCTGTTGGCGCACGTTCTTCGCGTCGAGCATTTCGCCGCGGGGTCGCAGAGCTTGGGCGCCTTTTTCGACAATTTGGGCGGCGAGCGGGATGTCGTTGGTGATGACCAGGTCGCCGGGCTTACAGTGCTCGACGATGTAGTCATCTGCGACGTCAAACCCTTGACCCACCTGGATAAAGGTAATTTTTCCAAGTTTGGGCATACGCTGGGAGTGGTTGGCGACCAGAATGAGCGGTACGCCGCGACGCTCGGAGGCGCGGAACAGCACGTCTTTGCAGTCTCGTGGGGCAGCGTCGGCATCAATCCAGATAGTCGTCATGCCGCTGTGTAACTCCCCAGGTTCATCGGGTCTGGACTAGTTCAGACTCCAGATGGCGGCGTTCAGCGCTGTCGCGAAGCTCACCCAGGCCAAGTACGGGAGCAGTAGGCCGGCTGCGGGGCGGGAGATGCGCCAGAACACAGCGATGGTTCCTACAATTGCAAACCATAGAAGAACGATATCAACGAGTGCCCAACCCGTCTGTCCGAACCCGAAGAAGATGGGGGTCCACGCCGCGTTCAGTACCATCTGTCCACACCAGAGTGCCATGGCGGCACCGAAGCCTGCTCGCTTCCACACCAGCCACGCCGAGGCTGCAATCATGAGGTACAGCACAGACCACACCGGTCCGAACAACCAGCCCGGTGGCGCCCATGATGGCTGGGTGAGCCCCATGTACTCGCCCTGCGTATTGTCCACGGACAATGCGCCGCTGGATGCCGCGGCCGTGACCAACACGAGCAGCAGTACAAAGACGCCGACCTGAGCGCCGAGTCCCGGTGACCGGCGCTTGTGATTCCGCCCTACCATCCGCAGGTGCGACCTTCGTTTTGCTCTTCTAAGTACGCTTGCAGCGGCGCGAAGTACTCAACGAGGGCGCGAGCGTCCATCTGCCGGGTTCCGGTCGCTAGCTCGAGTGCGTCGGGCCACGGCTTGCTGCTACCCAGGGCGAGCATGGCCTGCAGACGGTTACCGGCTTCGGTGCTTCCGTAGACCGAGCAGGTGTGCAGGGGTCCTTCGTGACCGGCGGCTTCACACAGCGACTCGTGCAGCTGGAACTGCAGGATGTGCGCGAGGAAGTAGCGCAGGTACGGTGTGTTGGCGGGGATGTGGTACTTCGCACCTGGGTCAAAGTCCGCTTCGCTCCGTTCGATAGGAGCGCCGATACCTTGGAACTGTTCGCGTAGCTCCCACCAGCCGGCGTTGTAGGTCTCCGAGGAGATATCGCCGTCGAACACGTCCCATCGCCACTGGTCAATCATGCGGCCGAAGGGCAAGAAGGCGACCTTGGCGAGAGCAATGCGCATCTGCTCGTTGATGACCGCGTCTTCCGTTGACGAGACGTCTTGCAGCAGGCCCTGTTGTTGAAGATAGCTCGGGGTGATGGACAGAGCGATAGCGTCGCCAATCGCTTCATGGAAGCCGTCATGGGCGCCGTTCTGGAACAGGACGGGAAGCTGATGGTAGGCGTGGAAGTAGTAGTGGTGACCCAGCTCGTGGTGGATGGTCACAAAGTCTTCAGACGTCTGACGGATGCACATCTTCAGGCGTAGGTCGTCGTTGAACGTGAGGTCCCAGGCGCTGGCATGGCACACCGCGTCCCGGTCTTCCGGCTGGACGAACATGGAGCGTTCCCAGAAGGTCTGCGGCAACGGGTCGAGGCCCATAGAGGTGAAGAACTGCTCGCCAGTTCGGACCATCTTGAGGGCGTCCCACTCGGCGAGGGCTGGCGTGTAGTCCACCTCTGGCTCGGTCGGGAAGGGGGCGACGATGGGGTAGAGATTTTCCCACGACTGGGCCCACATATTGCCGGTGAGGTGCGCGGGGATGGGTCCGGTGGGAGAGACGACGTCTTCGCCATACTCTTCCACGAGCTTGGCGCGAACGTGGCAGTGGAGCTGTTCGTACAGCGGTGCGACTTGCTCCCACAGGCGGTCGACTTCGGTCTCGAGGTCTTGTGCTGGCATGTCGTAGCTGCTGCGCCACATGTCGCCAACATCGGTGAACCCAAGGTCGCGAGCGCCTTCATTGCCGAGCTCAGCGAAGCGGGTGTAGTCGGTGCGCATCTGCGGAGAGACCGTTCGCCAGCCGGTCCAGGCGTCCAACAACACGTCTGGGTCGCGGCTTGTGGCCATGATGGCGGAGAGGTCGCCGAGGTCCCGGCAGCCGTCGTCGTTGCAGTACTCGCCGGCTCCGTAAGTTCCGTTAAGTCCAGTCTTGATGCCGGCCAGTTCGCCTCTGCGAGTGGGGTCTTTCGGAGCGGGAAGACTTGTGGCGATGCCGAGCAGATGAAGCTTGCGCGCGGTCGCGTCAGACAGACCTTCAACAGCGCTGTACTGGCGGGACTCGTCGATGAGGGCTGTGAGCGTGGTCATGACGACTTCGCTCTGGGCGCTGGCAGCGGCTTCGTGGGCGTCGGTGATATCGGTCTCGTAGGCCCAGTCGGCCATGGAACCGTCTACCCAAGCTGTGCGAAGAGCGGCGTCTGCTCGAACGATGAAGGCGTCGGCATCTGCAGGCGTGGGTGCCGCGGGCGGCGTGACGTCGGGCGTGGGGGCAATCGGCTTGGCGCATCCGGCGAGGACGAGCAGTATGAGGGCAGAGCGCATGAAACCTCCAGGGGGCGGCCCTCTACCTCACCGCTAGGGCAGTTGCTCCTGCAAGAAGGACAGAGCGGTCTCCCAGTCGTCATCGTTGACATCATTACCACCCGGACGATTCTGCCATGTTGGCGCTGGACCCTCGAGTAATGCGAACACCGGGCCGGCAAGCTCTACGGCTTGTTGGGCGCCTGCGGGGTTGGCCCAGTCGTCGTCCACTCCGTCCGTCACTAGCAACGGACGCGGTGCGATTTGAGCGAGAAGGAGGTGTTGGTCAACGGGGAGACGCAGCTCATTGTCGACAAAGTCGGACAAGCGGCCGGTGAACCCGTGCGGAAAAGAGGTGGTGAGTGCGCCAAGGGATTCACCGTCGAAAGTCCGTGTCAACGCGGCCCCCAAGGTCCCCGACTGATGAGCCCAAACTGCGGCAATACGGGGGTCATGCGCACCGGCAATGAGTGCTGCTTTGCCACGCTCGGAGTGGCCGAAAACGGCGATACGGCTGGGGTCGACGTCGTCGAGGGTCTGTAGGACATCCACGGCGAGCGACAGTCCCCACGCCCACGATACAACAACTGGAGCGGGGTGGATGGCGTCCGGGTCGTCTGCAGCGGTGTCGGATTGGTGCACTGTGGCAACGGCCCATCCCGCGTCCATGGCTTGCTCTAAGGACCAGAAACTCGCGCGATTACCTGGGATCTCTGTACAAGTCGAGTCGATGTACCCGCCGGTGTTGAACAGAGAGCCATCATCAAAGACGCTGCTATTGCCGCACTTGTTCAGGCCGAGCAGAACGGGATGCGGACCGGGTGTGGGCGGAACAAACAGCGCGATTAACAACTCGCCGCGTGCGTGGGAGGCGCTGTATTGCTGTTGAGTGCCGATTCGGAGGTTGCCACGGTCCACTTCGGCGATGTTGCTCGCCGCTCCACTAGGCCAGTCGCCGTAGATGTAGTGGCCAAAGAGACTCTGAAGCTCTGGCTTGCGCAAGGTCTCCCACTCATCTGCGGAAGCAATGGGTTCGCCGGTTTCCCAAGTTATGAGCGGGTCTTGCGGAAGTGTGACTTCGGGTAAGTCACTCGGGTCGAGCAACACCAGTGCCGCGTCTGGGGAACTGCACGCCATCGCAATTATCCAAATCGGCCAGCCTATTCGCATTTGTCCCTCCAAAGCCACAGCGTATCCACTCATCATGGGTTTTGGCGGGCCTTGATGCCCTAGCCACTATACGAGCGCACAACTCTGGACCCGGCTGTGCTTTGACCCCTACCTTTGAAGACCTTGACCTGATTGATCCGCTCCTCGATGCTCTGGAAGCCGAGGGCTACAACACGCCAACGCCGATTCAGGCGCAAGCGATTCCCGCGCTGTTTGAAGGTCGGGACATGCTGGGAATTGCCCAGACCGGTACCGGCAAGACTGCTGCATTCTCATTGCCTGTTCTTCAGTTGTTGTGGCAAGGCCGGCAGAAAGGCCCGCGTCGTATTCGTGCGTTGGTCGTCAGTCCAACCCGTGAGCTCGCCGCTCAGATCGGTACGCGCTTCACCGCTTACAGCCGTGACCTAGACCTGACCAATACCGTTATCTTCGGTGGCGTTGGCCAGAACCCACAGGTCAAGCTGCTCAAGAAGGGCATCGACATCCTAGTCGCCACACCGGGTCGCTTGTTGGACTTGGCAGACCAAGGGTACATCGACCTGTCCCACGTGGAATTCCTGGTCTTGGACGAAGCCGACCGCATGTTGGACATGGGCTTCATTCGGGACATTCGTAAGATTGTTCAAATGGTGCCCAAGAAGCGGCAGACTCTGCTGTTCTCGGCGACCATGCCGAACTCCATCGCTACGCTCGCTGGCAGTATGTTGAACAACCCGGTCCGCGTAGAAGTGGTGCCGGAGTCAACGCCTGTCGAGCGCATCGACCAGTCCATTATGTTGGTTCCCCGTGCAGACAAGCGTCGCTTGCTGACCCACCTGCTCGAGACCCGTGACGTCGCTCGAGGCATCGTGTTTACACGCACCAAGCACGGCGCGAATCGCGTGGTCAAGCACTTGGACGAGTCTGGCGTCAAGTCAGCCGCTATCCACGGCAACAAGTCGCAAGGAGCACGCACCCGGGCCATGGACGGCTTCCGTAACGGCAGTCTTCAGGTTCTCGTTGCGACAGACGTCGCTGCCCGAGGCATCGACGTTGACGGCATCACTCACGTGTTCAACTTCGACCTACCGCATCCGGCAGAAGTCTACGTTCACCGCATTGGCCGCACGGCACGTGCCGGTGCCGCGGGTGTGGCCATCTCATTCTGTGACGAGACCGAAGCCGAGTACCTACGCGCGATTGAGCGCTTGATCAAGGTGCGCCTTGACGTCGATGACGATCATGACTGGCACGAGCCTAGCGTTCTCACGGCTCCGCCTCCGCCCAAGGAAGAGCGGCGTGGTCGCGGTGGCGGTGGTGGTCGTGGCCGGCCTGGCGGCGGCGGTGGTCGTGGTGGCGGCGGCGGCGGTGGTCGTGGTGGCGGCGGCGGCGGTGGTCGTGGTGGCGGCGGCGGACGTGGCCGTCGTTAGCCGGTAGATTGGCCTGGTAATGAGGCGCGAAAAAGCCCGTGAGCCATTTCTGGCCCACGGGCTTTTTTGTGGTTCGGTACTGCTATTCGAAGCTGACGTCGACAGCGATGTCGATGGTCGAGGTCAGGTCGACGGTGAACTCGCCCAGTGCGGCTGCCGTCTCGACGGACACAATGGCGCTGGCATTCGTGCTGATTTGGTATCCGCCGGGGCTACTGTCGTCTTGGCACGAGCCAAGGTTCTGAACGAGGATGCGGTAATCACCGGTCTCGGGTGCGACGAACTCAATGCCCGGGCATTGCCAGTCGGTCGGCTCGAAGGCACAGTCGAAGCTATCGTCGGCGGCAACGACGCTGCATCCGCTCGGGCTGAGCACGGAGAAGCTTGGATCAAAGGCGGTAGCGTCTGCGACGGTGTCCACGCTGAGTGTGATGGTATCGCCTTCGGTAGCCGTGATGGTGTACACGTCGTACGCTGCATCGGATTCGTCGGGTGGGCAGAGGATGCTGCCTTCAACTGTTGTACCGGAATCATCGGCGGCTTCGAGTGCGGACGATGGCGCGATAATGCCCTCGGTCAGGCAGGCCGTAGCGCCGTTTGGTGCGCGGACAATCCGCGCTTCGGCGCCATCAATCGTCCAGCTGAAGGAGCTGTCGACGATGTCAAAGGAGCCAACGCCGTAGGCGTCGCCGTAGTAGTACAGGCCGATGGCATCGCCAAAGCCCAAGCCGGCGTCGATTGGGGTGACGATAGCGAGAACGTCAGTGTACGTGCCTTGCTGGCCGTCGAGGATTTCCCAGAAGGCGAGAACGTTCGTGCCGTTAAGCTCTGCGACTTGCGGGACCTGCAGTGTGCGGGTCAGGTCTGCGTCATCCCCACAGTCGCTGCTGGTCTCGGTGGCGGACAGGGTGAAGGCCCAGTCGCAGCCGTCACAGTCTCCGGCGAACTCGTCACCGGTGATGGTGAACTCGGCGCTACAGGAGCGGTTGATGTCGGCTTCGGCTTCGTCGAATCCAGTGGTGGTGGAGTCGTAGGTCATGGTGCCGCTGAACCCGGTGGTGCCATCCGGCAGTGCGGTGTTCTTCGGCGCTTCTGTGCCTGCTTCGGTGTCGACTTCGTCCTCGGTGTCGGTGTCATCGCCGGAACAGGCGGTGAAAAGACCGGAAAGCGCCAAGAGCGCCAGTGAGCTGCGTAGGGTCATAGTTTGTCTCCTTGACGCTGTGTATACCGCGTACATTCGGCATTGCCATCCGCGCACTCGGAGAAAATCGCCCCATACGGTTTACAGAGCGAGCAGCTGTTGCACATCCGCGCATCGTCGTGCGGGTTCGCAGTCTACGCTGTGCAGTGACGTCGCCACAACACAACGCTAGTGGGGACCATGCGTACACCTCTACTCTCGTTGCTTGTTCTGGCCTGCTCACCGCCTGCGGTAGATGTGCCGCCCCCGGATATCCTGATTGTAACGCTCGATACCTTCCGTGCGGATGCGATGGGAGCCTATGGGAATCGGCTGAGTCCCACGCCGAACCTGGACGCGTTGGCGGCGAGTGGGGCCCGATTCGACCGCGCCTACACAGTCACGCCGTTGACCATCCCTGCCCATTCGTCGATTCATACGGGGCTGTACCCGACGCGGCATGGTGTGCGGGACAACGGTGATTTCTACTTGTCTGACGAGGCCACGACTCTCGCCGAGCGGCTCAAGGGCTCCGGGTACCGAACGATGGCCGCGGTCGGTGCTGAGGTGACATCGCATCACTGGGGGTTTTCCCAGGGCTTTGACGCGTATTTCGATGACCTGGGCGCGCTGGAAACCGGTGGTAATCGCTGGCGTGTTGAGCGCCCAGGCGCAGATGTCATTGCAGATGCGATGGCGTGGTGGGCGGAGCCATCGACCGAGCCCAGGTTTGGTTGGGTGCATCTGTTTGACGCGCACCATCCTTATGAAGCACCAGAGCCGTTCGCGTCTCAATTTAGTGGGCGTCCATACTTGGCAGAAGTTGCAGGCGTGGATGCGCTTGTCGGGGAACTGTTGGCGGCGGTGGGTGAGGGTACCGTGGTGATTGTGGTCGCGGACCATGGCGAAGGACTCGGCGACCACGGTGAGAACCTTCACGGAATGCTTTTGTACAACGCCACTACGCGAATTCCGATGCTCGTTCGCGGGCCTGGCATTGCGCCGCAAGTGGTTCAGACACCGGCGAGTCTCGTGGACCTAATGCCGACGGTGTTGGGGCTGGCTGGAGACCGCGCTGAGGGTCTGGATGGTGTGGACTTAGGTCCGCACTTGTCCGGCTCCCAGCCGTGGCCCGATGACCGCAGCGTGTACATCGAGAGCCTGTATGCGTGGCGTCACTATGGGTGGGCGAAGCAGTTTGCACTGGTAGATGCGGACTACAAGTTCATCGATAGTGCGACCGACAAGTTGTTCGAGCGAGCCGACCTGCGCGAGCTGACGAACGTTCTCGATGGGTCTGCGGTTGCCGGTGGCATGAGGCAGACCCTGCAGGAGATGTCGTTGGCTGAAGCCGACATAACAGCAGCCGAGCCGGTTTCTCATGACGCGGACTTGGCCGCCCAGCTTGCCGCTCTCGGCTACGTGACCGCTGTGGCCGAGGTCACTTCCGCTACGCTCGCTGACCCGGAGGATGGCATTGCGTTGTTGCCTCGTATGGAATCGGTTCGTCAGGCAGCGCGTGCTGGAGATCTGGATGCGACGGTCGCTGCCGCCGAAGGGCTGATTGCAGAAGACCCGGGTCTGATGGAGCCGCGGATGATTCTCGCAGGTGCGTACATCCAGTCCGGCAATCCAGTGGCAGCGCGCGAGGTCGCGATTGCGGCGCTGGCGCTCCAAGACACGGCGAGCGTTCGCCTGACTCTGGGACAGGCCGAGCTGATGCTTGGCAATCGTACACAGGCGCTCACCAACCTAGAAGCGTCGGTGCGAATGGACCCGCATGTGGTTCGGTCGTGGATGACCTGGTTGAATGCGCTGTTGACGGTGGGAGATGCCGGTCGACTACAGGTGGAGAGTGCGTTGGCTGTACAGACCCTGCCTGAGCAGCCGGAGATTCGTGCGTTGGCCGGCCTTGGCTTGGCGCTGACAGGTAAAGTGGACGATGCCGAGCCACTGCTGGCTGCAATTCTCGCCGAGCAACCTGACACGGCGTTAGTTCGACATGGTCTTGCAACGGTTGCCCAGGAGCGTGGACAATTAGAGGACGCGGAGCGGCTGTATCGCGAGGAAATTGAAGCTTTTCCACCTGGAGTCCCGTCGCGCCGGCACTTAGTCGCTCTGTACGCGAGTCAGCAGCGGTACGTCGAGCAGCTGTCAGAGCTGGATGTCATCGCGGAACTGGAGCCACCGCTGCCGGTGACCCGGTTTGCAATGGCGCAGGCGCACTTCAATCTGCGCGACTGGGATGCTGCGTTGGCGGATGTGCGTACCTGCCGGGAACTCGCACCAGAGCTTCCCGAGTGTGCGCTTCTTCAGGCAAATACGCTGAAGAAGCTCGACCGAGAAGGGGAGGCATTGGCAGCGCTGGAAGAGGCACGCGCGCTACAGGCGGCCCGCCAGTCTCCATGACTGACGGGCGTCGGCCACTGACTAAGGTGCTTCGTTAAGCGTAACGCTGGTCGTCGTTGAGACCGCGTTGGTTGTTTCTAATACGATGTCGTTCAAGACGTTGTCTCCGGCTGCCACAAGAGTGGTACCATCGGCGACGATAATGTACTCACCAATGGTATCGATGCTGGTGTCAGTGCAGGAGCCGAAGTTCTGAACAATCGCCAGGTGCGTTCCGGTCTCGTCGGGTGTGAAGATGAGACCTGAGCACTGGAAGGCTTCCGGCGCGAAGGTGCAGTCGAATGCATCGTCAGAGTCCGTTGTCGCACAGCCGCTTGGGGCTATGATGCGCACGCCGGAGTCAAAGGCGTTTCCGGCGTCGACCGTGTCCACAGAGATGGAGACTGGCGAGCCTGCGGTGGCTTCGAACGCAAAGACGTCGAACTCACCGCCCTCGCACGGCAACGTGCCGTTGAGACCCGCTCCGGCCAAGGGTGCAGTCAGCTCGCTGTCCAATACTTCGCTGTCGCAGAAGTCGTTGACGTACCGAAACTCGACGACGTCAAGTTCGGCTGCGGTGTTCCAGTCGAGTGCGGTGTCGACGAGTGAGAAGCCGCCAGAACCGTAGTTCACGCCGTCAATGGGGTACTCGACAAAGGTGCCCGCTGCGATGAAGGTGCCGTAGGCGTCTTCGACCAGGACTCCGGTTGCGAAGACGTCGGAGTAGGAGCCGTAATAGGAGGTGTAGGTTGACCAGAAAACGACCACCGGAGCGGCATTGTCCACACCAACGGGCTGCAAGCTGTACACGAGGGGGAGGTCGCCATCGCAGTCATTGCTGGTCTCTGTGGCTGTGAGCTCGAAGGCCCAGTCACAGCCGTTGCAGTCGCCAACGAACTCGGTGCCGCTGACGGTGAACTCGGCGGCACAGCTTGAGTTGATGACTTCATCATTGGGGCCGGTGCCGGTAAGCGTGGCCGCGTAGCTGTGTGTACCGGTCAGGTCGCTCGTGGCGATGGAGGTGTCCGGGTCGGTGTCCGGTTCAGTGTCCGGGTCGGTGTCTGGGTCGGTGTCTGGGTCGGTGTCTGGTTCGGTATCCGGGTCGGTGTCCGGTTCGGTGTCCCTGTCTGGACTGGTGTCTGCATCCGTGCCCTCTGCGGAGTCAGTATCCGTACCGAGGTCAGACTCGGTGTCCGCCGTGTCGGGGCATCCGTTTAGCATCGCCGCGAAGGTGAGGAGGGCAAGTGGTCGGAGTGTACGCATGAGTTTCCTTGGGAGTCAGTGGCTAGCGTAGCCTCGCAGAATGGTCCTGTGTAGTGATTTTGGAACATGATTAGGCTCGCACAAGTCCTGCTGCTGGAACGTTCAATCGCTAGATGTTTGAGATGGGACGTTTGGCGTTGTTGATTCAGCGGGCTTCGGCGAACGTAATGCGGGTGGATGTCCGGCTGACTCTTTCGAAATCTGTCACGTCATCCGCCAGCAATGTTGCTGTGGCACCCTCCACAATCAGGTTGTATTCACCGTCGGTGCTGTTGCACGCGCCGGAGTTGCGAATGGCCACCAAGTAAGTCCCGGTCTCGATTGCGGTGAACGACATCCCCGGGCATGGGAAGTTGTCGACATTATACGCGCAGGAGTACATGCCATACGGTTGACTTACTACGCACAGATTTGGCGATACAACGAGCAGTTCTGCGCGGAAGGCCGTTTCAGCAGAGACAGTATCGACGGAGATGGCCACGTTGGTGCCGTCCGTCAGCTGCATAGCGAATACATCCAGGGAGACGTCGTCGCAGGGAATGTTCTGGTTAATGCCATTGCCAGTCAGTGGTGCATCGAGAATCACGTCATTCCAGTCACCCCAACACAAACTCTGGCGTAAAACCGATGAATAGTCGG
>JBLHSN010000079.1:0-18921 GCA_047626195.1 Myxococcota bacterium
AGCTTCCAGTTTCCACCAATTGTACGTACACGAGACATCGACGCTCCCTAGCGATTGAGATGTCCCAGTGTATGTCAGTGGAGCCGTCTGTTCAGCTTAACGACGCAAAGCAGCGAGACCTGGAAGTTCACCCTTTTCGATGTACTCGAGGGCTGCCCCACCGCCTGTGCAGATATGGTCGATGCGGTCTGCCATTCCCAGACGATTCACTGCAGCTGCGCTATCGCCGCCGCCGACGACGGTGTAGCCATCAACGTCTGCGAGTGCTTCGGCGATACCGCGGGTACCCCCTGCAAACGAGTCCCATTCTACGACGCCAACTGGGCCGTTCCAAAACACGGTCGCACAGTTGCGAAGAGTGCGTGACCACTCGACAACCGTCTCGGGCCCGATGTCCATTCCCATGCTGTCATCCGGAATGTCTGTCGTGACTTTGGCGTCTGCGTCTTCCGAAAACTTGGTGGTGACGACATGGTCCAGCGGTAGATGCAAGGTGACACCCTTGCCTTGGCAGGCTTCAATGAGATCACGTGCCAGGCCAACGCGTTCGGTCTCAACCATGGAGATACCGGTTGCTTTGCCCTGTGCAGCCAAGAAAGTGTAGGCCATTGCGCCGCCGATGAACAGGTGGTCCACCTTCGCGAGAAGGGCATCAATGACGCCCATCTTGTCGCTGACCTTTGCGCCACCAAGGATTGCAGCAACGGGGCGACTGGGACGACCGATGAGCCTGTCGAGTGCCTTGACTTCGCTATCGACAAGCAGACCGCAGGCATGCGGCAAGTGTGCTGGGACGCCTGTCACAGAGGCGTGGGAGCGGTGTAGAGTGCCGAACGCGTCATTCACAAAGACATCAGCTAGGCCTGCAAGTTCACGTGCAAAGTCGCCGTCACCAGTGGTCTCTCGCTTGTCGAAACGAAGGTTTTCGAGCACCATGATTCCACCGTTCGGCAGCTCATTGATCACAGGCAGTACGTCTTCACTCGGCGGGTCATGCGAGAACAACACCTCGCTGTCGAGCAATTCAGCAAGGCGAGCGGCGACAGGAAGAAGCGACATATCCAGCCGCGTCTTTCCACGTGGTCGCCCGAGATGCGAGCAGAGAACGATAGCCTTTGCTCCACCCTCCTGAAGGGCGCGTATCGTTGGGATGGCACCTCGGATTCGAGTGTCATCAGCGACTGCGCCGTTGCTGAGTGGCGTGTTGAAGTCCACTCGGCACAGGACAACTTTGCCCTTTAGTTCAAGCGTGGCCAAGGTCAGGAGAGGGGAGTGACTCATCTTCAGCTCGCGTTGTGAAGGATGCGTGCGAGGTCGATCATGCGATTGCTGAAGCCCCACTCATTGTCGTACCAAGTGAGCATCTTCACCATGCGACCGCCCATGACCTTGGTCAGGGGAAGGTCGACGATGGAACTCAGCGGGTTGCCGATGATGTCCGACGACACAGTGTGCGCGCGGGCGATGCCGAGAATTCCCTTGAGAGGACCCTCGGCGGCCGTCACAACCGCAGCGTTAAGTTCTTCAACGGTGGTGTCGCGACCAGCTCGGAAGCACAAGTCGACGAGTGAACCATCTGGAGTAGGAACGCGAATGGCCATGCCGTCCAGCTTTCCAATCAACTGCGGGTAAACAAGCCCAATCGCTGTAGCAGCACCTGTGCTGGTCGGGACCATGTTGATGGCTGCGGCGCGCGCGCGGCGGAACTTGCCGCCAGAGTGCGGAGCGTCCAGAAGGTTTTGGTCCATGGTGTAGGCGTGAACGGTGGTCATGGTTCCGTGTTCGATGCCGACCGTTTCGTGAAGAACCTTGGCGAGGGGGGCCAAGCAGTTCGTCGTGCATGACGCATTGCTGACAATGGTCTCGCCAGACTGCAGCTCGTGGTCGTTTACGCCAACGACGTAGGTACCGTCAACGTTCTTGCCGGGAGCCGAGATGATGACCTTCTTGGCGCCGGCATTGATGTGAGCTCTGGCCTTGTTGCCGTCGGTAAAGGCGCCAGTGCACTCAAGGACGATGTCCACATCGCGCTCGGCCCATGGCAGCTTGGCTGGGTCACGTTCAGATGTGGTGGGGATGACCTTGCCATCGACGAGAATGCCGCCGTCGACCGCTTTTGCGTCTTTCCAGAGACCGTGGACGGAGTCGTTGCTGAGCAAATACGCCAGCATGTCATCCGAGGTCAGGTCATTGATGTGAACGAACTCAATGTCAGCGCTGTCCCAAGATGCGCGCAAGACGTTGCGTCCGATTCGTCCGAAGCCGTTGATCGCGATGCGGATTGCCATAAATACCTCGTGTGCTGATGGGAGCCGGCCCTATCGCTAGGCCCAACTTGGGGCAATGGACCACGGCGCTACCAACGACAATCTGGTTCAGGGTCCGGTCAACGGGTACACGCTAGGTGGAGGCGTTTGCCATGACCCTGTGTGTTTGGAACGTAGATTGGCCTGGGGAAGACGTTGACCCCGCCGATGCTATCGCTCAGATTCTCGGTATTGGAGCATCTCGAATCCAAGCGGTTCGTCTGCTAAAAAAGAGCTTGGATGCCAGGAAACGGCGACAAGTGTGGAAGGCTACGTACCGGGTCGAGGCGCTAGATGAGGCCGACGTTTTGGCTCGCAATAAGCACGGTGTTCGGGATTGGACGAAACGCGATGCGCTTCGTCATGGGGACATTGACCCCGTTCCTCCTGCGCGGACATTTCCGCAGGGCTTCCGCGTAGTTGTCGTTGGAGCGGGTCCAGCAGGCTTGTACGCGTCGCTGTACTTGGCCGAGAGTGGTGCCGATGTTGTTCTGCTCGAGCGCGGCGAGCCGGTCGAGGACCGAGTCGGGACGGTCAATGGCCACTGGCGAGGGAAGCTTGAGCTCAACCCAGAGAGTAATGTGGTCTTCGGCGAAGGAGGCTCTGGGACCTTCTCGGACGGGAAGATCTACACCCGCAGGCGTGACGGTGACTTGGGCTACATTTTTCGGCGACTGGTCGATTTTGGTGCGGACCGCGAAGTGCTGCAGGATGCTTGGGCCCATTTGGGCACCGACAAAGTGCGCGCCATCCTGCCGGTGTTCCGTGCCCGATTGCTAGAGCTGGGAGTGGTCTTCCGACATAACTGTCGGGCGACCGAACTTCAGATCGGCGAGCGTGGCGTAACCGGCGTTGTGACTGCCGATGGAGACGTTGAATCTTGTTCGGCCGTGGTCATAGCCGGTGGTCATTCCGCGCGAGATACCGCCCAGATGATGGTGGACGCCGGAGCTTCGGCCGAACCAAGACCGATCGCCATTGGCGCACGCATCGAGCATCCCCAGGGAATGGTGGATGTTGCGAGGTACCACGGAGAACGCAACGAGCTCCCGGCGGCATCGTATCGATTGGCCGAAGAACTTCCCGACGGAACAAAGGTGCGCACCTTTTGCATGTGCCCTGGCGGAATGGTGGTCCCTGCAAGCAACCATCCCGGACGTGCGGTGGTCAACGGGATGAGCTTTGCCGCTCGACGCTCGTACTGGGCGAACTCCGCAGTCGTCGTTGAGGTCGAGCCATCCCACTACGAGTCTACCGGTCCATTGGCTGGGTACGATTACCAGGATGCCATTGAACGTGCTTGTTTCGACGCTGCTGGTGGCGACGACAAAGCACCTGCTCAACGCGTGGATGACTTTGTCGCCGGCAGACCCAGCGAAGAGTTGCCTCGGACGAGCTATCCGCGTGGCGTTCAAGCTGTAGACCTGTCGACGGTTCTGCCAACACATTTGGTGGATGGCATCCGAGCAGGCTTGGCAGCTTTTGAGCGCACCGTGCCAGGCTTTGCAAGTTCGTCGGGTGTGCTGATAGCCCCCGAGACTCGCACTACGTCGCCAGTTCGATTCCTACGGAACGACGACTATGTGAGCACGACACTGCCGGGTCTCTACCCTTCGGGAGAGGGAGCGGGCTACGGTGGTGGAATTGTATCCTGTGCACTCGACGGAATGCGCGTAGGACGTGCCATTGCTCGGAGCTTTGGTGCTGTCGCCTCCGAGTAGCTACTCTTTTGACTTGCCGATGTCCGTGGTGGCTCGGACTCGCTTTCCGAGCAGTCCGATGAGTCGGAACAGAGCTGCAATCGAGCCCCTAGAGCGGTCGACTAATGCCAAGCTGAAGGCATCCATATTGTCGTCGAAGGGGTACCAAAAGGGTTCGGCTTTCGCTGTCTTGTCAACCATTACGACTCTGGGCCGAACAAAAGTACCGTAGGAGTGCCGGCTGGCCGCGACGCCAGGTCCTGTGAGCTTGGTGCCTGTCCAAGGAATGTGCGCTTGGCTACCGGTCCAGCCATGGCCATTGACATGGGCAATTCCGACATCGAGTTGCCGTGCGGTGCGCTCTCCCTTTGCAACATCTCCGGTCCACACCGACCCGTTGAGGCCGTACCGACTCTGGTTGGCGCGTGTGATGGCCTCCGCTTCAGTGGCAACGCGAACGATGGCGACGACAGGACCAAAGGTTTCCTCCGTCACTGCCAGCATGGTGTCGTTGCAGTGGTCCAGCACAGTTGGTTCGTAGCCAAAGCCCGCTCCTATTCGCTGGCCGCCGACGACAATCGTCGCCCCCTTGGCCTTCGCATCGGCGATGTGGGCCTCGACAGTGGCAAGCTGTTGCGCGTTCTGAAGCGGTGCAACTTCGCTCAGTGGTTCGTTCCCGACTCGCAAGACGGACGCGGCATGTGCCAACCGTGCGACCAGGGTGTCAGCGATGTCTCCCACTACGTACACAACCTCAATGGCGGCGCAGTCTTGTCCGGCGTTGTGAAACGCCGAGTAGGTGATTCCAGAGACCGTTCTGTCGACCAGGCCAAGGTCCAAGACGAGAGCTGCATCCTTCCCGCCCAGTTCGAGCGAGCATGGGATCAGGCGCTCAGCCGCAGCAGCAGCAACACGACGGCCGGTCGCTACGGAGCCTGTGAAGGTGAGGGCGTCAATCCCGCTATCGATCAGCGTCGCGCCGATAGCGCCGTCGCCCTGTACGACAGTAACGACCCCCGCCCCAAGGACTTCGTCACACAGAGCGCCTAGCCATGCAGCACTGTGTGGCGTGTGTTCGGATGGCTTGATGACGACGCAATTTCCAGCCAACAGTGCCGGAAAGAGTGGCTTGTACAACTGTAGAAGTGGGTAGTTCCACGGTGCAATAATGCCGACGACACCGCGCGGGATCTGCTCAATCACCCCCCGTTTCCCTGGCATATCGATGGAGGATAGCTTGATCTTCTCGGGAGCAAGGGCAATCGCTGCAACCTTCGTAGCCATTCGAGCGTAGTCCGTGGCGATAGCAACTTCGGGGAACCGCGCGGCAAGAATAGAGCGACCGGTCTCGCGAGCAAGAACCTCACTAATGGCGTCGGCGCGGTCGAGCAGCGTGGACGCGATGGTCCGTACTCGCGTGGTCCGTTCAGCGAGTGACAGGGCGGCCCACTCCTTCTGTGCCTTCCGCGCACGCTCGACGATGGGCTGCACATCACCAGGAGCCGCAAAGGTGACCGTCAAAAGTTCTGTACCGTCCGCGGGACAGACAGCTCCGGGTTGGTCTTGCAATGTCGACATTCAATCTCCAGGCAGAGTCTGGCCTAACGTCTTGCTGTCATCCGAGGCCACAGACCTATCTTTGACGAGCCGACTGGACGGGAGTGCCGTATGATTAACGCCTCGTACACGGAGTCTGACATGCGGTCCCAGCTTTTCGTTCCGGTTCTTATCGGTAGCCTCGCCATCCTCCCTGGCTGCTTGTTCAGCGGCGATGACGACGATGATGGCCTCTCCAATGCCAAGGAACGCCGGCTCGGCTCGGATCCGGAGAATCCTGACTCCGATGACGACGGCATGCTGGACGGCGAAGAAGTCGACTTCGGCAGCGACCCGAACCTACGTGACACAGACGGCGACGGATACTCCGACTTCTCCGAGTTCCAGATGAGTACGAACCCGGAAGACGCGGACAGTGTTGTTTTCGAGAGCGGCTGGCCACACAACCCATTCAAGAGTGAGATTGTGGACCCCGGCATGAGTGCTAGCGCACGCGTCGGCGACGTGGTCGGCAACCTCACCACCGAAGATCAGTTCGGCAATGAGACCGAACTGTACAATTGGGGCGGCCAAGGCAAGTACATCTTGGTTGATGTTTCTGCTGAGTGGTGTGGCCCATGCCGACAGATGGCGTCGTGGCTGTCAGGCGACAACGGGACTTTCTACGCCACGTACGATGGCCTGCGGGACGCCGTCGACAATGGTGATATTCTGTGGGTCACCGTTATGTCAGAGGATAACTATGGCGACCCTGCGGCGTTGCGCACTCTCGAAAACTGGGATGGTGCCTACCCTAACGAGAACATCGCCGTCATTCGCGATGACAACTACCAGTTCCTCCAGCAGGTCGGCTTGCGGGCTTACCCGTCCGTTTACTTGCTGGACGAGAATATGGAAATCGTTGTCCGCGCTAATAGCGTCAACAATATCGGGGCAATGGACGAAGCCATGGAGCTTCTCGGTCTGTAGGGGAGACTACGTGCCCGAACTACGGACGCCGCGTAGACAAGACGAGTGGCTCTCCTTGTGAGTGCGGCTCGTTGGTCGTTTCAGAGCCGATTCTATGAGTGTTCAGCGACCCATTCGCGAATCTCGTCGGGAGTGAAGTATGTGCGCTCTTTGTCTTCAACGGCGTCGGCTGGGATGTTGTCGTACAGCCACAGGCGGTAGTCGATGAGTCCCTCTGCGCATCCGAGCCACATGGCCGATTCGTCAGTCTGTCGTTCGTATTCGGCGGTGTCGCTCGTTGCGTACCAGATGCCGAACTCCACCAACTCGGAGCTCTCCATCTCGGTGTAGTCCAAGATGTGGGTCATCTCATGTGCCAGGATGGCGGCTATGGCCGGCTGAGTAGGCCCATCTTCGAACAGGCTTGGATTGTATAGAACCCGATAGTCCCGCTCAAAAGGCGGGTCACTCACCGTGCCAAAGTCTAAGTTCGCTTGGAAATAGTCGGTTTCGCTGTCCAACTCGACAAGATCGAGCGGAATCGAAGCGAGCTGGGGAAACAGCTCTAGGCGGACTTCCTGCATGAGGGCTTCGAGGTCGGCCTCATTGGTCGGGGGAGCCGTCCCTGGTCGCATAGGGGAGCACACACCGATGGTCCGAACGGGTGTGTCCGTTCCGAGGTCCGTTCCAGAATCGGCGCCACGTGGTCCACATGCCATCCACAACAGAAGTGACACTGCTACGCGCATCAGTCTCGGTCCACATATTCTGGGTGGTCAAGGGCGTACCCTAGCTGGCGTGGAAGGACGCGTTGGACGTTGCTTCCGTAGCCCCGGTCTTGGACCAAGACCTCGCCGATTTGGTTGACGATGAACAAGTGCGGAATGTTCCGCGTATCGCCCAGCCATGCACGCTGCAGGGCTTCATCGCCATGGATGACCGGTGCATCGAGCCCGGCTGCTTCCACAGCGCGAATCTCTGCCTGCAGTCCAGCCTGGCCATCATCGATAGAGATGATCAGGATGAGGAGCTCTTCACCATGTTCCGCTTTGAGGTCGGCGAGCTGGGGCAGGGATGCTCGGCATGGGCCACACCAGGATGCGGAGAATGAGACGATGGCCGCCTTGGTTGGATGGACGCGTGAGTCGCCGAGGAACTCTGACAACACAAATGCGGAGCCGTCGCGAGCGTCCGTGCCAACCACCTGAGGTGCGTAGGCACCGTTGGCCAACCCACGGACTGCGAATGGAACGTCCGTAGGTTCAGGTAGGGAAGACGAGGGTGCAGCGCTTGGAACCTGGGTCGTAGGAGAGCTTTCGACGGGCGGGTTCGACGAGCAGGCAGCGAGCAGTAGGAGTGCGGCGATACGAATCATGTCGGGCAGGTATCCTACTGGCGTTCGGAGACCGAATTGCGATGAACACTGTTGTTCGATTGAAGATCACGTCGTTGCGTGGAACAGGTCCGTGGACCATTGCGCTCGATGACTTGCGCAGTCCGCCGACCGAAGCCGTTATCGACGCCCAAGAAGCCGGTCGCTTGGTAGGCCAAGTACGGAAGGCCCTACAGCCGACTACGGGGCGCCGTGGGCCCGACCCGACGGTGGGCCAAGCCCTCGCAAAAGTGGTGGGTTGTCGTCCGATGCTGGCGAACCAACTCCCGTTTTTGCTTGGGCCGGTAACGGGCAGAGCGGGGCGGCCAGCGCTGGTCGTGGATGCACACGGCGAAGCCGCACAATGGCCATGGGAGCTGTTGAGTGGCAGTCCTGAACAAGCACCGCTCGAGCACACCCGTCGGGCAAGCATTGCGCGGCTTACGGTCGGGCCGATTCAGAAGGAATTGCCGGACCCAGCGCACCGTCTTCGAGTGATCTATTGGTGCGGTGTTCCAAGTGATGGGTCGAATGCCGAACGCGTCGAAGCGCTCGAAGCGTGTCTGACGAAGTTGGCAGATGCGGACACCTTAGAATTTGGCTCCGCTGTTGATGCACCGGGGCCGTCCGATCGTCCGGTCTCGACCATACTCCACATCGTTGCTGGCTCGAACGATGACGTCATTGGGCACATCGTTGGTGCAGATTCATCGCAAGGCGCTGGCTACGTGGCGTCATCTTGGCTGCGTGGCGTGGACCTTGTCGTTTTGGACATCGCAGACGGTTCACCAACAGCGGGTGTCGACTGGGCCCGGCGGGTTGTGGCCGCTGGGGGACCTGCTTGTGTGGCTCCCACGGGTACGGTCAGTGGAGCGTCCTGTAAGACCTTTGTTGCGTCTCTCTACGAACGTCTGCTGGAGCAAGATTCGTTGGCGGACGCGGTCGCATCGTCTCGTGCACGGCAGACTCGGCGTGAAGGCAGTGATGCGTGGCACGCGTTGTTCGTTGGCGACCCACGTGTGTTGCTGCGGCCGTCTCTGGTGGAGCGCCGCTGGAGACCGGAAGGCTGGCCTGAGCCTTCGCCGACCGCTGCTGAGTACCTGCACACGGCCTACCTTCTGGCTCAACAGGCAGGCGTTGGATTTGTCGGCCTCGAACATCTAGCCCTAGCGCTTGAGAACGAAGAGGAACCTCCGCCGAATGCGGCAGTTATGAAGGAGGTCTTCGCGAGGCGAGGGGAAGATCTTCGGACTCGCCTGGCCGGGTTGGTGCCGGCTCCGGACCGTGTCGCCAACTGGTCGGGAACAGCGCGTCTTCGGGCGTATGGCGGATTGTTGACGCCCGGCTTTGACGTGGACGACGTGTGGGAGTTGATCGCTGCTGACACGGCCAACGGCTTGCACGAAGTCGCAGGAAGACCCCTAGGGACTCTACTTGCGTCCCATTCAGCGGTGAGTTTACGACCCATTGTTTGGGGACCGATCCTTCCGGATATCGATCGGAACATCCCGGTTGCTCTACAGATTGTCGGCGGTCCCGAGGATGGAGAGATTCTTCAGCCCAAGGTAGGGGATGTGGTTGGCCGCTCTAGTGAGAGTGACCGAATTCCGTTTCCTCTGTACGCTACAAGTGTGTTGAGCGACCGTCGTCTGTCGCGCCGGCACCTCAAGTGGTTGGGAGAAGGGCGTGTGACGTTGGCTCGCCGGGCCCGGGTACGCCGCGGTCCGTCGGAGTTGGTCTTACAAGCCGGTGATTACGACTTAAATCCCGGTGATCTGTTGCGGCTTACGCGGGCGACACGTCTGCGAGTTCTGTCCCGAGACGACTGACCGTTTAATGTGCGGTTGGCGTGTGCCGACGGACGTCGCATGCTCATCCGTCTGCTGTCACTGCTGATCACGTCCACAACGGTAGCGAAGGGGCAGGAGACGGCGCGCGAACCGGTGCGTCATGTGGGGATTACCTTCGACGCGGGAGTTCCGGATGGCTTGAACCTAGGTATCGCCTGGCGTCCAATTAACCCCGTGCGGTTTAGTGTGACAGCAGCCACCAATGGCATTGGCGCTGGCGGCCGAGTCGGGGTGGCACTGAAAGCACCTTGGGATGTCGCGCCAGTCATTGCTGTGGATGGGGGGCACTTCTTGGAGGCTGATGCCAACTGGGTCGTCAACGCGCTGTCTGGCCCACAGGATGGAATCTCCGTGCTGGACCGGGTTGGGTACAGCTTCGCGAATGCGCGGGGCGGACTGGAGTTCGGCAACCCGAAAGCAACCTTTTACATCCATGCCGGAATGAGCGGGATCTGGTCCAGGGTGCGTGGACTCCAGGCTCTTGCAGACAAGGAAACCGGAGAGGGAACTCTACGCATCGAAGACGCACGAGTTCGCGCGTACGTCCCCTCGGCTCGTTTGGGCTTCATCGTTTACTTTAAGGGGCCTTCGCCATGAAGCGACTCTGTACCATGGCGGTCCTGTCCGCTGGATGCGTCGATATCCAAGTCGACTTTCCTATGATTTGTGCGCAAGCCATGGGCGTTCGGCTGGAGAACCCAACGGCGGGGCTACCGGACGAGTTCAGCGATGCCCCCATTGAGGTGGGCGGCGAGGTGGTCCAGGAAAATATCGATGGCATTCCCGAGGGGCTTTCTACAGATGTGATGTTCTTTGAAGGACGGCTCACGCCCACCAATGACCAGGATCTTGGGTTTGTCGAAAAGGTCCGAATCCACTTGGCCCCGTTGGTAGAGACAGATGGCTTGCCCTCTGTCGACCTCTTTTCTTTCTATCGAGACCCCGACTCGCGGACGTCGGACATTGCCGTGCAAGCGAGTCCCGACTCCGTTGACCTCGCAGCCTATCTGTCTGACGGAGGGGCAGTATTCGGATTTGAACTGTCAGCATCATCGGAAGACTTCCCTGATGAAGTGGTGTTCGATGCCGAGATGTGCTTCTCCGCCGGCGTGCATTTTCGCGAGGACTTGATTCTGTTGCCATGAGCCGGCGGGTGCGGTGAACTACACTGTCCTCGGGGGAGTGAATGCACGCGTCCTGGGTAGATGCAGCAATGGTTTGCGTGCTCGCCGCAGTGGGTCTGCGGTGGGGACTCTTTTTGCTGTGCGCGGTAGTGGACCACATTGCACAGCGCCGCCGTCAACCCCTACTGACTGCGCGCATGCAGGGCGAGCGGCCCGAGGTGGTTGTGCTGATTCCCGCCTACCGAGAAGCTTTCGTTATCGCTCGTACGGTTGAGCAGGTGTTGGCCAGTGACTACCCGAACCTGTCGGTCATCGTCATTGATGACGGGTCACCGGACGACACCGTGGCGCGTGTCCGCTCAATAGACGACCCCCGTGTTCGGGTCGTGCGCCTAGAGTCAAACCAGGGGAAGTCGCAGGCGCTTAATCGAGGAGTTTCCGAGTCGACTGCCCCCTTTATCGTCACAGTAGACGCCGATACTTGGCTGGCACCAGACGCGGTTTCTTGGATGGTTGCGTCTCTTGTGGAGCGCGAGGCGTCGGCGGTTGCGACCAATGTTGCTGTGGGGAATCGACTGAATCTGTGGACGCGTTGGCAGTCGCTTGAGTACGTGAGTGGGCTCAACATAGACCGGCGTGCGCAGGCCGTCCTCGGAGTCATCACCACAGTGCCAGGTGCTGCGAGTGGGTGGCGACGTCAGGCCTTGGAAGTATGCGGTGGGTTTCAGAGCCGCACCCTGGCCGAAGATACCGACATGACCCTTACGATGCTTCGTGCTGGCCATCGTGTAGTGTTTGAGAGCCGTGCACGTTCGCGAACCGAGGCGCCCATTTCTGGCGGCGCGCTGTTTCGACAGCGGCTGCGTTGGCTACACGGCAACTTGCAGTGCGCTTGGCTGCACAGCTCTGCTTGGTGGCGTCCTGCACCGTGGCGTATGCGGTTGCTAGCGCTCCCGAATCTGTGGTTTGCCCATTTGGGGGTTTACCTGCTGCTACCCCTCACTGTAGGTTTTGCTTTCGTTGAGCATTCTGCAGCTGCCGTCACCGTGCTGGCCTGGCTATTTGCGGCGCTATTCACCGTCGATATAGCGGCTATGGCAGTCGCTTACGGCCTTGATAAGACCGATTGGCGCGACTTGCTCTGGGCACCGAGTCAGCGTGTTGGCTATCCGCTGTTCTTGTGGGGTGTGTTCGCCGTCGTGACGTGGCGAGTGGTTCGAGGCGCGTCTACGGCGTGGAACAAACTGGAACGAACGGGCCTGACCTAATGTTCGAGTCTACTGCGCAGCCGTATCTGGACCCAAGGTGACCTGAAGCGCATGCTGGCCACCCTCTGGCGTGTAGCGCAGTAGAGGTGTGACTCCGGTTTCGGCCTGAAGGCGATTGCCAATCTGGCTGGCCAAATACACGTCGCGCGGGTGGGCGTAGCGAACTTCAATTCCCGAGCGGTCGACGGCTTGGGAGAGGCTGATGTTTAACTCAGCGCCGAACACATCTACCACCGGGGCAGCAGCCTCTTCGATGGCTTCTCGAAGTTCGCGTACACGGCTCTCGTCGAGGCCTCGGGCCGCGCTAATCTGTAAGTCCACGGGGCCTTGAAGTAAGCGTTGACGGTGGCCGGTCTCATAGACGTTGGGTGGGTAGGTCGCCAGCGAGCCGTCCAAGACGAAGCCGAACTCCTTGCATCCGCCACGGTCGACATCGCAGGGGGCAATTTTCTCATCCCACAGGCCGATGAGGACGTGGTCAACGAGGTCATCGAGCTCTGCAGTGAACACAACACTGCCAATCTCGCCGCCGGGAATCATCTCTTGTACCAGCAGGTCGATCTCAGTGCCCGAGGGGGTGACCGCTGTGACGCCGACATAGATGGGGGCCGTCCGCGGAACGTCAACATCACCAATGCTTCCTGCGGTGTAGGTCGGAGTGAGCTCGATGTAGAGCGTGTGCTCGTCGAACCGGATGGTCTTGACGCCAGCAGTGATGGTGGGGGCCGTCTGCGGGCAAGACAAGACCAGGCAGGCTTCAACGTCAACGACGCCGCCACAGTGCATCTCTTGACAATGTGCAAGCGCCGGGTTCGCGACGACTGTCACCAAGACTGGCTCCACGGTGGCCTCGACCTCGGTTCCACCACATCCCATCACCATGCAGCTGGCCAACGTGAGCAAACGCATTGTGCCTCCATGCGGGCCGAGTAACGCGCTTTGCACCGTCTTGGACCTACGACGCCATGGCCAGTTGCCGTTCGCTCCATTCTGCGAACAGCCGGATCTCGAACCGAGTCGTCACTGCAGGGGTGGGACGACCCCGCTGTTCCCAACGCAAACCTCTGTCAGCTAAGAAGGAGGCGAACTCTCCTTCTGCGTGCAGCGCGCGCAGGAGATTCTCGGTGGTCTCGAAGGCATTGTCATACAGCTGATTGAACGTCACAGCTCGGGTCGACAGGCCGAACACCTTGCAGCTGGCGATGAACAGAAGCGTGTCCAGGTCTTGGGCGACGTGCCAGACGATGTCGCTGGTCACCTCTATGGTCCCCATGTGGTGTCTCCGTGCGTGGTGGTTGGCTACGCATCGGATCAGATCCACTCCCATTCAAGGGTTTTGTGTGCGCTATCGTGCGCTCGCGGAGGTCGTTGTGGATGTGTGGGAACAGAGCTTGCTTGTCACAGCGCTGGTCATGGCTGGGTGTTTCTTCGTCGCCGAGGTCTGTAGACGCCTCGTACCGCCGCTTCGCTCGCTGGGGCTACCCGGAAGCATCTTAGCGGGTATGTTTGGGCTACTCGTCGGGCCGCAGCTGCTGTCTATATTGCCGATTAATAACGCGGTATTGACGACGCTTGTCTACCATGGGCTCGCTATTGTGTTCATTGCCATTGCGCTGACGCCACCCGACCCTGGGAGTTCAAGCCACTCTGCGACTGCTGACGCCACCTCGATGGGGTTTGCAATTGTCGTGATGATATCCCTACAAACGGTGGTTGGAATTGCAGTTGTCTTGAGCCTTGGGCTGCTTTCTGAGCCGACGCATCCGGGTTTTGGATTGATGCTCCCACTGGGCTTTGAGCAGGGGCCTGGGCAGGCCATGTCGATGGGAAAGGCTTGGGAGGCGAGTGGGGGTCTTGTCGATGGTGAGCAGATCGGGCTGGTTGTCGCCGCGGCCGGCTTCGCTTGGTCCATTGTGGTTGGCGTTCCTCTGGTCGCGTTCGGTCGTTTGCGGGGGTGGACATCCTCGAAACGTGCAGCGATGACAGCGCCTGAGCCTGCTGTGACGAGTCGAGGTCAACCCGGTTCTGTGGACATCATGACGCAACAACTCGTCATCATTGGCCTTTGCTACTCGGTAACGCTCGGTCTCTGCTCGGGCCTGTACACACTGTTGATGCCGATTGCTGAAGACGTCGCACCGATGGTGTGGGGGTTTCACTTCATCATTGGCGCCTTGGTCGCGAGCGCGGTTCGAGCGGCGTTACTGAAGATGGGGTCTGGCGAGGTACTCTCAAGGGCTCTGCTGCCCCGCATCTCTGGTACGGCGGTGGACATCACCACGGTCTGTGCCATTGCAGCGGTTCAACTTTCGGTTTTTGCCAGCAATTGGGTACCCATCGCCGTGCTGACCACAATCGGTGGTGTGGTGACTTTGGTCGTCTGCGTATGGCTAGCGCCGCGCGCATTCAATGAAGACAGATTCGAGCACATGGTCGTGTGGTTCGGTATGTCCACAGGAACGCTTCCAATGGGGCTGGCGTTGGTGCGCATCATTGATCCGGAGCTGCGGACATCAGCGGCCATTAGTGCCGTTGCGGGTTCGGCAGTAGCTACGCTAGGGGCCATTCCCGTTGTGTTGCTATTACACCCGGCCATGGTGTCGACCTGGCCGACCGCAGGCGGACTCTGGCTGCTGCTACTCGCTACCGTCGCCTATGCTGTGGTGGTGACCGTTGTTTGGTGGCGAACAGGACGGCTGCGCGTTGGACAGGGGGGAGACTGGGTCACGTAGCTGCTCAATCCGTCAGCGCGTGTCACAAGGGCTGTGGCGTCAGGGTACTCCGGGTATGACGAGTGCTCTTCCACGGAGTTGATGATGCGCGTTCTTGGTTTGTTGGCGTTTACGGCGTGCTCGGCAGGAGCTTCCACAGAACTAGCGGACCTGGCCCCTGGTCAGGCAGCGCCTGCATTTAGCTTGCCGGCGATCGATGGCTCCACCGTCGCGTTGGCCGATTATGTGGGCAAGACTGTCGTTATTGAATGGTTTAATCCAGGGTGCCCCTACGTTGTTCATGCGCATGGCGAAGGGGCTTTGACGGATCAAGCACGGCGAGTAGTGACTGACGATACGGTTTGGTTGGCAATCAACTCGGGTGCGCCCGGCAAGCAGGGGCACGGTCTTCAGGCTAACCAGGCTGCTGCAGCAGAGTGGAATATGACTCACCCGGTGCTTCTCGATGAAGCCGGTGACATTGGTCGCGCCTATGGTGCGCGTACGACGCCGGCGATGGTGGTTGTGGACCCCACTGGAAAGGTGTCGTACGTTGGAGCCCTAGACAATGCTCCAAGTGGTACCGACCCGGGCGACGGGTACATCAACTACGTCGATCAAGCCCTCACCGACCTAAGCGGCGGGCAAGACGTTCGAACCGCGCGGACCCGTTCGTATGGATGCAGCGTCAAGTACGGTTCGTAGTCGGCTTCAGTATGACAGACGCGGCAGCTACTGCTGCTGCGTCATCATGGTGAACTGTGCGACGGACTGGTCGGCCAACTGGCCAAACATCCAAGTCAGCGGCGTGTATGGGTAAGCGACGGTCACGGTCACGAACTTCCGACCATCGTCCGAGTATACGTCCACAACGACATCGCATCCGTCCTCACATGGCCTTGTGGAGGACTCTAAGACGTCGATGGCTTGCTGCGCTGCCGCAGCCTGAATGATGGAGCCGTCTCCACCTGGACCTTCAAGGGTCACCGAACCTACTCGCGCACCATCCCTCGCGGCACGTTGGACGTGGTGGAAGTTGCTGATGAAGTGGGACAGTTCAACCACACCAGTGACTGCGAGCAAGAAAACGGGCAGGGTGAGGGCGAATTCAACTGCCGCGACGCCACGGCGTTTGCGCTGCGGGCTTACTCGGGCCATCGTTGCCACTCCATGCGAACTGCGATGGATGACTCTAGCATCATCGGGGAAACGGTCATGCCGATGAGCGGCTCAAACTCACGACCAATGACACAGATCATACTGCGACCTGGTGGGGCACCATATGGAATCAGGTCAACGTAGCACTCACCTGTCTCGCAGACGCCTCCACCTCCCGCTAAAAGCTGGGCGGCCATTTCATCGAATGCTACGTCTTCCACTTCATCCATGTTGGTGTCGCCGATGCCGGGGTCAACAAGCGTCGCTGCTCGGCAACCCGCTGTCGCAGCCATATCCAGGGTGGCTCGCTGGAAGAACAGCCAGCCAAAGTCCATGACGGACAAAAGTAGAAGGATGAACGTGGGGAGGATGAGTGCGAACTCTAGCGCCGTCGCTCCGCTCCGGTACTGACGCATGGCCTACTCCACCAGTGCAAGTGGAAGGGAATTGGCGATGTCTCGGAAGATAGGCACCAGCGCGTTCGAGTTGTCCGTGCGGATAAAGTAGCCTTGGCCTTGCGCCATGGAGCGCATGAAGGCGTCGTCCTGCTTGAACGACACCACGTAAGTGTGAACATTCAAGTCGTCCCACATTTCTTGTGCGATGGCCACACTCTCCGTCCGGATGTCAGCGGCAGAGCGCGGGGCGGGACCTAAATACTCTCGCCATCGAGTCTCGGTGTAGCCGTCGAGCTCGCGGGCGACGCCAGGGTTCCGTAGGTTGGCTGGCTGTCCATCTGTCAGCACAAGCATGACGCGGAAGGCAGTGGTATCGAACCCGTCATCGAACATGGTGTAGGCCATCTGCATGCCGGTCGAATGGTCCGTACCAGGCTCGTCTCGGTACTCACGGGGCATATTGGGAAAACAGCCGCCGACTGACGGCGCCGCAAAATTGTTCTGGTTAGCTCCCGAGTTTTGGCTGCATCGGCTTGGCCAGCCTGATTGCATTTCACCGGCCTTGCTGGCTGTGCGCAGACCATCCCAGTCTGCACGCATGCTAGCGACTGTGGCGTCGTCGTCGAACCCGGTCAGAGGGGTGAATTCCCAGCCAAAGCGGTTGCTGAACAGGCTCATGCCAATCTGGTCGTCGGGCCCGTGTGAGTCAGCAATAGTGTCGAAGAATTCCATGGCGGCAATGCGCGCATTGTCGAAATTGCGTGGGCTCCATGAGTTGGTGATATCCATCACCAAGACGACCTGCAGCTTCCGGGATGCTGAGGTTGCGTTGCGTTCGACGGTGAAGCTGTTGTATCCCCAGATCTTGGCCAGGAATAACGGGATGGCCTGTCCTCCTTCGCGTGCGACTGTCGCGCGTACGGCGTTGGGGTCGTCCGCAGGCAGAAGTCGGTCTCCATCAGAGCTACCGTCCTCATCCCAGACGCCGAACTCTAGGTCTTTGAGCGTACCTGCAGCACCAGCGATGATATTGAGGTCGACAACAGCGAGTGCAGCTTCTCGTGCCAGAGCGGTACTTCCAGTGCGCCGCAGCTCAACGAGAGCAGCTTGGCTAGCGGCGTCGGCAACGTCTTGTGTCTGACTCTGGGACAACCGAATGAAGCTGGTGTCTACCGCCAACGCTCCGAACCCTAAAACAACGGGAATCGCCAGGACGAACAGGACGGCGTAGTTGCCTCGTCTCTTACGTTGTGGACGGAGAGGTGTTGGCATTTGAACTCCAGGGATACCCATGCGTAGCCTGCTCTGGAGCGTATTGCTGAAAATTTTTCGGCTATCAACTAGGGCTACGTTGCACGCCCAGGATTTAGGCGGCGTTGCAGTGAACTGACGACATCCTCTACGCAGTCGAACGTCCCGAGTGGCTCACCGATCAGGAACAGATCGACATGCCTGGGGCGGACGCTTGGGTCCGGTGGCTTGACGATGCCAGTGGCTCGTGTGGCTCGGACCACGTCGTACAGGTGGGAATCGATGTCATAGGTGATGAACAGTACGGAAGTCGTGTGAGTACTTGGAAAGCACTCCGCAACGCGTGGGGCCGTCATGCATTTGGAAAGCGATGGGTCGTAGGCTGGAGCTTCGAACATAGGGTAGTCGCGCGTGGCTGTGGGGATTCCACATGCGATGAGCGCCTGAGTGACGGATTCGAGCGCCTGGCTCAGAGACCGCTCGGGGGTGTGGGCTGGGTTGAAAGTATCCCAGGAACGCCACTGGCCCTCGGTATCTAACCACTGCATATCGCCGGCGCGAAGCTTGTAGTCCATCGCCGGTTCTCCCGGCATGATGTACCCGCTGTAGTGGTAGTGGTAGCCGTGTTGAAGACCCCACTCAAGCTCCAGCAACATGGAAGCGTAGCCGAGGCCCCACCGTTCTTCATCGGGTAAGAAGGCGCCAAGGAGGCTCTGTTGGCAGGTCTTACCAACATCGAACCAGCTGAAGGCAACCAGTACGTCGCCGCGCCAGATGCTGACTTCGCGCGTGTCGAATAGGTCACGGCCACTGTCTTCGTACAGAAAGTGCAGGAGGGAAGGGCTGCGCTCGCCGCGAGCGGTAGATCGGTACGCTTGGTACACAGCCTCTCGTTCCACATCGACGACAACAGGTCCCACCCGAACGTCGAACTCGCGACGAATTCGGGCGAGCTTCTTGCGCTGCCCTTTCCGAAACGCATGTTGGCGTAGGTCGAGTCGCGTCCAGATGGTGGAACGTAAGACGTCTTCGAATACCAAGAATCGGCAGGTCATCAGCGTCTGGCCGATGCGGTACCACCCTCGTGCGAGGTAGTCATCCAGCTGCTCGTTCGTCAGCTGGTTGGGTCGCTCAATGCGTGTGTGAGACGCCATGCGATGACCCGGGTGTTGGCTGGGTGAATAATGAAACAGGGGACCGGCGATAGTTGCCGGTCCCCTGTCGAGGGGATGGTACGGGTCCGAGTAACGAGGTCATCCTACCCAGCCCCCACCTTTC